>CACWLY010000006.1 GCA_902761825.1 uncultured Eubacteriales bacterium
GGTCCGGGGAGGGGCTTCCCTCCCCGGCGGGAGCTCGAGGGCAGCGCCCTCGTCGTTCTTCCTGATCTTAATTCCCCATTTGCATTATGGCTCTTAGAACGTGAATAATATGATATCTAAAAAACCTGTTTTCAAAAAGCCCTTTCGGGGCTTTTTTCTGTGCGATTCTTGCAAAGCGATGCAAAATATAGTAATATAAAGGATGGAAATTTATAAGGAGGGACATATACATGAGAAAAGGATTGATCTTTCTGCTCGCCTTGATCCTGAGTATCGTCTGCGCGGCGTATGCGGAGCAGGGATCCGAATGGATTTACAGCTCCAATCAGGGCGGCATCGGACGGTATGAAGGCGCGGGCGGAGAGGTGACCGTGCCCGAAACGGCGGAAGGCTACGCAGTCCGCACGGTGGGCGACGCTGTGTTCCTCAACAATGCCGAAGTGACCGGCCTGACCGTTCCGGAGTGCGTGCGCAGCCTGGGCAGCAGCTGCCTGAACAACTGCGAAAACCTGGAGCGCGTTACGCTCAGCGAGGGCCTGCAGTCGATCGAGTACAACAACTTCCACTCCCTGCCCAATCTGAAGGAGCTGACCATCCCGGCCTCCGTGGCCGTGATCGATTATTCGATCAGCTGGTGCGAGAGCCTGAGCAAGATCACCTTCCTGGGCGAGTGCCCGGTTTTTTCCCGCCCGGATTTCTGCCTGAGCGTGCTGTCGAACGATCTGGTGGTCTATGTGCCCGACGATCAGCTGGAAGCCTACCGCGCGGCGCTAATCAACCTGGAGGAGGACCAGATCCAGCCCAGCGGGCAGCCCGCCGTGCGTTACGACTGGACGCCCGCTCCCGAAACGCTGACCTTTGACGCGCAAACCGGCACCATTACCGGGTATACCGGCGATGCCCTGCGCGTCGATCTGCCCGCCGAAATCGACGGAACGCCCGTGAAAGCCATCGGCATGTACGCATTTGAGAGAAGCCGCGTCGTGTATGTGGATATTCCTGAAGGCGTTACCGAGATCGAAAGCATGGCTTTTGAGGGCAGCAACGACCTGAACGTGCTCAGAATGCCCGACAGCCTGAAAAAGATCGGCAGCTACGCCTTTGACGGCATGGACGGCTACAACGTTTCCTGGGGCAGCGGCCTGGAGGAGATCGGCGATGGCGCTTTCCAGAAAACCTATCTCGGCTCGGAACTCAACCTGCCCGCGGGGCTGCGGGTGATCGGCGACGAGGCGTTCCGCCGGGCGTCCCTGCGGGACGTGCATATCGGCGGCGCGATCGAAAAGATCGGGGAGCGCGCCTTCGCGAACACCAATCTGAATTACCTCGAGCTCGACGCGTATTCCATGATCGACGCGGCGGCGGACGCTTTCGCCGATACGTACCTGGAGGACGTCGATCTGCCCTGGGACAGCACGCAGGAAAACCAGCTGGCCTGGCAGGCGCTGATCGACGCGCAGGTGGAAGGCTGCAAGGTGTGGATCAACAATCCGACGGACTGCGACTATCCCGAGAACGACCGCGTGTCCTTTGAAGCGTACGACGACGGCACGCTGTATCTGAGCGCGTATACCGGGGAAAGGGAAACGCTGCAGCTGTGGCACACCTGGGATCATACGCAGATTACCGGCCTGGGCGACGGCGTTTTCAGGGACAATCAGACGCTGAAAAAATACCGCGTCACCCACAGCGATCAGTTTAAAACCATCGGCGCGGAGGCGTTCGCCGACTCCGCCGTCGAGACGGTCGATCTGTATTACACCACCGAGACCATCGGCGCGGAAGCCTTCCGCGACTGCCTGGGCCTTACGGAGATCACGCTGCCCGCCAGCCTGAAATCGGTCGGCGCGGGCGCGTTCAGGGGCTGCGCCAATCTGAAGGACGTTACGATCCTGTGCGATCCCGCCATCCTGCCGGAGGACGTTTTCGAGGGAACGGCCTATACGGCGGAGCCCGTCGTTGAAATGCCGATGGAAGCCAGCCCCGAAGGCGACTTTGAGTTTGACGCGGATACCGGCATGATCACGGCCTATCTGGGCGATGCCGTCGACGTGGTGATCCCGCGGACGATCGGCGGCGCGGCGGTGCGCGGCATCCGCCAGAACGCGTTTGACCGCGCCCGGGACTATACCGATACCGACGTGGCGACCAATCGGACCGACTGGCTGCGCCTGCGCAGCGTGGTGATTCCGGAAACGGTGGAGACCATCGAGGACAGCGCGTTCAGCTATTGCCAGCAGCTGAAGCTGGTGGTCTGCTACGCGCCGCTGAAATCGACGGGCCGCGCCACGTTCATGCTGTGCCGCGGCCTGCGGGACGTGCTGTTTGTCAACGGCGTGAAAGAGATCGACAACTATTGCTTCGAGAGCTGCACAGCGCTGGAGCGCGTTTGCTGGGGCAATCATCTGCGCCGCATCGGCGTGAACGCCTTCAACCGCATGGGCCTCGCGTCGATCGTGATCGACGCCGAGATCGTGGACGAGGGAGTCTTCAACCACAGCGCGCTGCGCGAAGTGACGCTGACCGACCGCGTGAAGGAGATTCACAGCGGCGCGTTCTACGCCTGCGAAAACCTGAACGCCATCACCTGCCTGTTCTCCGAGGCCGAGCGCTTTGTGGACGGCGGCCCCTTCGGCGGCGTGCCGCAGACCGGCGTGACGACCGTTTTCCCGGCGTCCACCACCGAGGATCAGCTGAAGGCGCTGAAGTCCAAGCTGAACATATGGAACGGCGGCCATCTGGGCAACGGCAACGAGATCACCCTGCTTGATGTTGATGCCGCGGCCGCTGAAATGCCCGATCCGGAGGCGCTGTGGCGGCAAACGGTATCGGAGCCGCTGCCCGTGGCAGCCCCGGCCGCGACCGAAGAGCCCGCTCCCGCGCCCGCGCCCGCGCCGCAGGACAGCGGTCTGCTGCCTGTCGGCGATATCGACGCCGCGATGGGCGTGTGGAAGCTGCGCGACGTCATGGAGGGCGGCGAAACGATGGCCGCGGAGGATATCGGCTTCTCGGCCACGATGACGCTGAACGCCGACGGCACGGGCGTGATGGACGTGGAAGGCGAAATGCCGCTCACCTGGTACGCGCAGGACGGTTTCATCTATATGAATCTGACCGGCGTTGACGCGCCCGCGACGCCCATCGGCATGAATGCGGAAGGCTGCCTGGTCGCCGCCGAGGACGGACTGGCCATGATCTTTGCGCGCGACGATGATTCCCTCGCTTCTCCCGCTGCGATGGGGGGAGACGACGAGGACACGTTCGTTCCCGCCAGGCCCGAGCAATACCTGCCCATGGTGGGTCAATGGTACGGCGTCTGGGTGGATTCCGGCGGCGGCCAGTTCAATCCCATCAAGGATATGGATTACCTGATGCTGCTGACGGTCAACGCCGACGGAACAGCGACGCTGAACGACGAGGACCGCGATCCGGTGCTCAAATCCTATAACGGCCATGTGATGTTCGGCGAGCAGTCGCTTGAGCTGATCGAGGACGGCAAATTCCTGCATCTGGGCCAGACTGCTTCGGGCTCCGCTTATTTCTGCCAGGATCCCGAAGCCGAGATCCCCGAAAAGTACAGGCACGCCATGCAGGAGTACTATTATGACCTGCACCCCGAAACGCCGCCGCCCGCCGCCGCGCCCAAGGCCGAGGAGCTCCCGGGCGAACTGCTGATGGACGTGAAATACCTGGCTACCTCGTATCAGGCGGGCGGATACAGCTATGACGCGGCCATCCTCGGCGCGGAATATTCCGTTACGCTGCATGCCAACGGCACATGCGAGTTTGTCATGAGCGGCTTTACCGTGCCCGGCGTAACCTGGTATATGGACGGCGAAACCGTGCATATAGCCTATGCCGCCGGGTATGACTGCGCCCTGTCCGGCAGCGCGCTGGAGCTTGATTTCTCAGGCGCTATGGTACTGCATATGGAGCCGCAGGTCTGATCGCTTTTTCCCGCCGTTCGGGCGGATCAATCAAAATAAAAAATCTTAATTATGGAAAGGAAGATGAACTATGGGACTGATCAGCGCGGGACTGAATGCTTTGGGAGGCACGCTTGCCAGCCAATGGAAGGAATACTTCTATGCCGACAGCCTGGCCGCCGACGTACTGGCGGCCAAAGCGAAGAAAAAGACCAAGAACCGCTTCGGCGGCAGCCGCGGCGAGGATGACAACGTGATCAGCCAGGGCTCGGTCATTGCCGTAGCCGACGGCCAGTGCATGATGGTGGTGGATCAGGGAAAGATCGTGGATTTCTGCGCCGAGCCCGGCGAGTATATCTTCGACCAGAACGCTGAACCCAGCATTTTCTACGGAGAGTTGGGCTTCGGCAAGATCAAGGAGCTGCTGCAGCTCACCTGGGAGCGCCTTTCCTTCGGCGGCCAGGCCGGCAAGGATCAGCGCGTGTACTACTTCAACACCAAGGAACTGGTCGGCAACAAATACGGCACGCCCAATCCCGTGCCTTTCCGCGTGGTGGACACCAATATCGGCCTGGACGTCGATATCGCCATCCGCTGCTTCGGCGAATACAGCTACCGCATCACCAACCCCATGCTGTTCTATACCAACGTGTGCGGCAATGTGGAAGGCAATTACCTGCGCAGCCAGATTGACGGCCAGCTGAAAACCGAGCTGCTCACCGCCTTGCAGCCCGCTTTTGCCCGCATCTCCGAGAAAGGGATCCGTTACAGCGCTCTGCCCGGACATACCACCGAGATCGCCGACGCGCTGAACGACGTGCTCAGCGAGAAATGGCAGAACCTGCGCGGCGTGGAGATCGTTTCCTTCGGCGTCAGCTCGGTCACCGCTTCCGAGGAAGACGAGGCCATGATCAAGAATCTGCAGAGCGCAGCCGCTCTGCGCGATCCGCGCCTGGCAGCCGCGCAGCTGGCCGGAGCGCAGGCCCAGGCCATGCGCGACGCCGCGAAGAACGAGAACGGCGCGATGATGGGCTTTATGGGCATGGGCATGGCGCAGCAGGTGGGCGGCATGAACGCGGCAAGCCTGTACCAGATGGCGGCGCAGACGCCCCAGCAGCCCGCCGCGCAGCCCGCTGCCGACGGCTGGAAATGCCCCAAGTGCGGCGCTGCCGCCACCGGCAAGTTCTGCCCGGAATGCGGAACGGCCAAGCCCGCCGCCGACGGCTGGACCTGCGCCTGCGGCGCGGTGAACAAGGGCAAGTTCTGCACCGAATGCGGCGCGAAAAAGCCCGCCGGAGCGCCTCTGTACAAGTGCGACAAGTGCGGCTGGGAGCCCCTGGATCCCACGAACCCGCCCAAGTTCTGCCCCGAGTGCGGCGATCCCTTTGATGAAAACGATATCACCTGACGAATAAACGGAGGGCAATAAGATGGGCCTCTTTGATAAGAAATACTGCGATATCTGCGGCCAGAAGATCGGCCTGCTCGGCAACCGCAAGCTCGAGGACGGCAACTGCTGCAAGGATTGCGCCGCGAAGCTTTCTCCCTGGATGACGGACCGCCGCCAGTCCACGGTGGAGGAGATCAAGCAGCATCTGGCATACCGCGAGGAAAACGCCCGCCGCCTGCATGATCTTCATCCCAACCGCGTGCTCGGCAACGGCATGAAGATCTATATCGATGAAAGCAAGGGACAGTTCTTCGTCACCCGCTACAGCAACTGGCAGGACCGCAATCCCGATATCATCGGGCTGGACCAGGTTTCTTCCTGCACCGTGGACGTGAAGGAGCACAGGGACGAGATCTACACCAAGGATGCCGAGGGCAAGCGCGTCAGCTATAATCCGCCCCGCTATGAATACGAGTATGAGTTCCGGATCACGATCCTGGTCAATTCTCCCTATTTCAGCGAGATCGAATTCGAGCTGACGGACAACCGTCCGGAAGACCGCTACAGCCAGGCGTACATCAATTATGAGCGCCAGGCCGAGGAGATCCGCCGCGCGCTCGATCCCGAAATGAAAAAGCAGGATCTGCTTCAGGATCAGCTCAAGCAGGTGCTGACCCAGGGGATCGCCGCCATGGCAGGCGCCGCTCAGGCCGCGCCGGCGGCGGCAGCGAATACTGACGGCAAATGGTTCTGTCCCAACTGCGGACAGCCCAATAACGGCAATTTCTGCTCGGGCTGCGGCGCGAAAAAGCCCGTCCGCGCGTATCGCTGCGATAAATGCGGCTGGGTGCCCGACGATCCGGCCAATCCGCCCAGGTTCTGTCCCCAGTGCGGCGATCCGTTTACCGCGGACGACAGGGCGTGACGGGGTTTTTAAGAGCCAATTCACGAAGGGCGAATGAGGAGCAGGGAAGGAAACGTTAGGGCCTGCGCGATCCGGAGCCTTCCGGCCCGCCCTCGCTGAAATTGATCCACTGGATCAATTTCCGGGCGCTGCGGGCCCCTAAAACCTGCGCCAAAGGGCCCGGACTGGCTCCCTCCCCGGCGGGAGCTCGAGGGCAGCGCCCTCGTCGTTTTCTCTTTTTCATCATTTGCATCATAGCACTTATAATTGATATAATAGTAAAAACGGGAGCGCGAGGGATGATCCTTCGCGTTCCCGCTTGTTTCTGAGGTTTCGTTTTTTATCTCCGCGTTCCGCCATAGCTCCAGTCGGTGGCGTACAGCTGCTTGAGCTCGGCGGGATATACGCCTTCCTGGCGCAGGACGAAGCCGAAATCGCAGTTCAGGTTTCGTCCGTCGCTGGGAACGACCACGCCCGTCGCCTCGGCGA
This sequence comes from uncultured Eubacteriales bacterium, assembly GCA_902761825.1. Taxonomy (GTDB): domain Bacteria; phylum Bacillota; class Clostridia; order Christensenellales; family Aristaeellaceae; genus SFMI01. The sequence goes on from CACWLY010000006.1 coordinate 6,710, forward strand.
CGGTATCCTCGCTGGGCGAGAGCACGCTGGCCGCCAGCGGGAAATCGTCGCGTATGCGGGTGGGCTTCAGTTCCTGGGGATAGGCAACTTTGAGCGTATAAACGCCGGGATACAGGTCGGTCACGCGGTAGCGTCCCTGATTGTCGGTCACGGTCTCGGCCGCCAGTTCGCCGTATTGGTACAGCGCGATGCGGATGCCGGGAAGGCAGGGCTCGTTTCCGTCCTGCAAACCGTTGCCGTTCAGATCGAGCCAGGCGGTATCGCCGAGTTCGCCCATCGCGCCGATCCCGATATCGCAGGCGGACATATCGCTGCCCATGGCGACCGCAAAATAATCGTAATAGCCAACCGGAACGTCGGGCGTGCCCGGATACATCTCCGCGTCGGCGGGCCGGGCGAAATGATAGCGCGCGTCGGGAAGATCGCAGGTCAGCTTATAGCTGCCGGGCTTCAGGGAAGAGAACCGGAAAAACCCGCTTTCGTCGGTCACGGCCTCGCCCAGAGACTCGGAAACGCCCTCGGCATACAGCGTAACGGCGCGGCCGGATACGCCGTTCAGCGAACCGTCCAGGTTCCATACATGGCCGGCGACCGACGCGTACCGGAGAACGGGATATTGCAGCCAGGCTTCCATGCCGTCGGTCAGCGTGACCCGCGACATCCAATAGCCGTCCCTCAGCTGGGCCGCGTTGCTGTCGGCCACCGTGCAGTCGGCGTCCAGCGTAGCGCGCAGAAGGTAACTGCCGGGCACCAGCGCGTCCAGGCTGAACAGCCCGTCCCCATCGGTCAGCACGGTATAGGAAAGCGCGGTATCCGTGCTGGTGAAGGACAGCGTCACGCCGGGCGCGCCGTTGTCCCCGGCATCCTGATCGCCGTTGTTCTCCCTGTCGAAATACACCGTTCCGCGCAGCGCGGCGGGCGCGGCGGCGGCAATGTCGCGGCTGGTCTGCTGATCGTTAATCCCGATGAGGATATCGCTCTCTGCGGCGGCGTTTACCTGCGCCGCTACGGGGGAGGATTCGTCGTAGGCGAAGCACAGCCCGTCGGGCAGCGTCATGCGCAGCGTATAGCTGCCGGGACGGAGATGGGGGAAGCTGTACTGCCCGTCCGCCTGCGTCGCCGTTTCATAGGAAAGCCCCAGATCGTTGTTTTCCATCTGGAGGCGGATACCGGCCAGCCCTTCCTCGCCGTCATCCCGCTTTCCGTTCATCAGCGCGCTCCGGTATACCGCGCCTTCCAGGCTGCCGGTATAGATGGCGTACACGGGCTCCCATTCCAGATCGTCGGCGACCTGCAGGGAAAACACGTCGCTGCGGATAGAACTTTCGTCCAGCGCGGTATCGGAAAACGCGCCATGATCGGGCAGGGTGAACTGCAATTTATAGCTGCCGGGCAGCGCGCCTTTCAGATAATACGCGCCGTCGGCGTCCGTGCGCGTCGTGGTGGTGGAGGATACGGGGCGATCCTCTTCGTCCAGCAGCGTGACCGTAACGCCCTCCATGCCGCCGGAAGCGGGCAGCGAGGGAATGCCGGTGTCCAGCAGGACGCAGCCGGAAACCGTTGCGCTGCGGAAAATGCCCCCGTCCACGGCGTCCAGGCTCAGGCCCGGTGTCAGGCTCAGCACGGCGGTCTCGCCGTATTCTGCGGTCTGGGAGGCGATATGGTTTTCATCGGGCATACCGGCTTCGGAAAGGTCGGAAGCCACGTAAGCGTTTTTCAGCAGGAAGCGGATGGTGTGCGGGGCGGGCAGCAGATTGCGGAAGCCGTATTTGCCGTTTTCGTCGGTAACGGCCTGCAGGGCTACGGTTCCTTCCGCGTTGACGGCCTGTACGGTGAACCCGGCAAGGCCGTTTTCGCCGTCTTCCATCACGCCCGTCAGGTTCACGTCGTCAAACAGCGTTCCGCTGACGGAGGCGGGCAGGGTAACGCCTGCGAAAAGGCTGACCTCCTCGCCGTGGGGAACGGTAACGGGCAGCGTCATGTTGTCGGTGGCGGCCAGCGCGCTGAAATCGTTCTGCGCTCCGTCCACCGTGAACACCTGGCCGTCGGGCAGGCAAAGCCGCACCTCCTGATCGCCGCCGCGCAGCACGGGGATGCGCGCCACGCCGTCGCCGTCCGAAAGGGCGGAAGCGCGCACGGCGTCGTTTTTCAGCACTTCGAGCGAAGCGCCGGCAAACGGCGGCTCGCCTTCATCGTACAGGCCGTTGGTGTTCACGTCGTTGTACAGCGTAACGCGCAGCGAGGTCGCGGGCATCACGCCGACGGGGTAAACCTCGGCCACGGTCTGATCCTGCACCGTGACGGTGCGGGAAGCCGTGAAAGCGTAGCCCTCGGTCAGCAGCGAGTCCCCTCCCGGAACGGTGAACATCGCGTCCTCGGGCAGGGTGACCGTCAGCGTATAATTCCCGGCCAGCAGGCCGTCAAAGTGATATTCGCCGTTCCTGCCGGTCGTAACCGAACGGTTCACGCCCGCGGTGGAGCTCACGACCTGAACGGTCGCTCCCGCGTAACCGCTTTCTCCTTTTCCACGGCGTCCGTCGCAGTCCTCATCCCACCAGACGCTGCCGGTCAGGCTGCCCGAGCTGACCGCGCCCACGCCCACACCCAGGCTGTCCCCCTTGGGGGCGGTGACCGGCCCGGTCATGCCGGCGTTGCTGTCGGACGGCGGAACGCAGTTGTACCACTGGCTGATCTTTTCGCCCAGCGGGCCGATGATGTAAGGCGTGGGCAGCACGGCGCCCACGCGATAGGTGCCCGGCGTCAAGTGCAGGAACAGCGCTTCGCCCTCCTGATTGGTGCGGGCGGAGGCGATTTCCACAAGCTCGCCGTTCATTTCGTAGTACAATGTCACGTCCACGCCGCGCAGCAGCAATTCGGTCGTGCTGCGGCCGCCGTTCTGGTTCAGGTCCTCAAAGGCCAGCACCTTGATATAGGTGGAGCTTCTTGCCGCGCCGATGTGCGCGTCGGTCACCTTCTGGCCGTCGGCGATATCGATGGGCAGCGAAAAGCTGTCGGATCCGCTGGCGGGCAGCATGACGCTTCCGCCTTCCCTGGGCAGGATGAAAAGGAACGTATCGGGCAGTGTTGCGCGCAGCCGGTAGCGTCCCGCGCTCAGCGAGGTAAAGGCGTACGCGCCGTCGGCCTGCGTCGTGACCCGGGCAAGCTGCGTTTCGCCGCCGTCCGCTCCGATCTTAAACAGCGTCACCGCCGCGCCGGCGACTGTGCGCCCGCCCTCCCTGCGGATTCCGCTGCCGTCGTCCGCAAACACGGTTCCGCTGATTTCGCCCGTTCCGGCAAGCGCGCGGACGGGCAGCAGCAGACAGATAAGGCACAGCGTCAGGATCAGTAGGGATTTGCGCATGGTACAGCCTCCGTAAAGCAGTTTTTCGGCGGGGTGTCAAAGCGGCGTCAGCAGCCGCGGTAAGGCTGGGGATACAGGGGGAGCGGCGGGGGACAGGGCGGCGGGCAGTTCCCGCCGTACATAGGCCTGCAGGCGGTGAGCCAGACCTCGACCCATACGTCCAGCAGGGCGTCGGCGACGCCGTCCGCGCAGCAGCAGGAACGGATCAGCCTCGCGCAGGCGTTCGCGGCGGCGTGCGCGCGCTCGGCCTGACAGGGATCGCACAGGCGCATCTGCACCGGTACGTCGATGTGCGACGATGCGGTAAAGGCGCAGCCGCAGGCGTCGCACAGGGAACAGCAAAGGGGAATGTGCGCCTGCATCATGAGCCCGCGCCCGCAGGGAGCGTCGCAGCGCTCGGCGCGCACGCCGCATTCCTGCACGGATACGGCTGTCAGCTGTACGGGCTGCCGGGCGTCGCAGGGCAGGGAACACAGCGGCAGGGAAAAGCGTTCATAGCGCAGATACGCCCGGCCGGAGCCGATGATCTGCTGCATCAGGAATCCGCCGCGGGGCGGTTCAGGAACCGGCGGAACGGGCTGCCCGCATCCGCAGGGAAAGTAATTCTTCTGGTCGCGCATGATCGCAGCCTCCTTTATGGAGTGGAGGCAAAGCCTCCCGCTGCATCCTATTCCGCTATGCCGTTGTCGGTGACGGCGGCCACGCCGCCCGACGCGTCAAAGACGACGCAGCGGTCGAATTTGGATTTATGCCACAGGCGTTTGATATCCGCCCGCAGGTCGGCGTCCCCGTCCGTGGCGCGGGTGCCGAGGGTAAAAACGCCGTTGGCGGGCAGCACCGCGTCGGCGGGCAGGGTGACGCATTCCTCGCCCCTGGTGGAAAAAACGATCCAGCCCGCCAGCGATATATCCTGATCGCTGCCGCTGCGCAGGATCAGCAGATCGTCGCTCCTGTCGATGGCGGCGGTAACGTATCGGCTGTAATCGGGCAGATCCCAGACGATCTCCTCCGCGCTGATCTTTCCGCCGCGCAGCGTCAGTTCAACGCCCCGCGGGTATTCCTGGGTCACGATCACCCCGGCGCCCGCCTTCCCATAGCGCTTGAGAACGGAAGAAGCGGGCGTGTCGGGCTCCTGAATCGAGGAAGTGCTGATCAGCGCAATCTGGGGATTTACAGCCTCCACAAACGCCTGGCTGCTGGCCGTGTTGTCCCCGTGAAAGGGAACCTTCAGCAGGTCGGCGGCGGTGATCAGCCCGGCCTGCAGCAGCTCGTATTCCTCGTCCAGCTTCATATCGCCGGTGAACAGCAGCGTGCCCTCGGCGGTGTCCACATAGAACACCAGCGAGTTGTTGTTTTCGTTTTCGGTGTTGCACGTCAGCGGCCCCACGACGCGCAGCGACGCGTCCGCGCCGAGCGAAAGCGCGTCGCCCGCGTTCAGATAGCGCACCGTGTCGCCGCGCTCGGCGGCGGCCAGTTCCATCGGATGCTCGCCGGGCTTAACGTCGTAATAGATGGCGGCGGCGTACCAGGCGTCCACGGCGATATCGCTTTGAGCCAGCGGCAGCAGCCCGCCGGCATGATCCTTGTCGCAATGGGTCAGGAACACGCCGTTCAGCCGCGAGACGCCATACTGCGTCAGCGCTTCGCGCAAGAGGTTCCAGGTGTAATCGTAGCCGCTGTCGATCAGGTACGCGTTATCGCCCAGCATCAGCAGCAGGCAGTCGCCCTTGCCGACGTTCAGGGCGGCCAGGCGCGCTCCGGCGTCCGGCTCGGCCGGGGCGGCGCAGGCGGTCAGCGAAATGCAGAAGAATACCGATAAGATAAATAAGAATCTGCGCATGCGTTTCCTCCGTTCAAAAACAGTATCCGCGCGAAAACGTCATTTTTATTCTCCCGGGCTTGCTTGTTCTTTTCCGCGGTTCGTGGTACAATGCGAAAAAAAGAAAGGATTGGAAGATGCGGAAAGAAATGATGCGCCTGGCGCTGGAAGAAGCGGCCCGCAGCGGCGGCGACGTTCCGGTGGGCGCGGTGGCGGTATGCGGCGGCGAAGTGATCGCGGCCGCGCATAACGAGCGCGAGGCGGCGGGCGATCCGTTCGCGCACGCCGAAATGCTGGCGATGCGCCGCGCCTGCGAAAAGCTGGGCCGACGCAGGCTGCGCGACTGCACGCTGTACGTCACGCTGGAGCCCTGCCCCATGTGCGCGGGCGCCATGATGATGGCCGAGCTTGGAGCGTGCGTGTTCGGCGCGTACGATCCCCGGCAGGGCTGCTGCGGCAGCGTGTACGACCTGCCGCACGATCCCGCTTTTTTCCATCGCGTCGCCTGCACGGGCGGCGTAATGGAGGAGGAATGCGCCGAGCAGCTGCGAACCTTCTTTGAAAAGAAGCGCACATAACCACCAATTCATTATAATGGAAACAAAATCAAAAATCAAATCCATATATTATGACGGATTTGTAACATTTTGAAAAAGAACTGAAAAAGCTTGCGGGGCAAACGGGATTGTGACATAATAAAAAAGAACTTGACGGCGAACCCGTAAGGAAAGGAAGAAAACGATGAGAACGCTGAAAAAAATGCTGGCTATCTGCCTGGCGCTGACGCTGGTTTTCGGCCTGGCGGCGGCGGAAACGGCCATCGCGCCGGAAACCGTGGTGCTGTCCGTGGGCGAAAAGGAATTTACGGCGCAGAACCTGGACAGCATGGCGTATATGCTGTATACCCAGAGCGTCGTGCAGAAATATCCCGACTATGAAACGGCCATGGATTATCTGATCCAGCAGGCCGTGCTGCAGGATTACCTGGTAAGCAAAGGCTATACCGAGTTTACCGAAGAGGAGAAAGCCGCTTTCCGCAACGAAGCGCAGGCGAGCTGGGATGGCTACCTGGACAATTACGTCCGGTATTATCAGACCGAGAATACCGACGAGGAGCGGGCGAGGCTGCGCACGCAGGCCGAGGAGTATTACACCTCCCAGGGCGCTACGCTGGATACGCTGATCGATAACCTGGAATTCGACGCGGCGGTGGAGCGCATGGAAAGCGACCTGACCGGCGGCTATGAGCCCTCCGAGGAAGAGATCACCAATATGTTTGAGGAGCTGGGCGCGCTGTATCAGGCCCAGTTCGAGAACAACGTAAGCGCGTACGAAATGTACACCCGGCAGACCGGATACGAAAGCCTGTACGTGCCGGAGGGCTACCGCGCCGTGCTGCATATCCTGCTGGAGGTGGACGACGGGCTGCTGAGCGCCTATACCGAGGCCCAGGCTGCCCTGGAAGAGGCCGAGAGCGCCGAAACGGTGGACGAGGCCGCCGTGACCGAGGCGAAGGCCGCCGCCGGAAAAGCCTTTGACGCCGTGATCGCCTCCCGTCAGGATGTGATCGACGAGATCTACGCGCGCCTGGAAAAGGGCGAAAGCTTCCAGGACCTGATCGCCGAATACGGAACCGATCCGGGCATGAAGCAGGAAAGCTATCTGAAAGAGGGCTACAAGGTGCACGCCGAGAGCGTGATCTACGACGCGGCGTTCACGGCGGGCGCTTTCCAGGAAAAGATGCAGAAGCCCGGCGACGTATCCGATCCCGTCGTGGGACGGTTCGGCATTCATATCCTGTATTATCTGGACGACGTTCCCGGCGGACTGATCATGACCGACAGCATTCACAATGAGATCGCGCAGGTGCTGTCCTCCCAGAAGCTGAACGAGGCCTACGACGCCGCCTATCAGGAATGGGAAAAGACGCTGACGATCGTCCGCAACGAAGAACTGGTGGCGCAGATGGCGGCCGAAGCCGAAAAACAGCTTCAGGAAAGCCAAAAGACCGAGTAAAAAGCCCAAAATAGCGCTTGACAAACCGCGGGCGGACTGTTATAATACCTTTTGCGTTAAGCAGGAGCCGCCCGCTCCTCACCCCGCGAATTCCGTTTCGCCCGGTGCAGGCAACCGATAGCAAAAGTATGTATGTCGGCGGGTGGTTTCATCCGCCGGCATTTTCTTATGCGGAAGGCCGGAATCATGCATGGAGGTGTGTCCACATAGCCGCTGAATTGTTGATCAATGAGGAAATCCGTGACCGTGAAGTACGCCTGATCGGCGCCGACGGCGCTCAGCTGGGCGTGCTGCCCATTGCCCGTGCGCTGGAGCTGGCCGAGGAAGCCGAGCTTGACCTGGTCAAGATCGTGCCCACCGCTCAGCCCCCCGTTTGCAAGCTGATGGACTACGACAAGCATCGCTACGAGCAGTCCAAGCGCGAACGCGAGATGCGCAAGAACCAGAAGACCATTTCGGTGAAAGAGGTGCAGCTTTCCGCCACCATCGAGGAAAACGATGTGCAGACCAAGGCCAAGAACGCCATCAAGTTCCTGCAGGGCGGCGACAAGGTCAAGGTAAGCATCCGCTTCCGCGGCCGTCAGATCACCCACAGCGAGATCGGTCTGAAGGTGATGCAGGATTTCATTGATCGTACCAAAGACGTGGCTGTGGTCGAAAAGCGCCCCGCGCTGGACGGCCGCCATATGATCATGATCCTGGGCCCCAAGGCGGATAAACCTGTGAAGGCGCCGAAACCCGCGAAGCCCGCGGAAGGAACGGACGCCTGAATCACATCCGGAAGGAGGAAACCCCATGCCTAAGCAAAAGACCCATCGCGGCGCAGCCAAGCGCTTTTCTTTGACCAAGACTGGCAAGGTCAAGCATAAGAGCATGAACTGCAACCACATCCTGAACAAGAAGACCACCAAGCGCATCCGTCATATGCGCAAGGGCGGCGTGCTGCAGAACAAGGCCGAAGCGGCCACTATCCGCACGCTGATCCCGTACAAATAAGCCCATTTCCGGCAAGGAGGATTAACCAATGGCACGTATTAAGAGGGCTGTTACCGCCCATAAAAAGCGCCGCAAGGTGTTCAAGCTGGCGAAGGGCTACTTTGGCGCGAAGTCCAAGCAGTACCGCACTGCCAGCGAGCAGGTGCGCCGCTCCCTGCGCTACGCCTACACCGGCCGTAAACTGCGCAAGCGCGAGTTCCGCAGCCTGTGGATTACCCGCATCAACGCCGCCGCTCACCTGAACGGCATGAACTACTCCACCCTGATCAGCGGCCTGAAGAAGAAGGGCGTTGAAGTGAACCGCAAGATGCTGGCCGATCTGGCCGTCAACGACGCGGAAGCTTTCGCTCAGCTGGCTCAGCTGGCCAAGGAAGCGTAAGATGCTCGCCTTCAAGCCCACCGGAAAACGGCGGGCTTGTTTTTGTGCAGAGGAGGGGACGAATGAGACGGTTTCTGGCTCTCGTGCTGGCGCTGTGCTGCCTGTCGCTCTCTTTTGCCGCTGAAGCCGAAAAGCGCGTATATCTCTGCCGCGAAGGGAACGCAGCGCCTTTTCCCGAAGGGAGCGAAACCTTTGATCTGTATGTTTGTCCTCTGATGGGGGCGGACTGCATGGCGCTGCGCTGCGGCGGGAAAACCATGCTGGTGGATATGGGCAAGGCCAACGATTACGATACGATCAAGGGCGTGCTGGACGGCCTGGAGATCAAGCGGATCGATATCGCCTTCAATACGCATCCCCATACCGATCATCTGGGATCAATGATAAGGATCCTTGCGGATTATCCGGTGGACTGCTTCATGACGGCCTTTGACGACGATTATACCGCCGAGGAGGTCGTGCAGAAGGCCACGATGAAGGCGGTGCGCGAAGCCGGCGTACCTGTAAGGCGCGTGGAGGACGGCGATGTTTTTTATCTGGGGGACGCGAAGTTGACCGTGATCCGCCAGACGCGCTATATGTATGAGACGCCCAATCCCAATCCTTTTTCCGCCATGCTGATGGTTGAGTACGGAAGCTGCCGCCTGCTGCTCTGCGCCGACGTGGTGCAGAGCGCGCAGCTGTATATCGCGCTGACGCACGACCTGAGGGCCGATATCCTCAAATGGCCGCATCACGGGCTGAACAAGGTATACCGCGAGCTTTGGGAAAACGCCGATCCGGAATACGTTTTTTTCACGCATGGCTATATGAACACAAAGGAAGCGCAGGAGCAGGCGGAAAAATACGGCGTGCCGTATGATTTCGCCACCTGGGGCGTGATCCATCTGTCCTCCGACGGCAATTGCTGGCTGGTGGATCAGACACTGAACGAAATGGGGGAGCGGTGCGTCAAAATGTACCGCTGAACATATGAAGATCCGAAGAATTGTCATGAGCGTCGCGGGCGTGCTGATCGGCGGCATGTTCGCCGGGCTGTTCCAGTTCGTCGCCTTTGGCGTCGATCCCTTCCAATGCTTTGTCAACGGCTGTCATGCCGTGATTCCCATGGAATTCGGCACGCTGTACCTGATCCTGAACGCCGCGCTGCTGTCCTTCGCGCTGCTGGCGGACCGCCATTATATCGGCCTCGCCACTCTGATCAATATGTTTTTGCTGGGCTATGTGGTGCAGTTTACGTATCAGGGGCTGCAATCGCTGATCCCCGCGCCGTCCGTCGCGCTGCGCGTGGCGCTCATGCCCGTGGCGCTTCTCGGCCTGTGCGTCACCGGATCGCTGTATATTACCGCCGATCTGGGCGTTTCCACCTATGACGCGGTCGCGCTGATCATCTCCAACACCTGGCACAAAATGCAGTTCCGCTTTTGCCGGATCATCACCGATCTCGTCTGCGTGCTGATCGGTTCCGGGCTCTTCCTGCTCTCCGGCGGAACCTTTGCCCGGCTCACCGCCATCGCAGGCGTCGGCACCGTTCTGACGGCCTTCTGCATGGGCCCGGTCATCGCCTGGTGCAACGAGCACATTTCCAAGCCGCTGCTCGGGAAGAGCGAGCAATAATACCCTTTTCCCATTCAGCGGATAATCGGCAAAAAAACACCGGGGGCCTTATACTATTCTCAATCTAAAATCTTATCATCTTTGGGTGTCTTTTCCGTCTTGGCGTTGCTTCATTCCGGTCAACGTAGCGCTGCTACGCCTTATACTGAGAATAGTATTAGCTGCTCCCGGCGTTCTTTTTATCGTTTTTTTCAGGCCAGTATCAGATCAGCGTGACGGTGAACCAGGTCGTGTATACCTTGCCCGGGGCCAGCAGCGTCACATAGGGCTTGTCCTCAAAGTTATCGCTGTCCTGAACGCGGCCCGGCATGCCGTGCCAGGGCTCCAGGCAGACGTAGTCGGCGTTCGCGTGGGGCATGGACCACACGGCGAGCACTTCCATTTTGGGGAAATCGAAGCGCAGGCCGCGCCCGCTGACCCGGTGCACCAGATCGACGCTGCGGCTGTTCAGCCCGGCGAAGATCAGCGCGTCGCGCTCGTCGAACATCTTATGGGAAAGAGGGAGCACGCGCCCGTCCTTGAGCTCGCTCAGCTGCTCGGTTCCGTCCACCAGATAGCCGTTGGGCGCAAGCGTGTTTTCGCCCGATTCCTGCCTGGCGAACACCAGCTGATAATCCTCGAAGGCCGCGCCGGGTTCCATGGGGCAGATAAAGCCCGGATGCCCGCCCACGCACAGGGGCATGACGCGGTCTGATTTGTTTTCGATCAGGAAGGTGGTGGTATAGCCGTTTTCAAACAGACGGTAGGTGACGTGGAAAGCGAAATCGAACGGATACATCGGCTTGCTTTCCTCGGTGGGCGTCAGCACCAGATCGACGAAGTCCTCGCCCGTATGCGCGAACGCGAAATCCGGGTTCCGCGTGAAGCCGTGCTTGGTCATGGGATAGGTTTCGCCCGCAATGACGATCTTTCCGTCCCGAACCGAACCGCATACCGGAAACAGCACCGGCGCGTGCTGCGCCCATACGGCGGGATCGGCCTGCCAGATCACCTCGCGGCCGTCGGTCCCTTTGAAGGAAGTGATCTGCGCGCCCTGTTGGCGGACGGTCGCCTCGGTGCCGCCGTAACGAAGCTTGATTTCAGCCATGATAAACCCTCCTCGTCAAGATCAGACGTTTTCAAAGAACGGCTCGCCGTTCTCGCGGCGCAGCACGCCCATATCGTCAAATTCCAGCTTTTCGGGCTTGTCGCCCTGCAAATAGCGCAGTATTTCGTCCATCCGCACGCTTTCCTGAAAGCTCATCAGCGTAAAAGCGACGCCGTGGCGCTTCGCGCGGCCGGTGCGTCCGATGCGATGGGTGTAATACTCGTTTTCGGTGGGCAGGTCGTAATTGATCACGGCCTCCACGTCGAACACGTCGATGCCGCGGGCGGCCACGTCCGTGCAGACCAGGATGGGGAACTTGCCCTTTTTGAAGGCCTCCATGGTTTTGTTGCGCTTGCCCTGCGGGATATCGCCGTGCAGGCATTCGGCCTGATAGCCCTTTTTCTGCAGGATGCTGCACAGCCGGTCGGTCATCGACTTGGTGTTGGTAAAGATCATGACGCGGCTATATTCGTCGCTGTCCAGCAGGTATTCCAGCCGCTCCTGCTTGTTGTGCCGGTCGGCCTCGATGATATACTGGGTGATCTGCGGCTTGTTTTCGTCCACCGCCTCGATGGTGATTTCCACCGGGTTATACTGGTATTTCCAGCTGATGGTCATCACGTCCTGGTTGGTGGTCGCGCTGAACATCACCAGCTGGCGGTCGCCGGGGGTGGACTCGATGATTTTGGTCACGTCCTTGACGAAGCCCATTTTGAGCATTTCGTCGGCCTCGTCCAGCACCATCGTATGCACGCCGTCCAGCCGGGCCAGTCCGCGCTCCATCATATCCAGCATGCGGCCGGGGGTTGCCACGACGATCTGCGGCTTGCGCTTGAGCGCCATGATCTGTTTCTTGATGGGCTGTCCGCCGTAGAGCGTTGCGATGCGTGCGCCCTTGATGAAGCGGGCCAGCTGGGTCAGGTCTTCCGCGATCTGCAGCGCCAGCTCACGGGTGGGCGCGAGGATCAGCTCCTGAATATGATCCTCCTTCAGTTGCAGGTATTCGAGCAGCGGAATGCCGAAAGCGCAGGTTTTGCCCGTGCCGGTGGGGGCGATCGCGATCACGTCGTTTCCTTCCATCATCACGGGAATGGTCCGGGCCTGCACGGGCGTCGCCTCGCTGAAGCCCATTTTTTCCACAGCCTGAAGCACTTCGCTTGAAATATCCAGGCTGTCAAAGCGTATTTTCTCTGTTTCAGTCACGAATGTTTGATCCTTTACTCTTTAATCGATCAGCCCGCGCAGCCTCGCCATCTCGATGATGCCCTGGGTCATGCCCTGGGCCAGGCGCTGCTGATATTCGGGGCTGGAGAGGAGCAGGTCCTCTTCAAAGTTGGTCATATAGCCCATTTCCACTAAGAAGGAGGGCATCTTCGACCAGTTGTTGCCTACATAGGTATCGTTCAGGGTGCAGCCGCCCTTGGGCATTCCGGTCGCCTTCTGCATGGCGCGCAGCAGCGTTTCGCCCAGAAGCCTGTAACCGTCGGTATCGGCTACCTGCTTTGCGTACGAAGAGCTCAGCGGACAGTACACCTCGATGCCCTGCACGTCGGGATTGCTCCTGCGCGAGTTGCAGTGCAGGCGCAGAACGAAGTCAGCCTTGGCGTTGTTGGGGATGGCGGAACGGTCCAGCATGCCCACGAAGGTATCCTGGATCTCGCGGGTCATCAGCACGCTCGCTCCGCGCTCCAGCAAGGCGTTGCGCAGCTGCATGGCGATCTCCAGCGTCACCTGGGATTCCATGCGCCGGGTCTCCGTGCCCTTCGCCATGCCAATCGTCGTAGTGGTGGTCTGCACGAAGTTCGGCCCGGACTGCACCGTTTCCACCTGCGTGGTGCGCTGGTGGCCGGCGTCGATGCACACCACCACGCCCATCAGCTCGGTGGATTTGAGCGTTTGCGGGGCTTCGGGCGCGTGATAGGGGATCAGCACGCTGCTTTCATACAGCGGCGCGCTGTTGGGCGTCAGGATGCTGACGGTCACGGTATCGTCCGGATAGGTGCAGGGGAGGGGGACCACGCCTTCATAGCGATAGCCGGCGTCCGCGTACAGCGTGATGCGGTGCCATTCCTGCGGCGATTTGCAGCGCAGTATCACGCTGTCCCGCCCGGGCGCGGAAAAACGGTAATGCAGGCCCTCCGGGGAATAGGTGAGCGCAAGATCGGTCACTTTGTTCGCGGCGGCGACCGCCGGGAGGCCGGCGGCGGGCGACTGCTCCGACGCGTCCGCTTCCAGCGTCAGCTTGGTCTGCATCAGCAGGCGGTTGCCCAGCGTGTACACGTTGAGCCCCAGCCGCGCTTCCTCAAAGGTGCCCGGCGCTTCGCATACGCCTTCAAAATGCCCGTTTCCCGAATAGAGCACCTTGCTGCCGGCGTCGTTCTGCGTATCAAACTTCACATAGACGAAGCTGTACTGCGGCAGGTCGAACGAGTAGCGCACAAGGTGCGGCTCGATCTCCGTATAGATGACGGGTTCTTCGGCCAGCGCCGCCGCAGGGCAGCACAGCAGCAGGCACAGCAGCAGGCAGACGATCGGTTTCACGGGCAATCCCCATTTCCTTTGTATTGCGGCACACCGCCTTTCATTATACTGTGCGCAAAACGGCACTGTCAAGGTTTTCGGAAGGTTTTGGCGCATTTGCTTTTCCTTTTGCGTTTATTTCATCTTTTCCTTACCGGATAATCCCTTGACTTTGCCCTTTGGCTGTGATATCCTACCCTCGACAACCAAACGCGTGTCCTTTAACCGGGTCCAGAGAGGCCGGGAAGGCTGCAAAGGTATGTGCCGCATGCGTATACCGCCTTGCCCTGCCATGGGTAAGGCGTTTTTACATGCAAAGGCGCGCAGGGTTGATCTCAAATGTACGGAGGCTGTCTCTATGAAGCTCACCTACGATGTCAACCAAACCCCTCCGCTGCGGAAGAACCTGATCTACGCTTTCCAGCAGCTGCTGGCCATCATGGCCGCGACATTGCTCGTTCCCATCCTGGTGGACGGCAGCGGCACCTATATGAGCCAGCCCGCCGCGCTGTGCGGCGCGGGCTTCGGCACGCTTTTCTACATCTTCATTGCCACGAAGAAAAAGAGCCCCGTGTTCCTGGGCAGCTCCTTCGCGTTCATCAGCCCCCTTGCGGGCGCCGTGGCGTTCGGCTTCCTGGGCATCTTCCTGGGCGCGGTGTTCGCCGGCCTGGTGTATGTGGTCATCGCGCTGATCATCAAGAAGACCGGTTCCGCCTGGGTCAACAATCTGCTGCCCCCCGTGGTCATCGGCCCCACCGTCGCCCTGATCGGTCTGTCCCTGTGCGGCAGCGCCGTCAATAACCTGAACAACACCGCGGCCGGCAGCTACAACCTGGTGGCCATCCTGGTGGGCGTGATCGCCTTCGTCATCACGGTGTACGCCTCCACCCGCGGAAGCCAGGGCATGAAGCTGATCCCCTTCGTCATCGGTATTCTGGGCGCTTACGTGATCGCCCTGCTGTTCACCCTGATCGGCCGCGCCGCCAATCTGGACGCCCTGCAGCTGGTCAATCTCTCCGCTTTCGACAATATGCAGCTGTTCAAGGTGCCCCGTTTCACCTTCCTGGGCATCTTCGGCGCTTATGACGACGCCGTCAACAAGATCGGCTCCTTCGCCGACGTGATCAGCATCCTCGTTCTCTTCGCGCCCGTGGCCTTCGTTACCCTGGCCGAGCACATCGCCGACCATAAGAACCTCTCCAGCATCATCGAGCGCGATCTGATCACCGATCCCGGCCTGGACCGCACGCTGATCGGCGACGGCGTCGGCTCGATCGTCGGCTCCTTCTTCGGCGGCTGCCCCAATACCACCTACGGCGAGTCCGTGGGCTGCGTGGCCATCACCGGCAACGCCAGCATCAGCACCATCGCCATCGCCGCCGTTTACTGCATCATCCTCAGCTTCTTTGATCCCTTCGTCTGCTTCGTCAATTCCATTCCCAGCTGCATCGTCGGCGGCGTGTGCATCGCGCTGTACGGATTCATCGCCGTGTCCGGCCTCAAAATGCTGCAGCCCGTGGACCTGAACGACAACCGCAATCTGTTCGTCGTGGCGGCCATCCTGGTGCCCGGCATCGGCGGCCTGACCCTGAACTTCGGCGCGATCACGATCAGCTCCATCGCCACCGGCCTGATCCTGGGCATCATCATCAACGTGATCTTCAACAAGCGCGCGGCCAAAAAGTAAAAAAACGTCGCGATCCGCGTCCCGCTTCCCCGGCAGGAGAAGCGGGATTCTTTTTTGCCGGCATACGCTTTGCGGCCTCTGCCGGGCGCGGAGCCGCCCCGCTTCCGGTAGGACGGCGAAATCCTGACGATCCCCAAAATGCGGGCTTTTCAGGGAGCTTTTTTTATGATATAATAAATTGTTACGTGGGGAGGGGGATGCTATGCGAAGCATGACCGGCTACGGGCGCTGCCAGAAGGCGGCGGACGGCCGAGAAATGACGGTGGAGGTAAAGACCGTCAATCACCGTTTTCTGGACGTATCCCTTCGCCTGCCGCGGCATCTGGGGTTCGCCGAGGAGCAGATGCGCAAACAGCTTGCGGAAAAGCTGGGCAGGGGACATGCCGACGTATCCGTCGTATACCGCAACGCGCGCGCCGATGCCCGCAGGGTGACCTGCGATCCCGCGCTGGCCGCAGCGTATAAGGACGCGATGGAGCAGCTGAGCCTTGCGACCGGCGCGAAGAACGACGTGCCGCTGTCCCAGTACGCGCTTTTACCCGACGTTTTGACCGTTACCGAAGCCGAGGAAGACCGCGACGCCGTCTGGGCGCTCCTGAGCGAAGCGCTGTCGGGCGCGCTTTCGCAGGTGGAGGAAATGCGCCTGCGGGAAGGAAAGGCGCTCAAGGCCGATTTGTCGCTGCATCTGGAGCTGCTGGAAAATCTGCGGCTGCGGATCGCGGAGCGCGCTCCCGGCGTTGTGCGCGATTACAAAAACCGTCTGACCCAGCGCATCGCGGAGCTGGGCGTGACCGAGCCCGACGATCAGCGCATCGTGCAGGAGGTGGCGATTTTCGCGGACCGCGCCGCCATCGACGAGGAGCTGAGCCGCCTTGACAGCCACATCCGCCAGGCGTACAGCCTGATGGAGGGCGAAGCCTGCGGCAGCAAGCTGAATTTCCTGGTGCAGGAAATGAACCGCGAAGTCAACACCATCGGCAGCAAGGCCATGGATACCGCCATCGCCCAGATGGTGGTGGACGCCAAATCCGAGATCGAAAAGCTGCGCGAGCAGATACAGAATGTGGAGTGAGCCATGCGTCTGATCAATATCGGCTACGGCAATATGGTGACGGCGGCCCGGGTGATCGCCGTGGTGAGCGCCGACAGCGCGCCTGCCCGGCGCGCGGTGCAGGACGCCCGGGAGGACAAACGGCTGATCGACGGAACGGCGGGCCATAAAGCCAGCGCCGTGCTGGTGCTGGATAACGGGATGATCGCCCTGTCCGCGCTCCAGTCCGAAACGGTGGCCGCGCGGCTGCAAAGCGAAAACGAAGGAGAAAAATAAAATGGTAGAGGCACGAAAGGGCATGCTGCTGGTGATATCGGGGCCTTCCGGAGCCGGCAAGGGCACGCTGTACGGAAAGCTGCTTGCGGCCGATCCCGACATAACGTTCTCGGTCAGCTATACCACGCGCGCGGCGCGTCCCGGCGAGGTGGATGGCAAGGATTACCGTTTCGTCACCGAGGAGGAATTCAGGCAAATGCTGGACCTGGACGGGTTCCTTGAGCATGCCGAGGTGCACGGGCATTTTTACGGCACGCCGCGCCAGCCCGTGCTGGACGCGCTGGAAAGGGGCCGCAGCGTCATGCTGGATATCGATCCCCAGGGCGCGCTGCAGGTGATGGAAAAAATGCCCGGCTGCGTGTCCGTGTTCATCCTGCCGCCCTCCTTCGGCGAGCTCCGCCGCCGCCTGACCAAGCGCGGCACCGAAACGGCGGAGGAGATCGAACGCCGCCTGCGCAACGCCCGGGGCGAGCTTGCGCTCAAGGATAAGTATCAGTATCTTGTGGTCAACGACGATCTGGAAGTGGCGTATCGGACGCTGCAGGGCATCGTGGATGCCGAAAAGCAGCGCTCCTGCCGCTATTTTCCGGTGGTCGGGGAAGAATAAATCATTTCAATCGTTTGGAGGAAAAACAACATGTCTGTCAATAAGCCCGGCATCGTGGAACTGTCCCAGAAGGTGGATTGCCGTTATACCCTGGTGATCGAGGCCGCCAAGCGCGCGCGCCAGCTCGTGGCCGGCGCCCAGCCCCTGATCGATCCCAAGGATATGAAGCCCGTCACCATCGCCATTGAAGAGATCAACCGCGGCCTGCTCACCTATCGCCGGAACCTGGAAGACGAGGAGCTGTAAGAAGCCGTGGGCGCGCTGGACGGAAAAACAGTGGTGCTCGGCGTGACGGGAGGCATCGCGGCCTATAAAAGCTGCGAGGTCGTCTCCCGGCTGCGCAAGGCAGGCGCGGGGGTGCATGTGATCATGACCCAAAACGCCTGCCGGTTCGTCGCGCCGCTGACCTTTGAAACCCTCAGCAACAATCCCTGCGTCACCGATACCTTCGACCGGCCCGAACGCTGGGAAGTGGAGCATGTGGCCCTGGCAAAGCAGGCCGATCTGTTCCTGATCGCCCCGGCGACCGCCAATATCATGGCCAAGATGGCGCACGGCATCGCCGACGATATGCTGTCCACCACCGTGCTTGCCACCCGCGCTCCGATCCTGGCGGCCCCGGCCATGAATACCGGCATGTGGGAGAACGCCGCCATGCGGGAGAACCTGCGCATACTGAAAGAACGCGGCGTATGCTTCATCGGTCCGGAGGGCGGGCTGCTGGCCTGTGGCGACGTAGGCGCGGGCCGCATGAGCGAGCCTGCGCAGATCGTGGAAAAATGCGTGGAAATGCTGACCCGCGCGCGGGACATGCAGGGGCTGCGCGTGCTGGTCACCGCCGGGCCGACCCGGGAAGCGGTCGATCCCGTGCGCTTTATCACCAACCGTTCCAGCGGCAAGATGGGCTACGCCATCGCCGAAGCCGCCGCTCTGCGCGGCGCGGAGGTCACGCTGGTCAGCGGCCCGGTGCAGCTTGCCGTGCCCGCGGGGGTCCGCATTGTGCCCGTGCAGAGCACAGAGGAATTGCTCAGCGCCATGCTGGAGCGCTGCCCGGATCAGGATATCGTGATCCAGGCCGCCGCTCCCGCCGATTATAAGCCCGAGGAAGCCGCGCCGCAGAAGCTCAAAAAGCAGGGCGACGGCCGCCTGACGCTCAGGCTGATCCCCACGCCCGACGTGGCGAAGGCCGTCGGAGAGCGGAAAAAACCCGGACAGACGCTGATCGGCTTCGCCGCCGAAACCGAACGCCTGACCGATAACGCGCTCAAAAAGCTGGACGGAAAAAACCTGGATATGATCGTCGCAAACGACGTCACCAAACCCGGCGCGGGCTTCGACGTGGATACCAACATCGCCGAATTTATCACCCGCGAAGGCCGCGAAGAACTGCCCCTGATGACCAAGCGCGCCCTGGCCGATAAGATCCTCGACCGCGCCCTGGCGCTCCGGAAAGCATGATGTACGCCCAGGTCATCGTGGATATTGCCCACGAATCGGTGGATCGCGTGTTCACCTACCGCGTGCCGGAGGGCATGACGCTGCAGGCGGGCATGCGCGTGCGCGTTCCCTTCGGCCCCCGGCAGAAGGAAGGCTGCGTGCTGGGCTTTTCCGATCAGGCCGATCTGGAAGAGAGTAAAATCAAATCGGTCATCGCGCCGCTGGAGGATTACCCGGCGCTTCTTCCGCACATGCTGGAGCTGGCGCGGGAGATCGCGCATAATACCCACTGTCCGCTGGCCGAAGCCCTGCGGCTGATGCTCCCCGCCGAAATGCGCGGCGGCCGCGTCCGGGTAAAGACCGAGACCGTAGCGCGGCTGACCGTGTCCGGCCCGGCCCTCGAAGACGCGCTCGCCGGGTGCAGGAACGCCCGCAGGCGCAGGCTGCTGCTGGAGCTGCTGTCCGACGGCGAACAGCCCGTCGCGGAACTGAACAAACTGGTCAAGGATGCGCGTACAGGGCTGAACGACCTGTGCAAGCGCGGATACGCGGAGCTCTTTGAACGCGAAATACTGCGTTCCCCCTATCCCGATACGCTTCCACAGGCGCCCGATCCCGTGTTGACGGAGGAGCAGCGGCAGGTTCTTGCCGATCTGCTTCCCGCCGTGACGCGGGGAAAAGGCGCTTTTCTGCTGCACGGGGTCACCGGCTCGGGCAAGAGCGAGGTGTTCATCCGCGCGGTGCGCCAATGCCTGAAGCAGGGGAAGGGCGCGATCGTGCTGGTGCCCGAGATCGTCCTGACGCCGCAGATGGTCACGTGGTTCCGCGCGCGCTTCGGCGACGTGGCCGCCGTGCTGCATTCCCGCCTGTCCGCGGGCGAACGGTTTGACGAATGGCGGCGCATCCGCCTGGGCCACGCCCGGGTGGTGATCGGCGCGCGTTCGGCGGTGTTCGCGCCGGTGGACGGCCTGGGGCTGATCGTCTGCGACGAAGAGCATGAGAGCAGCTACCAGAGCGAGCATTTTCCCCAGTACGACGCCCGGCAGATCGCCGAAAGCCGCTGCAAGCGGGAGAACGCGGCCCTGGTGCTGGCCAGCGCCACGCCGTCCATCCTGTCCTTCGCCCGCATGGAGCGCGGCGATTTTACCCTGCTGGAAATGCGCAGCCGGGTGCACCACCGCCCGCTTCCGCAGGTCACCGTGGTTGATATGCGGGAAGAACTGCGGCTGGGCAACAAGGACGTGTTTTCCGGCGAGCTGA
Organism: uncultured Eubacteriales bacterium; assembly: GCA_902761825.1. Taxonomy (GTDB): domain Bacteria; phylum Bacillota; class Clostridia; order Christensenellales; family Aristaeellaceae; genus SFMI01. The sequence goes on from CACWLY010000006.1 coordinate 26,823, forward strand.
CAAGCCGGCTGGACGAATGCATCCGCGCGGGCCGTCAGGCCATGCTGTTCATCAACCGCCGCGGCTACGCGCAGTTTGTCAACTGCCGGGCCTGCGGGGAGGCCATCCGCTGCCCCAACTGCGATGTGAGCATGACCTATCACGAGGTCGACCGCAGCCTTCACTGCCACTGGTGCGGCCACGTGACGCCGATGCCGGCGGCCTGCCCGAACTGCGGCAGCGCCTATATCCGGACGTGCGGCGTGGGCACGCAGCGCGTGGAGCAGGAGGTGCGCAGGCGCTGGCCCGATACCGGCGTCATCCGCATGGACGTGGATACAACGGGCGATAAAAACGCCTATATGCGGCTGCTGTCGGCTTTCCGCGCGCGCGAAGCCCAGGTGCTTGTCGGCACGCAGATGATCGCCAAGGGCCTGGATTTTCCCGAGGTCACGCTGGTCGGCGCCGTGCTGGCCGATACGTCGCTGAACATGCCGGATTACCGCGCGCCGGAGCGCACCTTTCAGCTGCTTACGCAGGTGGCCGGACGCGCGGGGCGCGCCGAGCATCCCGGCCAGGTGGTCATACAGACCTACATGCCGGAGCATTACGCCATCCGCGCCGCCGCGGCCCAGGATTACCGCTCGTTCTATCATATGGAGTTCGACCGCCGGAAGCGCGATCTGTACCCGCCCTTCACCATGATGGCGCGGCTGCTGTGCACCGCCCGGGACATGGAAACGGCAGAGGGCGTCAGCATCGAGCTGCTGGAGGAAATGCGAAGGTTCGTGAAGGAAACGCCAAGTCTTCAGCGCCGCGTGCTGTTCATGCGTCAGGACGACGCGCCGCTGGCGCATCTGCGCGGGTATTACCGGGCGCAGGTGCTGGTCAAGCTGCTGGAGCATCCCGACAGCCGCGCGGCGGTGGAATATATGCAGGCGCTTTCCGGCCGGGAATGGCCCTGCGACGTAGTGCTGGAAATCAATCCCGCCTCAATGGCGTAGAAGGAGAGAAAAAATGGCTGTAAAGGAAATTCTCAAGTTCGGCAACGAAACGCTGCGCAAGACCTGCCACCCTGTGCAGAAGTTCAATATCCGCCTGTGGCTGCTGCTGCGCGATCTGGCCGACACCATGTACGACGCCGAGGGCGTCGGCCTGGCCGCTCCGCAGGTCGGCATCCTGCGGCGGGTGGTTGTGATCGACGTGCAGGACGACCGCGGGCTGATCGAACTGGTCAATCCCGAGATCATCGCCGCCGAGGGCGAGCAGGGCGGTCCCGAAGGATGCCTGAGCAAGCCTGGAAGGCAGGGCTACGTGGTGCGGCCCAATAAGGTCACCGTCCGCGCGCAGGACCGGCACGGCAAGTTTTTTGAAATCACCGGCGAAGGGCTTCTGGCCCGGGCTTTCTGCCACGAGATCGACCATCTGGACGGCAAATTGTACATCGACGTCGAGGATCACGAAATCAAAGAGGACGAGGAGGAACCCCGGGAATGAGCCTGCGCGTGGTATTTATGGGAACGCCCGATTACGGAGTGCCTTCCCTGGAGGCGCTGATCGCCGCCGGGTATGACGTCGCCGGCGTATTCTGCCAGCCCGACAAGCCCAGCGGACGGGGCAAAAAGATCGCTTTCTGCCCGGTCAAGCAGTGCGCCGTCGCGCACGGGATTCCCGTTTTCCAGCCGGTGAAAACCCGCGTGGACGGCGTGGAGCCCCTGCGGAAGCTGGCCCCCGATCTTTGCGTCACGGCGGCCTTCGGCCATATCCTCAGCCAGGAAGTGCTGGATATCCCGCGGCTGGGCACGGTCAACGTGCACGCTTCGCTCCTGCCCGCGTACCGGGGCAGCGCGCCGGTGAACTGGGCGCTGATCAACGGCGAAATGGTGACCGGCGTAACCACCATGATGACCGATAAGGGCATGGATACCGGCGATATCCTGATGCAGAGGGAGGTCGCGGTGGAGCCCGGCGAAAACGCCGGCGCGCTGGTGGACAGGCTGGCCCGCATGGGGGCGGAATTGCTGATCGAAACGCTGCGCGCGATCGAAAACGGCGATTGTCCCCGCAGAAAACAGGATGAAGCCCTGGCAAGCTATTATCCGCTGCTCAAAAAGGAAATGAGCCGCATGGACTTTACGAAGACGGCGAAGCAGCTCTGCGATTTTGTGCGGGGCATGAACCCCTGGCCCGGCGCGTATGCCGGAGCGTATAAGGTGCTCGAAGCCCGCGCGGAGGACTGGAACGGAAACGAGGCCCCGGGCGCCGTCCTCCGGGCCGATCCCAAAGCGGGCCTTTGGATCCGGGCGGGGGAAGGCGCGCTGAACGTCCTGCGCATGCAGGCGGCGGGCGGCAAGCCCATGGATGCCCGCGATTACCTGCGGGGACACCAGATAGAGACGGGCGCGCGTATCGCGCCGGAGGAGACCGATGCAGAATAAACCGCGGAACGGCCGTCCGGGAACAGGCCGCCCCAATCCCGGAACCCCCATGCGCACGGGCCGCCCCTACGGACGCCCCGAGGCCCGCAGCAACGCCAATCCCCGGCTGGTGGCGGTAAACGTGCTGAACGACGTTTTGCAGAAGGAAGCCTACGCCGCCATGTCGCTCGACGACCGGCTCAGCGGCGTCAATCTGAACCAGCTCGATCGCAGGCTGTGCGCCAGCATCGTATACCGCACGCTGGAAAACCTGTATTATCTGGATTTTGCCCTGTCGGGCTTCCTGCGGGACGCCGACGCCCTGGACATGACCGTTCGCAACATCCTGCGCACCGGCGCGTGCCAGATCCTGCTGCACGACCGGGTGCCCAACAGCGCGGCGGTGAACGAGGCCGTGAAGCTGACCCGCGAACTGCGGCTGGACGGCTTTTCGGGCATGGTCAACGCCGTGCTGCGCCGCCTGGCCGAGCACAGCGCGGAAATCGAATGGCCGGAGGAAAACGAGGGAGCCAGATACCTGTCGGTCATGTATTCCATGCCCGAATGGCTGGCCCAGCGCCTGATCGACGATTACGGCGCGGAGGAAGCCCGGCGCATCGCGTCCTTCCGCACGGAAAAGCACGCGATCACGCTGCGCCCCACCTACGGCCGCGAGAAGGAATTTTCCGAGCGGATCGGCAAAAAGGTATGGGAAACCGAGCCCGCCGTATTCCCCGGCGCGCTGCGGGTATACGGCGCGATGCAGATCGCCCGGGACAGCGATTATCTGGGCGGCCTGTTCAGCATCCAGGGCGAGGGCAGCATGGTAGCCGCGGCGGCGATGGACGTGCGCCGCGGAATGAACGTGCTGGACTGCTGCGCCGCGCCCGGCGGCAAGACGGCCTTCATCGCCGAGCGCATGGAGGGCACGGGCCGTGTGTACGCCTGGGATCTGCACAGCCATCGGGTGGAGCTGATCCGCGCGATGACCCGCCGCCTGCGCCTGGAAAACGTGCGCATGGCCGCGCGCGACGCCGCCGATTACCGGGAGGAAATGGCGGAGAGCATGGACGCCGTGCTGCTCGACGCGCCCTGCAGCGGCCTGGGCGTCATGGACGACAAGCCTGACGTCAAGTATCGCCCGACGCCCGAGAGCGTTGCGGCGCTGTGCGAAACGCAGAAGAAGCTGTTGGACGTCTGCTGCCGCTATGTGAAGCGCGGCGGAACGCTGGTGTATTCCACCTGCAGCATGCTCAAGGACGAAAACGAGCGGCAGATCGCGCTTTTCCTCAGAGAGCATCCCGATTTTCACATCGACGCGCTGCCGGAGGAGATCCCCGCTTCCCTGCGCGCCCAGGCCGGAGCGTTCGGCCTGCAGCTGCTGCCGCACCGCGACGGGGTGGAAGGCTTCTTTGTGGCGCGCATGAAGCGCGAAGGATAAGCCATGGAAAAAAAGCAACTGCTGGGCCTTTTCCCGGAGGAGCTGGCCGAAGAGCTGACGGAATACGCTCTGCCCGCATTCCGCGTCAGACAGATCTTTCAGTGGCTGCATCGCGGCGCGGGCTTTGACGGCATGACCAACCTGCCCAAGGCGCTCAGGGAACAGCTGAAGGAGCGCTACGTCGATCAGCCGGTGAGCATTCTGGAAAAGAAGGTATCGCGGCTGGACGGCACGGTGAAAATGCTGTACGCGCTGCCGGACGGCAACTGCATCGAGGGCGTGCTGATGCGTTATCACCACGGCTACACGCTGTGCGTGTCCACGCAGGTGGGCTGCCGCATGGGCTGCGTATTCTGCGCGAGCACGCTGAACGGCTGCGTGCGCAACCTTACCGCCGCAGAGATCCTGGGGCAGGTGCACGCGGCCAATACGCTGACCGACGGCGAGCGCGTGAGCAATATCGTGCTGATGGGCAGCGGCGAGCCGCTGGATAATTACGATAACGTGTGCCGTTTTCTGCGGCTGGTGAGCCATCCGGAGGGGCTGAACATCGGGCTCAGGCATATCAGCCTGTCCACCTGCGGCCTTGCGCCCCGGATGCGGCGGTTTGCCGAGGAAGGGCTGCCGGTGACGCTGTCGCTGTCGCTGCACGCGCCCAACGACGCCCTGCGGCGGCGCATGATGCCTGTGGCGAACGTGTACAAAATGGAAGAGGTGCTGGACGCCTGCCGCTATTATATCGAAAAAACCGGCCGCCGGGTGATCTTTGAGTATGCGCTCAACGAGATCAATTCCGCGCCGGAGCACGCGGCCGAGCTGGCGGCCAGGCTGCGCGGCATGCAATGCCATGTCAACGTGATCCCCCTGAACGCCGTGGAGGGTAAATCGCTGCGCGGCGCCGATGAAGCGGCCATCGTGCGCTTCATGCAGGAGCTCGAAAAACGGCACATATCGGTGACCCGCCGCCGCGAGATGGGGGACGACATCGACGGCGCCTGCGGACAGCTTCGCAGGCATTATCTGGAGGAACAATGAAAGCGTACTGGAAATCGCATGTGGGTCTTGTGCGGGAGAAAAACGAGGATTCCGTGCTGGTGGATGAAAGCCGGGGAATCTATATCCTGGCCGACGGCATGGGCGGGCACAGGGGCGGCGAGGTCGCGAGCCGGCTTGCCGCGTCCACGCTGCTGGAAGCCCTGGCCGATCAGACGCCCTCGCTGGAGCTTTTGCAGAAGGGCTTTCATCAGGCCAACGACGCGGTGTACCGCCGGCAGCTGGAGGACAGCGCCGTTTCCGGAATGGGCACCACGATGACGGCCCTGTGGAGCGGGGACGAGCATATCCTGCTGGGGCACGTGGGGGACAGCCGCGCCTACCTGTATATGAACGGACGGCTTCGCCAGATCAGCGAGGATCATTCGGTGGTGGGCGATATGCTGCGCGCGGGCGCGATCACGGAGGAAGAGGCTTTCCATCATCCCTACCGCAACGTGATTACCCGCGCGGTGGGCACCGATGATACCGTGCGCGTTGATACCGTGCGCGTCCTCAAAAGTCCCGGCTCGCGCTGGCTGCTGTGCTCGGACGGCCTGACCGATCTTGTGCGCGACGGTGAAATCGCCGATACGCTGGCCGAGCTTGACGGCAAAGAAGCGGTCGACCGCCTGGTCGAGCTTGCGCTGCTGAACGGCGGCAAGGACAACGTCAGCGTTCTGCTGCTGGAGGTGGACGCATGATCGGGCGTGTGTTTGCCGAACGCTATCGGCTGGAGGAGTTCATCGGCAAGGGCGGCATGGCGCTTGTTTTCCGCGCGACCGACCTGCGCACGGGGCATAACGTGGCCGTCAAGGTGCTCAGGCCCGAGTTCAACAACGACGAGGAGTTCCTTGAGCGGTTCCGCCGGGAAGCCCTGGCCGCCAGCAAGATGAGCCATCACAATATCGTCAATCTGCTGGACGTGGGCGAGGAGGACGGCTACCGCTACCTCGTTATCGAGTATATGCGGGGCAGGACGCTCAAGGATATCATACAGGAAAAAGGACGCCTGCCCGAGCCCGTGGCGGGGCAGATCGCGATCCGCATCCTTTCCGCCCTGCAGCACGCCCACGATAACGGCATTATCCATCGGGATATCAAGCCGCAGAACGTGCTGGTCAACGCCGAGGGCCTGGTCAAGGTGGCCGATTTCGGCATCGCCCGCGTGGCCGGAAGCAATACGCTGACCAAGGGCGACAACGTGATGGGCTCGGTGCATTATTTTTCGCCCGAGCAGGCGCGGGGTGACGACGTGACCGCGGCCAGCGATATTTACAGCGTGGGCGTGGTCATGTATGAAATGCTTACCGGAAAGGTGCCGTTCGACGGGGATACGCCGGTCAGCATCGCTTTGCAGCATATTTCCGCGCCGCCCGTGCCGCCCAGCCAGATCGCGGACGGCATATCGCCCGCCATGGAGCAGGTGGTGCTGACCGCCATGAGCAAGGATATGCGCAGCCGCTACCATGACGCCGCCGATATGGCGCGCGCCATCCGCAGCGCGATGCAGAATCCGCAGCTCTCCGAAATGGCGACATCGCCCGTGACCGCGCTGCAGGAGCAGGTGCGCCTGCAGACCGAGGTGACCGACCGCATGAAGCGGCAGCGCCGCAGGAAAAAACGGAGAGAGGCGCTCATGATCCTTGCGCTGACCGTGCTCGTGCTTGCCGCGCTGACGTACGGCGGGGTACAGATCGCGGGCAGGATCATGAACAGCACCGAAGCGCCGTTCCTGATCGGCGAAATCGAAGAAAACGCGATCAGGATCGGACAGGAAAAAGGGCTTATAGTGGATGTCGTTCGCCAAAGCGACAGCAATACGCCCGCCGGAGTGGTGATGCTCCAGTCAAAAGAGTACCAATATCCGATGAAACGTGGGGAACATATCGTTGTGTTTGTCAGCACCGGGCCCGAGGAGCAGCGCGTTCCCGAAATGACGGGCAAGCTGCTTGCGTCCGCGCGGACCGAGGCTGAAAAATACGGGTTTACCGTGGTGGTGACCCAGCGCGTGGATTCGGACCAGCCGCTTGGCACCGTGCTGACGCAGGATCCCGCCGCCGGAAACCTGGAATCCGCCAACCGCATCATTCAGGTGACGGTCAGCGGCAGCCTGGACGTGCCGCGCTTCGTCGATCTTACCCGCGCGCAGGCGCTGACCTTGGCGCGGGAAACCGGGTTCAACGACGTGCAGATCGTGGAGCACGCGACGCAGGATGTGATGAAGATTGACCGCGTGGCCGATCAGGTGCCCAAGGAGGGCGAGCGCGTGCTGGAGGATACCCAGATCACGCTGGCCGTTTACGTATCGCCGGACGGAAGCTCCGAAACCGTGCCGTCGGCGGAAAATGACGCCTCGTAAAGGATAAGCAGCGACATGACGGAAGGACAGATCATAGAAGGCCGCGGCGGGCTGTATACCGTTTGCGACGCGGAACGGAATACGTACGTTCTGCGGGCAAAAAAGAAGTTCCGGCGGGAACGCGTGACGCCTTTGGTGGGGGACCGCGTCGTCTTTACGCCCGGCGAAGGCGAGGAACACGGCTGGCTGGAGGAAATATTGCCCCGCAGCAGCGAATGCCTGCGCCCGCCGGTCGCCAATATCACGCTGCTGGCGGTGGTGATCGCCGCCGCGCCCGCGCCGGACTGGCTGCTGGTGGATAAACTGCTGCTCGGCGCGAGAATGCAGGGAATGAAAACGCTGCTGGCGGTCAATAAAAGCGATCTGGACGAGGCCGCCGCGGAGGCCGCGAAACGCGATTACGCAAAGGCCGGTCTGCCGGTGATGCGCGTGAGCGCGATGAAAAAGGAAGGGCTGTCCGATCTTCGCCGGATGCTGCGCGGCGAAACGGTCTGCTTCGCGGGGCAGTCCGGCGTTGGAAAGAGCACGCTGATCAACGCGCTCTTCGATCTGCAGCTGCAGACCGGTGAAATCAGCCGGATCGAGCGCGGCAGGCATACCACCCGGCATGCCAGCCTGATCACGTGCGGCGATTTCCGGGTCATGGATACGCCGGGCTTCAGCCTGCTGGAGTTTGATCAGGTGATGGATCCGGTGGAGCTGATGGCGTATTATCCGGAGTTTGTCCCTTACGCGGGACAATGCAGGTTTCAGCCCTGCTATCACGGCAGCGAACCGGGCTGCGCCGTGCAGCAGGCGATGAAAAACGGAGAGATCAGCGAAGCGCGGCTCACGCGCTATCGCGAATTGCTGGACAAAGCCCGGCAGCTGTGGAGAGAGCGTTATGATTAAGGTTTATCCGTCCGTACTGGCAGCCGATATGCTGCGCATGGGAGAAGAAATCACCCGCATGCTGGAGGCCGGGGCAGACGGCCTGCATGTGGATATCATGGACGCGCACTTTGTGCCCAACCTGTCCTATTCGCCCGCGCTGGTCAGGGCGATCGGCAGGCGTTTTCCCGGAGTCTGGCAGGATGTGCATCTGATGATGGATAATCCAGACCGGTATATCGGCGTGTTTGCCGACGCCGGCGCTTCCGCGATCACCGTTCACGCGGAAATAGACCGGGATATCGCCGGAATACTCCGCGATATCCGACGCCTGGGCTGCAGGGCGGGACTCAGCGTGAAGCCCGGCACGCCGGTGGAAAGCATCGCGCCGTATATCGAAAGCTGCGATCAGGTGCTGATCATGACGGTGGAGCCCGGCTTCGGCGGACAGAAGTTCATGGCCGATATGATGCCCAAGGCCCGCTTCCTGCGAAAGAACGGGTTCAAGGCCCCGATCCTGACGGACGGGGGGATCAATGCGGACACGGCCGCGCTGTGCGCGCAGGCCGGCGTGGATACGCTGGTCATGGGAACGGCGCTCCTCAAGGCGGAGGATCCCGCCGCCGTGATCCGGGCATGCCGCGCGCTGGAGGATCGGATATGAAGCAATCCTATAAAAAAAGCCGCCCCGCGCGGCAGGAGGGCTTTCGGCACAAGCACAGCCTGGGGCAGAATTTCCTGACCGACGCGGCGCTGCTGGAAAGCCTGATCGACGAGGCGGGCGTGGGCGCGGAGGATCATATCCTGGAAATCGGGCCCGGCGGAGGGGATATGACCCGCCTGCTCAGCGGCCGGTGCAAAACGGTGACGGCGGTCGAGATCGACCGTGATCTGATCCCCATTCTGCGCGTGGTGATGGACAGGGCGGAGAATTTTACCCTGGTGGAGGGGGATATCCTGCGCGTCAACCTGCCGGAGATCATGATGGGAAAAACGCCTTTCCATGTGGTGGCGAATATTCCGTATTACCTGACGACCGATCTTATGAACCTGCTGCTCGGAAGCGATTTGCCCATCCGCTCGATCAATGTGATGGTGCAGAAGGAAGCGGCGCAGCGGGTGCTTGCGCGGCCATCCACGCCGGAATACGGCCCGCTGGCGATCAGGGCGCAGTATTATACGTCGCCCAGGCTTGCGCGCGTCGTGGAGGCAGCCTGCTTTACGCCGCCGCCCAAGGTGGACTCGGCGTTTCTGTGCATGCCCTGGCGGGACGCGCCCGCGGTGAATGTGCGGGACGAAAGACGCTTTTTCAAAATCGTTAACGCCGCCTTTGCCCTGCGCCGTAAAACGCTTTGCAATAATCTGATCCCGGCGTTCCGGATCAGCCGGGAAGAGGCGGAAGCCTGGCTTTCCCGCGCGAACCTTCCCGCCACGATCCGCGGCGAGGCGCTCACGCTTCAGCAGTTCGCCGATCTTGCCAATGCTGAGACGGATGATCCATCCCCAATCTGATAAATAAGTGAATCATGACGCAAGCTGTACTTTCAGCTTGCGCAGCGCCTCCTTGTGCTCGGGGGATACGCGATAGCTTTCGATGGCTTTCTGGATGGCCTTGTTGTGCGTCCAGGGAGCCAGCTTTTTGTTTTCGATCCAGGGCAGGGCGGCGTCGTATTGTTTGGCCAGCGCGGTGGCGAAATACCAGGCGACCATCATGTTGACGTAGTATTCATCCGAACGCACCGCCGCCGCCCAGGATAAATATTCGGGATCAAAGCGCTCGTCCAGATAATACTTCATCAGCGCGCCGATGCCGAAACGGCAGGTGTAGGCGTGCGCGCTGTTTATCCACCGGCGGATATGCGGCAGCGCTTCGTCGGCATGCTTTTTAAAACAGACGGGCCCCAGCGTATCGCAGGCGGACCAGTTGTCCACGAAGGGCAAAAACGCGTTCAGCGCGGCGACGCAGGCGTTGAAATCCCGGATATTGCTGATCAGAACGGCGTGCAGATTGTTTTCGTCAAAATACTGATGCGGCAGCGATCGCAGAAAAGCGTTCGCCTCGTCGGAACCGCCGATCTCCCTGGCAAGCCGCCTAAGATCGGGAAAGCGTATGCCGAGGTATTGCCCGCTCTGCAATCCGGGCGTCAGCCTGCGCTGCAATTCGGCGTTGGCGGGATCGGCCAGCGCGAACAGCCGTTTTTGAATATCAGTCATGGTACAGCCCTCTTTCGCGCAGATACCGCACGCTGTCGCGCAGCGCCTGCACGGTTTTGATCTCGATCACCGCCCGCGCATGAGCGGCGTCCGCCTTGCGCACCAGCGCGGCGATATCCAGTTCGCCCGCGCCCAGGGGCATGTGGCACTGATTGGGCCGGGCGTCGTGCAAATGCATATGGCAGAGCCTGCCGGGATGCGCCGCATAGAACCAATCGTCCCCGTACCCGGCTACTTTTTCGTGCCCCACGTCCAGGGTCAGCCCGAAGACATCGGATTCAAGCAGCAGCTCGATAGTATCGGTCTGGAAGCTCTGCCATTTACGCTCGGTGTTCTCCACGCACACGCGTACCTGTCCCCGGCTGGCTTCTTCGCAAATCTTGCGGAATGCCAGCGTGTTCTGAACATACTGCTCCCGATACCGGTTGAACAGGTATTCCACATGATCGGGCAGCGTAATGTAAATTCCCCGGGGCCAGTGCAGATTGACCGTGGGGATACGCGCCTGGCGCGCGAGCGTTACGGCGTCCCGCGCTTCAGCGAGCCACGCGCTTCGGACGCCGTCCGAAAACGTGCAGGGCGATATTTCCTCGTGGAGATGGAACGTGAAGAACAGCCGGTATTTTTCATGAAGCGCAAGGAGCTGCGAGGCGCTCATCCGCTCCAGCCCGCATAGGGGAAAGTTCATGTTGAGCTCGACGAAATCCAATCCAAGCTCGGCGCCGAGCCGGGCGGCGTCTTCGATGCTGCTGTTTTCCAGCAGAAACGGCATGCCAAACTGCATAATACACTCCTTAAAAAGGGACCGGATAGCTGTAACGCTATCCGATCCCGGTCTGTACAATTGTTAAATGTCCAGCAGGTCGCTGAATGCCTTCAGCGCGCCGTCGGTCTCGTGGGCCAGCACGCGCTTGGCCAGCACCTTGCCCAGCTGCACGCCCTCCTGGTCGAAGCTGTTCAGGTTCCAAAGGAAGCCCTGGAACATGACCTTGTTCTCAAAGTGCGCAAGCAGCGCGCCGAGCGTTTCGGGGGTCAGCTGTTCGCCGATGATGATGCTGCTGGGACGGCCGCCGGCAAAGCTCTTGTTGGGGTTGTCATCCTGCTTGCCGCAGGCGAAAGCCATGATCTGGGCGGCCACGTTGGCGCACAGCTTCTGCTGGCTGGTGCTGCCCTGGATATCCACGTCCATACCCGCCTGATTGCGGCGGAAGCCCACGAACTGCAGCGGCACGATATCGGTGCCCTGATGCAGCAGCTGATAGAAGCTGTGCTGCCCGTTCGTGCCGGGCTCGCCGAAGATCACGGGGCCGGTCACATAATCGACGGGTTCGCCGAAGCGATTGACGGATTTGCCGTTGCTTTCCATATCCAGCTGCTGCAGGTGAGCCGGGAAGCGGCTGAGCGCCTGGCTGTAGGGCAGCACGGCGGTTGCGGGATAGCCCTGAACGTTGCGCTCGTACACGCCGATCAGCGCGTCCAGCATATCGGGATTGCGGCGGATATCGGCATTTCTGGCCAGCTTGTCCTCCTCGGCCGCGCCGTTCAGGAAACGCGCGAACACGTCGGGACCGAAGGCAAGGGAGAGCACGACGCCGCCTACGCAGGAGCTGGAGGAATAGCGGCCGCCGATGTAATCGTCCATGAAGAAGGCTTCCAGGTAGTCGCTGCTCTTTGCCAGGGGAGAGGTCTCGCTGGTGACGGCCACCATATGCCTGCTGGCGTCCAGACCGGCGTTTTTCAGCGCGTCCTTCACGAAGGATTCGTTGGTCAGCGTTTCCAGCGTGGTGCCCGATTTGGATACCAGCACGAACAGCGAACGGCTCACGTCGATACCCTTGAGCACGCTTGCGGCGTCGTCGGGATCGACGTTGCTGATGAAGCGGGCTTCCAGCTTGAAGCAGCCGTTCTGCTTCGCCCAGTTTTCGAGCGCCAGGTACATCGCCCGGGGACCGAGGTCGCTGCCGCCGATGCCGATCTGCACCACGGTGGTGAACTTTTCGCCCTTGGCGTTGGTGATCTCGCCGCTGTGCACCTTATTGGCGAACGCGGCGGCCTTCTCCTGCTGGGAGAGATAGAAAGCGCGCTTGTCCACGCCGTCGGCCACCACGGCTTCGCCCAGCTGGCCGCGGCACAGCTGATGCAGCACCAGCCGCTTTTCGCCGGTATTGATCACTTCGCCGCTGTACAGCGCTTCGTATTTTTCGTTCAGCTGCGCTTCTTTGGCCAGCTCGGCCAGCGCGGCGAGCACGTCGTCATCCACCTGCTTGGCGGCGTAATTGTAGCTCAGATCGCAGGCCATGGGCGCGGAATACTCCGCCACGCGCTTCGCGCCGTTTTCGCCGCTCATGACTTCCTGCAGATTGACGTGGTTCTTCAATGCGTTCAGTTTGCCGTATGCGGCCAGGGTATCCAGATTTTTCCAGGAAATCATAGGCGTTTTTTCCTTTCTGTGTTCAATATTGATACTGTGCAGCGGCCAGCGCCGCGTATCTTCACATTTACATTATATATAAAAACCGTCCGCCGCGCAACAGCCAGGCGGCAAAAAAGCCGTTCTTTTTGCCGGAAGGCGCAAAAACCCGCCTCCCAAAGGAGACGGGCAGGGAAGCGCATCATCAGGCCGCGGTCGTCGGAGCGTTGCCCAGGATTTGGCATCCTGTCTATACGCCGCCCGCCGCGCGGCGTTTTTCATCCAAATAAAAAAATTAGTCTTTCTTTTTCCGGCTCCCTTTGCTATACTAATAAGGATTATTGCGTACAAACGCTTCACAGGAGTGTGTTTTATTGATGAAAAAACTGATGCTGGGCAATGAAGCCATCGCGCGCGGCGCGTACGAGGCGGGGGTGAAGTTCGTTTCCAGTTATCCGGGAACGCCGAGCACCGAGATCACGGAGTTTTCCTCCGCCTATCCCGAAATCAAATGCGAATGGGCTCCCAATGAAAAGGTGGCCGTGGAAACGGCCTTCGGCGCGGCCATGTGCGGCGTTCGCGCCATGAGCTGCATGAAGCACGTGGGCCTGAACGTCGCGGCCGATCCGCTGTATACCGCCGCCTATACCGGCGTAAACGGCGGTTTGGTGCTGTGCGTGGCCGACGATCCCTTCATGCATTCCAGCCAGAACGAGCAGGATACCCGGTTCATCGCCCGCGCGGCGCATGTGCCGGTGATCGAGCCCTCCGACAGCCAGGAGTGCAAGGATTATCTCAAGCGCGCGTTTGAGCTCAGCGAGCAGTACGATACGCCGGTCATCCTGCGCCTCACCACGCGCCTCGCGCACCAGCGTTCGCCGGTGGAGACGGCCGAGCGCGCGGAGATCGCGCTCAAGCCCTATGAAAAGAACGTAATGAAAAACGTGATGATGCCCGGCATGGCCCGCAAGCGCCATGTGTTTGTGGAGCAGCGCGAGGCGAAAATGGAAGCCGACGCCGCGGCTATCGGGCTGAACCGCGTGGAAATGCGCGATACGAAGCTGGGCGTCGTCTGCGCCGGCGTTGTGTATCAGTTCGTGCGCGAAGCCCTGCCTCAGGCCAGCGTACTCAAGCTGGGCCTGAGCTATCCCATCGACCGCGCCGCCATCCGCGATTTTGCCGCGAAGGTGGACAGGCTGGTCGTGATCGAGGAGCTGGAGGGCATCATCGAGCAGGAGATCGCCGCCATGGGCGTTGCCGTGGAAGGCAAAAAGTATACCGGGCGTCAGGGCGAACTGAGCGTGCAGCGCATCCGCGAGGCCTTCGGCGGCGAAAAAGCGCCGACCGAGTCCGCTCTTCCGGCGCGTCCGCCCGTGCTGTGTCCCGGCTGCCCGCACCGCGCCACCTTCCACGTGCTCAAGAAACTCAAGCTGCACGTGTTCGGCGATATCGGCTGCTATACGCTTTGCGCCCTGCCGCCGGTGGACAGCCTGGAAAGCGCGCTCTGCATGGGCGCTTCCGTGGGAATGGCCGTCGGCGCGGAGAAAGCCCGGGGACGCGATTTCGCGCGGCAGAGCGTGGCCGTGCTGGGCGACAGCACCTTTGTTCACAGCGGCATAACCGGCCTGGTGAACGCCGTGTACGACCGCAGCAACATCACCGTCGTGATCCTGGACAACCGCATCACCGGCATGACGGGACATCAGCAGAATCCGGCCACCGGCTTTGATATCTACAATCAGCCCGCTCCGCAGCTCAACCTGGAAAAGCTGTGCGAAACCATCGGCGCGCACGTGGTCGTGGAAAACCCGATGGATATGCCCGCGCTGGAAAAGGCGCTTAAGGAAGAACTGAACCGCGACGGCGTGTCGGTGGTCATCGCCCGCTATCCCTGCGCGCTCCTGGATAAACGCCGCCATCCCGCCGCGAAGGTGACCGGATGCCGCAACTGCGGCGCGTGCATGTGCCTGGGCTGCCCGGCCATCGAGCGCGGCGAGCACGGCGTGCGCATCAATACCGCCCTGTGCAACGGCTGCGGCCTGTGCGTGAGCATGTGCGGCTTCGGGGCTATTTCCTGCGGAGGTGATCAGGCATGAAAAAGGATATTATTATCGTGGGCGTAGGCGGCCAGGGAATCCTGCTGACCAGTAAAATCCTGGGGTATCTCGCGCTGCAGATGGGCGATGACGTGAAGGTCAGCGAGGTGCACGGCATGAGCCAGCGCGGCGGCAGCGTGATCACCCATGTGCGCATCGGCGAAAACGTGGCGTCTCCGCTGGTCACGCCCGGCGAAGCCGATTTGGTGATCGCCTTTGAATGGCTGGAAGCGCTGCGGGCGGAATTCTATCTGAAACCCGAGGGCGCCATGATCGCCAATACCCGGCGCATGCTGCCCATGCCCGTCATTATGGGCAAGGCGGAGTATCCCGAGCAGGCGATCGAAGGCCGCCCGGTATACGCGCTGGACGCGCAGCGGATCGCCGAGGACTGCGGCAGCGTGCGCGCGGTCAATATCGTGCTGCTCGGCGTCATGTCCACGCTGACCGACTGGCCGCAGGAGGCGTATGAGTCCGCGATCGCGGCCAACGTAAAGCCCGCCACGCTTGAAACCAACCTGAAAGCCTTCCGCGCCGGACGCGAAGCCGGACAGCGGATGAACGCATGACAATTTCCCGCGCCGTAATGGTAATTTGTATACGGCTGTGCTATAATAAGAGCAAAGACAGGAGGCGGCGGCATGATCAGTAACCCAACTCCGGACAGCCGGGGCACCTGCGTTCGGATCGATCTGAGCGCGATTGCCCATAACGTACAAACGCTGAAAAAAGCGGTGGGCGGCGTGCGCATGATGGCGGTGGTCAAAGCCAACGCGTACGGGCACGGCCTGCTGCCTGTCGCGCGGACCGCGCTTCTGAACGGCGCCGATTACCTGGGCGTGGCGCTGCCGGAGGAAGGACGGCTGCTGCGGCGGGCGGGCGTGGAAGCGCCCGTGCTGGTGCTGGGCAACGTAAGCCCGGAGGGGGCCGAAATATCGGTGGCCGAAGGGCTGATCCAGACGGTCTGCGATCCCAGGGGCGTGGAGCTTCTGCAGGATACCTGCCGGAAAACGGGGAAGATCGCGCAGGCGCATCTGAAGATCGATACCGGCATGAACCGCATCGGTGCGCGGAACGAAACCGAAGTGAGCGCCGTGCTCTCCGCGCTGGAAAAAGCGCCGTATGTCAAGCTGACGGGCGCGTTCACGCATTTTGCCGACGCCGACAACCCCAAGGACAGCTTTTCGCGGGCGCAGTTTGACCGTTTCCAGCGGATGACGGCCCTTCTGCCGGAGGGGCTTCTGCTGCACGCGGCCGCAAGCGACGCTTCGCTGCGCTTTCCCTGGGCGCGCCTGGGCATGGTGCGCGAGGGAATCTCCCTGTACGGCTGCGCCGAAGGCTACGACGATATCGATCTGCGCCCGGCCATGCGCTTTGAAACCCGCGTCGCCTATGTGAAGCAGATCGAAGAGGGCGATACCGTGGGCTATGGCCGCACCTATACGGCGGCGTCCGCCATGCGGGTGGCAACGCTGCCCGCGGGCTACGGGGACGGATACCCGCGCAGCTGTTCGGGCAAGGCCTACGTGCTGATTCAGGGCACCGAATGCCCCGTGATCGGCCGCGTCTGCATGGATCAATTGATGGTCGACGTATCCAGACTGGACGGGGTAAAGCCCGGCGACGAGGCCGTGCTGATGGGACGGCAGGGGAACGGCTGCATATCGGCTTCCCGGCTCGCGGCCTGGGCAGGCACGATCAGCTACGAGATCCTCTGCGCGCCGCATGCGCGGGTGCCGGTCATTTACGAAAACATTCCGGAAGGATTATAAAACCGTATGCAAAAGAACAGCAAAAAAAACAATAACGCCCCCACGCCGATCTATAAGCCGTATCTGCGCGGCAATATGATCAGCGCGCTGGCCGCAAAGCGCGGGCTCAAAGTATTCGCCCTCCTGGCGGTATTCGCTTTCTTCGGCGTATTGGTCAGCGGCGTGCTCGCCTTCAACAGCGCGCTGCTCCGGATCCTGATGAACGGCGTGCTGCTGGCCTTCGGCTGCATGGTGATGATGAACGAGGGCAGCCGCCACGGCGAAGCGGACGTGACCTTTGCCGAGATCGCCCTGAAGCGTCAGGAAGAAGGCAAAGAGGTGACCGCAAAAGACCGGGACGTCTGCTATCATCCCGGCAAGGGATTTTTTACCGCGCTGATCGGCGTGACGCCTTTCCTGCTGGCCGCGATCGTGTACGCGTTCATCGCCAAAAAACAGACCTTTACGCTGGGCGTGCTCCCTTCCTGGGTGCAGGGCTATGAAAAACAGAGCGAGGTCGGCCAGGCGCTGTCCTATTACCACGAATCCTTCCCCATTACGCTGGAACAGATCCTGCGGTTGATCATGCGATTGATGCTGTTCCCCTACATGAACATGCTGGGCGGCGGCGATTTCGGCAGGCTGCTGCTGCTGGATCGCATTTCCCCGCTGCTTACGCTGATCGTTCCCGCGTTCTACGGCGTCGGCTACCTGCGCGGGCCGCGCCTGCGCGCCATGGTGCACGGCAATATCCGCCTGGCCCGCCGCCGCCATAACCGCAAGGAGCGCAAAGCCCGCGAACAGCGCATGCGCAAAGAGCCGCAGAAGAAGGAACTGATCTGACCCATGCGTATCATTGCAGGCGAAATGCGTTCGCGCGCCATTCTTGCCCCCAAGGGCAGCGATACCCGGCCTACGCTGGATCGCACGCGCGAATCGCTGTTCAATATCATCGCCGCCGAGTGCCCGGACGCCCGGGTGCTCGATCTGTACGCCGGAAGCGGAGCGCTGGCTCTGGAGGCATTGAGCCGCGGGGCGGAAAGCGCCGTGCTGTGCGATTGCTCCCGGGAAGCGGCGAAAGCGATACGCCACAACATCGAAACGCTGAAGCTTGAAAACCGCGCGCGCTTCCTGTTTATGCAGGATGCGCAGGCAATTGCCCTTCTTGCGCGGGAAAAGGCGGTTTTTGACCTGGTTTTTCTCGATCCGCCGTATCGGCTGGACACCGCGCCCGCCTGCCGCGCGCTGGCGGAATCCGGCGTTCTGCTGCCAGACGCCCTGGTGGTGATAGAACACGCCGCCACCGCGCAGCCCGCGCCGGGAGAAGGCTATGAACGCGTCGATCAGAGAAAATACCGGGATACGATGATATCGTTCTATCGGTACGGGAGGTCGTGAAAGATGCCGAAAACTTGGGTGTTCCCGGGCAGCTTTGATCCGGTGACCCGGGGACATGAGGATTTGATCCGCCGCGCCGCGGCGCTGTGCGATCAGCTGTGTGTCGCGGTGCTGATCAATCCGGACAAGCACGGCTTTTTGCCGCTGAAAAAGCGCATAGCCCTGCTGGACGAGGTGTGCGCGGGCATTCCCAACGCGGTGGTGGAATCCTATAACGGATTGCTGGCCGATTACGCGCGCATGAAGCAGGCCGACGCCGTGGTGCGCGGCGTGCGCTCAGCCAGCGAGATGGAAACCGAGCTGCCCTGGGCTGCGTTCAACCGCATGCTCTATGAGCGCTTCGAAGCGATTTATCTGCCTGCCCGGCCCGAACTGAGGGACGTGAGCAGCAGCATGGTGCGTCAGCTTGCGGCTTTCGGCGGGGATATCAGTCCCTTCGTGCCCGATTGCTGCGCCGATACGATCAAAGAATACATGGCTCACCGGGTTTGAGCGGCAAGGAGGAAAAAATGGCGGAACTAAAAGTGTTTACGGTGCTGAGCGAGATCAATTCCCTGATGGACAACAGTAAAAAAGTGCCGCTGAGCGGACTGATCATGCTCGATCGCCAGCGCATGGATCAGCTGCTGGACAAGCTGGAAGCCTGCCTGGATCCCGATCTGGAAAAGGCCGAAAAGCTGCTGGCCAAAGAGCGCGAGCTGCTCGACAACGTCGATCGCCGCGCCAAGGAGATCAGCGAAAAAGCGGCGAAGGAAGCCAAGGAAGTGACCGACCAGGCGAACGCCAGCGCCCGCAGGACGGTGGACGACGCGAAGGCCGGGGCGGAGGACACCCTGCGCCAGGCGACGGACCGCGCCAATCAGCTGCTTGCCGGCGCGCAGGCCCAGGCGAACCAGATGATCGCCACCGCGCAGATGCAGAGCGCGCAGATGGTGGAGGAAAACGAGATCACCCAGCGCGCCCAGGCCCGGGCGGCGGAGATCACCGAAGCGGCCCAGCAGGAGAGCAGCCGCATCCAGCAGGAAACCATGGGCACGCTGTCCCAGCTGCTGGAGCATGCCGATATCGGCCTTTCCGCTCAGCTGGATTCGCTGCGCAGCATGCGCCAGCAGCTTGGAGCGGGCTATATCGACGCGGGCCAGCAGGGCTACCGTCAGGACAGCTATCAGCAGGACGGCTATCAGCAGGACGGGTACGGCGTATAAGCCGGATTGCCCGATGACGCGAGGCGCGGGGGGCAACGGAAGACATTTCCGCTTTCCCGGTATCCGATGATTTCCCGCCGTCTCCCACCGGCGTACCCGAAAACCGGCCGGGAGGACGATTTCCGATCGGAAACGGCGCATTTTCTGCGGAAGAAGCGCAAAAATCCCTTGACACGTCTGCCGGATTCGGGTATAATAATCAGGCTGTTTGTAAAAGAAAACGCAAGCGGCCAGAATTTGTGAAAACGCACCTGCGTGATCTCATAAGGTAAGGAGAGAAAAACATGTTCCGTACGTATCAGCCGAAAAAGCGCCAGCGCAGCAAGGTGCATGGTTTCCGTGCCCGTATGTCCACCAAGAACGGCCGCCGCGTTCTCGCCGCCCGCCGCCGTCGTGGCCGTAAGGAACTGACCGTGTGATCCATGGGGTCACATCCCTTGGACGTGACCGACTGACGAAGCATGGCTCAACCCGCCCCGTTGCCTGCCATCGTGCAAACATTGGGGCGGGTTTTCCATGTAATCATTTTTTGAGTGCAGAGGCAGTATGCAGCGCGAATACCGCATTCGCAAAAACGGACAGTTCCAGTATGTTTTCCGCAAGGGAAAGGGCAAGGGCTGCCGCGAAATGTCGCTGACCTACGTGCGCGCAGGACGCATGCAGGTTGGCTTTTCGGTGAGTAAAAAAGTAGGCAACGCCGTGACCCGGAACCTGGTGAAGCGGCGCATGCGCGAATGCTTCCGGCTGCAGATGCATACGCTCAAAAATGGTTTTTATGTGTTCACCGCCCGTCCCGCGGCGGCGGACGCCTCCTATCGGCAGATCGAGCAGGCAATGCATTTCCTGCTCAAACGCCAGGATCTTTACCGCGACGCGCAATGATCTGCGCAGGACTGGGGTGACAGCAGACATGAAACGAATGATGGTATCATCGCTGCGTTTCTACAAGCGGAATATCAGTCCGCTCCTGCCGCCCGCGTGCAGATTTGTGCCCACCTGTTCCGAGTACGCCCGTACCGCCGTGGAGCGCTTCGGGCCCGCTTACGGAAGCTATCTCGCGGCAAAAAGGCTCCTGCGCTGCCATCCCTTCGCCAAAGGCGGCTTTGATCCCGTTCCGGACGCCGCCCCGACAGTAATCAGGAAGGACGAAACTGAAACATGACGCAATTCTTCAGAACGATCCTGGAATGGATCTATGGCGTGGTGGGCAATTACGGCATAGCCGTCGTTGTGTTCACCCTGCTGATCCGCACCATCCTCACCCCGCTGGAAATCAGCTCCCGTAAGGGAATGCGCAAAATGTCCGCGATCCAGCCCAAGCTCAACGCCCTGCAGCAGAAGTACGGCAAGGATCAGGCCAAGCTTCAGCAGAAACAGCAGGAACTGATGAAAAAGGAACACTACAACCCCCTGTCCGGCTGCCTGCCCATGCTGATCCAGTGGCCGATCCTGATCATTATGTTCTACGCCATGCGCGACGTGGCCAACGCCAACATCGTCAACCAGGCCTTCACCTTCCTCAAAGGCGAGACGCCCGTTTACGAGCCCTTCCTTTGGGTCAGAAACGTGTTCATGGCCGACTCTCCCTTCAAGACCGCAGCCGTCGACGCCAATTCCCTGCTCGCTTCGGGCGCGGGGATCTGGAAGGAAGCGCTGCAGAAGCTCTCCGCGGGCGATCTGGAAGTCATCCTGCAGAACATCCGCGCGGCCGTTCCTGCCGCCGCCGAAATGACCCAGGACCAGATCTTCAACTTCGCCAGCGCCAACGCCGTGCGCGATACCGTCAACATCTATCTCATGCCCGCCCTGCAGAGCATGCCCGCCTATACCGAGGCCGTAGCGGCCGTGCCCGGCTGGGCCGGCGTCAGTCTGCTGCTGTTCAAGGTTACCCTGTACAAGCAGTTCAACGGTCTGCTGATCCTGCCGATCCTGTCGGGCGTGACGCAGGTGCTCATGACCAAGCTGAACCCCTCCATGCAGCAGCCCACGGCGCAGCCCGGCGCGCAGGGACAGTCCACTTCCAACAGCATGAACAATTTCATGAAGTATTTCTTCCCGCTGTTCTCGGTCTTTATCTGCCTGAGCAGCAACGCGGGCTTCGCCCTGTACTGGTGCGCTATCAACCTGTTCGCCACCGGACAATCCATTCTGATCAACAAATACCTTGAAAATCAGGAGGCCAAGGTGGCCGTTGCCGAGGAGGGCACTGTAAAATGAGAAAGACTTATGAAGCCAAGGGCAAGACGCGCGAAGAGGCGATCGACGCCGGCCTGGACGCGCTGGGCATGACCATCGATGAAGTGACCGTAGAGGACGTTGAAGAGGGCAGCAAGGGCCTGTTCGGCCTGTTCGGCAGCCGTCCCTGGATCGTGCGCCTGACCGCGATCAAGGACGACGAGAAGACCGACGTGCTGGATACGCATTCGCTCTTCGCCGATTCGCTCGAAGAGAAAAAGCAGCCCGCGCCCAAGAAGGAAAAAGCGCCCGCCGCCGAAAAGAAACCGGCTGAAAAGAAGGAAGCCGCTCCCGCCGAAAAGCAGGAGCAGCCCGCCGAAAAGAAGACGCGCAAGCCCGCCGAAAAGAAGCAGCCTGCCGACAAGCAGGAAAAGAAGCAGCCCGCCGAGAAAAAGCAGCCCGCTGAAAAGGCCGAAAAGAAGCCTGCGCGCAAGCCCCGCGCCGAAGCTGAAAAGAAGCCCGTGACCCCCGCCGAGCAGGCCGACCGCGAAACCGCCGCCGGCACGGCGCAGGATTTCCTGCAGGAGCTGACCAAGCTCATGGGCGTGGAAGTTTCCGTGCATGTGAACACCGACGAGGAAGGTAACGTGCGCGTCAACATGGAAGGCGACAGCCAGGGCATCCTGATCGGCCGCCGCGGCGAAACGCTGGACGCCCTGCAGTACCTGACCAGCCTCAAGGTCAATAAGGGCAAGAGCGATTACACCCGCGTCACGCTGGATACCGAGGGCTACCGCGCCCGCCGCGAAGAAGCGCTCGTGCGCCTGGCCAACCGCATGGCCAACCGCGCGGTCAAGACCGGCCGCCGGGTCAGCATCGAGCCCATGAATCCCTACGAGCGCCGCATCCTGCATTCCGCGCTCCAGGATAATCCCGACGTAACCACGCATTCCGAAGGCGAAGAGCCCAACCGCCATGTCGTGATCACCGTGAACAAGCCCGTGAAGGGCAAGAAGCCCGCGGCTCCGGCTGAACCCGAAGCCCCCGCCGCCGAGGAAGCCGCCGAGGAGAACGCCGAGGCTTAATCGGATATTTACTATTCTCAGGGCAAGAGCGAGTTTCTGCAGGGTGAATGAAGCGCGGGAAGGGGAACGTCAGGGCCTGCGCGATCCGGGACCTTCCAGCCCGCCCTCGCTGTTCGCTTGCGCTGGCCGAAGGCCAGGATTATCATCCCAAGGGAAGGCTTTCCGGGCGCCCGAAACAACCGGACCCAGCTGCGGCGGTTGCTACGCAATATGTCGAAATTGCAACTTGCCGCTGTCGGTTGGATAGCGTGTGCCACCGCTCCCGGGCGGGCCAGCTTTGCTGGCCGACTGTGCGTGAAGCGCACAGTGAAAAAGAGGGAAAATTCCCGATAAAACAAGCTCGCTTGTTTTTCGGCAGATTTTCCCTCTTTTTCTTTATGCCCGTGAGCTTGCTTGCCCCCATAGGCCAAACAGGCGGAAGCAACCCTGAATTACGCCCTGCGCTTCATCGCCGGGATGGGTCCAGGGTCCAGGCGGACCCTGGTGCGGGGTCTTATACTATTCTCAATCTAAAATCTTATCATCTTTGGGTGTCTTTTCCGTCTTGGCGTTGCTTCATTCCGGTCAACGTAGCGCTGCTACGCCTCCCGCTTAGCCAGGGCGAAAAATCCATCCCAAATCTGATAATCTTTTATACTGAGAATAGTATTAGGGGCCGCAGAGGCCCCTAACGTTTCCCTTCTGTGCTTTATATTTTATGGCTCTGAGCCTGAGGCTCATATCACAACAAGCAACAGGCAGGAATTACCGCAAATTCCTGCCTGTTGCTTTCTTGTTTAATGCCGTTATGCCTGCGCTTCGATCTTTACGGCTTTATGCCCGGTCAGCTCTTCTGTGCGCTTGTCGGGCTGGCCGACGCCGGCGTACAGCGCGATCCTGCCTTCGGACACGCGATTGCCTTCGGGATCGACAACCAGCAGGCTGCGGGCGGGCACGGTGAGCGCGACCTGTTTTTCCCGGCCGGCCGGCAGACGCACGCGTTGGAACGCGACCAGGCGCGGATTGGCGGGCGCGTTCGCGCTGCCCTCGTTCTGGCAGTAGATCTGAACGACCTCGTCGGTATCCGCTTTGCCGTCGTTTTTGACCGTGACGGAAACGAGGATGCCGCCGTCAGCCTTTTGCGCTTCCGCTTTTACCACGGACGCGTCGCCGTAGGTCAGTCCGTAGCCGAAGGGATAAAGGGGCTTGCCCGCGAAGTAACGGTACGTGCGGTTATTCATCGAATAATCGGTAAAATCGGGCATTTCGCCAAGCTGGCTGTTGTAATAGAAGGTCACGGGCAGCTTGCCGCTGGGGGATACGCGGCCCAGCAGGAGATCGGCGATCACCTTGCCGCCCTGCGCGCCGGGATACCAGCCCAGCAGCACGGCGTCGGCTTTTTCTCCGGCTTCGGCCAGGTCGATTGCGCTGCCGGCGAGCAGCACGATCACGGTGGGCTTGCCCACGGCAAGCACCTTGTTCATCAGCCGCTGTTGGGGATCGGGCAGCAGCAGGCGCGCCTTGTCGTCCGAGCCGAAGGGATTGCCGGTATCGCCCTGCTCACCCTCCATGGTCTCGTCCATGCCGACCACCAGCACTACGGCGTCGCTGTTTTCGGCCACGGTCAGCGCTTCGGCCATGCGGTCGTCGTTGAACTGGGACAGCCCGTCCACCTTGTCGAAATACAGATGGCAGCCTTCGCTGCACAGCACCCGGGCCTTGCCCGCGAAAGCGTCCTGAATGCCTTCCTGCACGGTAATGTAGCGGCTGGCCGTGCCGTGATAATTGCCCATCAGGGCGCGGCGGCTGTCGGCGTTGGGGCCGATGACGCCGATGGTTTTGATCTTGCTCGTATCGAGGGGCAGCATGCCGTTGTTCTTGAGCAGCACGCAGGATTCATAACCCGCCTGGCGCGCTTTGGCGAGATGCTCCTCGCATTCGACCACGGTGTAGGGGATGCTGTCGTATTCCGTGCCTTCGCCCATGATGCCCAGCATATACCGGGTGGTGAACAGGTGCACGGCGGCGCGGCGGACGGCTTCCTCGGTGGTCAGCCCCATCTGCACGGCGGCGACCAGCTTGTTATCGTACGTACAGCCGCAGTTCAGGTCGCAGCCCATGTTGACGGCCATCGCGGCGGACTGCACCTCGTTTTCGGTCACGTGATGCCCCTCGTGGAAATCGCGGATCGCCCAGCAGTCCGAGACGAAATGCCCTTCAAAGCCCCATTCGCGCAGCTTGCCCATCAGAAAATCCGAAGCGCAGCAGGGCTCGCCGTTGGTGCGGTTGTACGCGCCCATCACCGATTCCACGCGCGCTTCCTTTACCAGCGCTTCAAAGGCGGGCAGATAGGTTTCTTCCATGTCCTTTTTGCCGGCGACGGCGTCGAACTCATGGCGCAGCTTTTCGGGGCCGCTGTGCACGGCGAAATGTTTGGCGCAGGCGCCGGCTTTCAGATATTCGCCGTCGCCCTGCAGGCCGCGCACGTACGCCTTGCCCATTTCGGCGGTCAGCGTGGGGTCTTCGCCGAAGGTCTCCTGGCCGCGTCCCCAGCGGGGATCGCGGAAAATGTTGATGTTGGGGGACCAGAAGGTGAGCCCCTTGTAGATATCCCGGTCGCCGTGCGCGCTGGCCGCGTTGTACTTGGCCCGGCCTTCGGTGGCGGAGATATCGCCGAGCGCTTCGATCAGGGCGGGATCGAAGGTAGCGCCCAGACCGATGGCCTGGGGATACATGGTGGCTGCGCCGGCGCGGGCTACGCCGTGCAGGGCTTCGTTCCACCAGTTGTAGGCGGGCACGCCCAGACGCTCGATGGCCGGGGCGCGATAGCTCAATTGATCACAGACCTCTTCCATGGTCATCTGGCTGACCAGCGCTTCGGCCTTTTTGCGCGCGATTTCTCGGTTCATGGCGTATTGCTCCTTTTACAGTTCGATTTGTTCCCCGGCAGGCACTTCCACCGGCGCTCCGTTTACGCGGATCCATACGCTTTCCGCCGACGGATTGTATACAAAGCTGTTGTCCTGGCTGAACCGCAGGCGGCGGAAGGCCTCCGCGGCGTCCGCGATTTCGATGTTGGTGGCGTACCAGATATCGTCCCGGCCGCCCATCAGCCCGCAGAAATCCTCCATCAGCTGCCAGTTGCCGTTCCGGTCAAACTCAAAGCTGTGGCCCCAGACGTACATCAGGGAAAGATGAACGTCCGACTGCAGGTCCAGAAACTTACGGCCAAGCTCCATCAGATGATCGTCGTGATGGCAGGTGGGCTTCCAGCGCATAAAATCGGCGGGCATAAAGAAAATATGCGTGCTTTCCACCGTGCGGGCGTACACGATGCCCGAGCTCATGAGCGCGCGGATGACCTCGTCGCTGTAAACGCCGTAGGGGTAGGCGAAGCCGCGCACGGCATAGCCGACCAGCGCTTCCAGGTTGCGCCTGTCCATGGTGATCTCGTCCAGCATGGCGGGCAGCGGACACTGCGCCAGATGCGGGTGGGTCAGCGTGTGGCTTGCCACCTCGTGCCCGGCGTAGAGCGCTTTGACCTCTTCCGCGCCGATGTGCGGCGCGCCGCCCAGGCGTCCGCTGATCAGGTTGAAGGTGCCGCGGACGCCGTGACGGTTCAGGATTTCCACCAGCCGCCGGTCGAATGCCTGCCCGTCGTCATAGCTCAGGGTCAGGCATTTCGTTCTGCCGCCGGGGAAGCACATATACACGCGATTCATCGTCTTTTCCTCAGCGGATCTGCGGGAATACGTCCTTGAGGGCGGGATAGATTTTGCGGAACTTGCCGTACTGCGTCTCATAGCGGGCGGCGATCTCGGGATCGGGCTCCACCACGGCCTTGACCTTGACCAGGGCGTCGGCGCAGTCGGCCACGCTGGCATACGCGCCGCAGCCCACCATGGCAAGCATCGCGCCGCCGTAGCCCGGGCCTTCCTCGGCAACGGGAATCTCGATGGGCAGGTTCAGCACGTTGGCCATGATCTGCCGCCACAGGGGAGATTTGCCGCCGCCGCCGCACAGCTTGCTGGACTTGATGGGGATATTCAGCGCCTTTGCGATTTCATAGCTGTCGCGCATGGCGAAGGCTACGCCCTCCAGCACGGCCTGCACGATGTCGGCGCGGCGGGTGTCCATGGAAAGGCCCACAAAGGTGCCGCGGGCGTTGACGTCGTTGATGGGGCTGCGCTCGCCCATCAGATAGGGCAGGAAGAAGACCGGATTGCGGCCCAGACGGTCGGGCGTGATATCCTTCTGCTCGCCCGCGTAATCCTTCGTCTGCAGGATCTCGTCGCAGAGCCATTTGTTGCAGCTGGCGGCCGAGAGCACCACGCCCATCAGGTGATAGTGGCCGTTGGCGTGGGCGAAGGAATGCAGGGCGTTGTAGGGATCAACGCCGAACTTGTCGCTGGCGATAAAGATGGTGCCGCTGGTGCCCAGGCTGATGTTGCAGCTGCCGTCCTTGACGGTGCCGGTGCCCACGGCGGCGGCGGCGTTGTCGCCCGCGCCCGCGATGACCTTCACGTTTCCGGGCAGGCCCCAAAGCTTCGCGACCTCGGGCAGCACGGTGCCGATGACCTCGTAGCTCTCGTACAGATGGGGCAGCTGCTTTTCGCTGACGTGGCAGATGTCCAGCATTTCCGGGCTCCAGCGCTTATGCTGCACGTCCAGCAGCAGGATGCCGCTTGCGTCGCTGTAATCGCAGGCGTGCACGCCGGTGAGACGGTAGTTCACGTAATCCTTGGGCAGCATGATCTTGGCGATGCGCGCGAAGTTTTCGGGCTCGTTCTTCTCCATCCACAGCAGCTTGGGCGCGGTGAAGCCGGCGAAAGCGATGTTGGCGGTATATTCCGAAATCTTCTTTTTGCCGATGGTTTCGTTCAGGTATTCCACTTCTTTTTCGGTGCGTCCGTCGTTCCACAGGATGGTGGGGCGGATCACCTGATCGTTTTCGTCCAGCACCACCAGGCCGTGCATCTGGCCTCCGCAGCCGATGCCCGCCACCCGGGAGGCGTCAAAGCCTTCCAGCAGGGAATGGATGCCGTCGGTGCAGGCGCGCCACCATTCGGCCGGTTCCTGTTCGCACCAGCCGGGAGCGGGGAAAATAAGCGGATACTCGCGGGAAACGCTGTTCAGGATGACGCCCTCGCCGTCCACCAGCAAAAGCTTGACGGCCGAGGTCCCCAGATCGACGCCGATATACAGTTTGTTATTCATAGGGCCATGAAACCTCCTTCAGGATGATTGACGCATACAGTTTTATCTATTATACCAATTTTTTCTTCCCTCGGCAATATACGGACGGGCGATTCTTGCCCGATCGTGATTATTTCTTGCGGTTTGTTTCCACATAAATGAGCGCGGCGCTCCCGCCGCTTGACAAGAATCGCGATACGCGCAATAATAAGCCGTCAATCCCGCAAACGAAGGAGGAAACCATGCAGACGGAATACGCGCTCGGCACCCGCGAAGAAAAGCGTGTTTTCTATAAATATACGGTGAAAATCACCGGCCCGATCGCGCTGCAGAACCTGATGGACGCGGCGGTGGGCTCGGCCGACGTGATCATGCTGTCCTTTGTCAGCCAGACCGCGCTGGCCGCCTCCTCGCTGGCCGGACAGGTGATGTTCGTGCTGCAGATGCTTCTGTACGGCATTTCAAGCGGCGCTTCGGTTCTGTCGGCCCAGTACTGGGGCAAGGGCGACCGGCACGCCGTGGAGCGCGTGATGGGGCTGTCCCTGCGCGTCACGGTGCTGATCTCGGCGCTGTTCACGCTGGCCGCCGCCGCGGCGCCCGGGATGATCATGCGCATTTTCACGTCGGACGCCGATCTGATCGCCGCGGGCTGCGACTATCTGCGGGCGGTCAGCGCGGCCTATCTGCTGGGCGGCTTCTCCACGGTGTACCTGAGCGTCATGCGCAGCGTGGAGCGCGTGCGCGTCAGCGCCGCCCTGCACTGTGGCGCCGTAATCCTGAACGTGCTTTTGAACGCCTGCTTCATCTTCGGCATCGGCCCCTTCCCGAAGCTGGGCATCGTCGGCGTCGCGCTGGCGACCTCGGTCACCCGGCTGCTGGAGTTCGCCGCCTGCCTGATCGACAACCGCTTCTGCCGCGTGATCCGGCTGCGGATTCATGATCTGCTGGCTCGCGGCGGACAGCTGATGCGTGATTTCGTGCGCTATTCGGTCCCGGCCGCGGCGAACGATATCATATGGGGCCTTGCGTTCAGCGTATATTCGGTTATCCTGGGCCACCTGAGCAGCGATATCGTCGCGGCGAATTCGGTGGCTTCGGTGGTGCGCAACCTGGGCTCGGTGGTGTGCTTCGGCGTATCGTCCAGCGCCGCCATCATCCTGGGCAAAACAATGGGCTACGGCAGGCTGAAGGAAGCGCGGGAATACGGCCGGCGCTTCGCCTGGCTCAGCGTGCTGACCGCGCTCGCGGGCGGCGTGGTGATCCTCCTCAGCCGTCCGCTGGTGCTGCGCTTCATGCATTATTACGTCACCGTCACCGATACCGTGCGCAGCGAGCTTTCCGTCATGCTGCTGATCAACAGCTATTACGTGATCGGCCAGTCGGTGAACACCATGCTGATCTGCGGCATTTTCCGCGCGGGCGGCGACGTGCGTTTCGGCCTGATCTGCGATATCATTTCGATGTGGTGCTACGCCGTCCCCATGGGCCTTTTGTGCGCGTTCGTGCTCAAGCTGCCGGAAATGTGGGTTTATTTCGTGCTCTGCCTGGACGAATTCGTCAAAATGCCGGTGGTGGTGGCCCATTATAAAAAACGCGGCTGGCTGCGGAACATCACGCGGGATATTTCCTGAAACTGAGCATTTTTTTCCATGCGCGGAACAAAAACGTTTTATATTCCGTAATATATAGTGCAATCAATCACAAGGAGGACTGCCATGCGTCCCGTACAAGGGTTGAAACTGACGGCGGCTTGCCTGATCTGCCTGCTGCTGACGCTGTGCGCCGCCCAGGCGGAAATCACGGTGGAAGCCGCTCTTGGCTATGAAAACACCATAACGTATCTTACCGCGATGCCCCTGCGGGTGCGCCTGCGCAACGACGGCGCGGACGGCGATTATACCGTGGCCGTCAACCTCAGCCGTTCGCGGATCGAGTATGACCGCTACGAATACCCGGTCGCGTTGGCGGGCGGGGCCGAAATCGACCTGACGCTGCCGGTCACGATCTCCTACAAGCAGCCCGCCTATACGGTGGAGGTGCTGGAGGGGGACGAGGTGATCGCCTCCGCCCAGGTGAAGCCGCAGAAGACCATATCGCCCGACACCCTGCTGGTCGGCCTGCTTTCCGATCAGCCGCAGGCGCTGCGCTATATGAATATCAGCAGCGCGAACGACCCGCTGATGCGCGGCGAAAACTGGCAGACGCTTGCGCTGACGGCCGAAACCTTTCCCGACAATATTGAAATGATGCGCGCCTTCAGGATCCTGGCGGTGGACGGCTTCGATATCGGCGGGCTGAGCGAAAGCAGCCGCGCGGCGCTGGCTCAGTGGCTGCGGGAGGGCGGCATCGTGATCGTGGGCGGCGGCGCTTCCGCGGCGGCCGCCTGCAAGAGATTCGCGCCCTTCACCGGCATCCTGCCGCAGGCGCCTTACCAGGCGCAGCGGGTGGACGCCGCCTTGCTCAAAGCGCTGGAGGGCGGCGCGTTCGCTTCCAACGAGAAAACGCACGTTTCCGGCCCCGTTCTTTTGACCGAGCTGATGGGCGCGAAGCGTCCCGTATCGGAATTGAACGGAAAAACGCTGATCGACCGCTGCCCGGTGGACGCGGGCGTTGTGTATACCTGCGCGTTTTCGCTCAGCGAGCGTCCGCTGTCCGCCTGGAGCGGCATGAACGGATACTGGCAGCGGCTGCTGCTGACCTGCGATCAGGGCATGTATCAGCGCATCGTCAACGAGCTGCAGAATTATTACGACAACGACAGCCTGTACGCCGACGCCTGGCTGCTGCGCCAGATGCCCCTGGACAACCCCGACAACGTGCTGCTGGTGGTCGCGGTGATCGCGGGTTTTATCATCCTTTCGGGCGTCGGAAGCTATTTCATACTGAAAAAGCTGGATAAGCGCGAATGGATGTGGGTCACCGTGCCCGCGCTGTCGCTGATCAGCGCCGTGCTGACGCTGACTGTCAGCGGCGGGATGCAGATGAACAAGCCGGCCGCGGTTTCTTACGCCGTGATGCGCGTGGATGAAAAGGGCGGCAGCGAAACCATGATCATGACCGGCGTCGCCTCCTCCGGCCGGCGGAACCTGAAGATCGCGTCGGCGGACGGCGAAAGCCTGCGGCCCAACAGCGGCGGTCTGAACTATTATTCCGACGACGACGAGCAGGCGGACAACGTTCAGCCCCGGCTGCGCTTCACCTATACCTGCGGCGACAGTCCCGCCGTGACCGTGCCGCAGGCTTCGCCCTGGGACGTGCAGCTTTTCTCCATGAAATCCTCCCGCAGCGTGCCCTGCCCGGTCTCGGCTTCCATCTGGTGGGAAAAGGACGGCCTGCACGGCGAGATCGAAAACGGCTCCGATTTTGTGCTGGATCCGGGCTATGTGATCACGGGCCTGGGCTATTGCACCGTGCCCGAACTGCAGCCCGGCGCGCGGCACATATTCGCTATCCTGGACAATCCGGACCGCGAAATCGATCCCGAAAAGGGGGTCGTGTACGAGGGCGAATTGGTCAGCGAGGCGTACGCCAATATCTATACCGTGATGGAAGCGGCGATCTGGCCGGAATATCATGGCAACGGGCGCGAGAACAGCGATCCGGACCGCCTGCGCCTGCGCAGCCTGCTGGAAGCCTGCCGCAACGGCTGGAAAGAATACAACGTGTTCCGCTACGTCACCTTCAGCGACCAGATCGAGCATCCGGAGCTGCTGCTGAACGGCGAGACGGTGCGGCGCGCGGCCTTTGACGCGGTGATCGACGTGGCGGTTACTTACCGCGCGGTGGGCGAAAGCGGCGTCGTCCGGCTGACCCGCGGCATGATCCCGGCGTATTCCTGCGAGCTCGACGCGTCGAAGAAGCCCGTTTTCTCCAACGGCTCGCCGCTGGAAGCCTATTCCTATTTCCCGCTGCAAAACGAGCCCGTGCTGTGCTTCGCCCTGGGCGAGTTGGGCATCGTGAGCCTCGAGGATATCGAGATCGACGACGTGAAATTCAGCTGCGAAGCCTACGGCGCGACGCCCCGGATGTGGATCTACAACGCCGGGAAGGAGCAATGGGAGGAAGTAACCGTCGGCAGTTTCCCGGTGTCCATCGGCGGGGATACGCTGCGGCGCTGCCTGGACGGCGAAGGCCGGCTGTTCGTGCGGCTGGCGTCCACGGCGGGCAGGAACGGGAACGAAATATACAATCCCGCGCTGACGCTGGAAGGGAGGATCAGGTAATGCTGGAAATCAGGGAGCTTACCCGCGTGTACGGGCATTTCACGGCGCTCGACCATCTTTCCATGAGCATCGGCGACGGCGAGCTGCACGGCTTTGTCGGCCCCAACGGCGCCGGAAAAACCACCACCATGCGCATCCTGGCCACGCTGCTCGCGCCTACCTCGGGCACGGCGGTGATCGACGGCGTGGACGTGACCGAAAACCCCCGCCGGGTACGGGAGCTGGTGGGGTATATGCCCGACTTCTTCGGCGTGTACGACCATCTGAAAAGCTGGGAATACCTGGATTTTTACGCCCGGTGCTACGGCTTTGGCCAGTCCGAGCGCGCGCGCATGACTTCGCAGCTGCTGGACCTTGTGAACCTGAGCGACAAAAAGGACGCCTATGTGGATTCGCTGTCGCGCGGCATGAAGCAGCGGCTGTGCCTGGCGCACGCGCTGATCCACGATCCGAAGCTGCTGATATTGGACGAGCCAGCCTCGGGCATGGATCCCCGCGCGCGGGCCGAAATGAAGGGGATTTTGAAGAGCCTCAAGGATATGGGGAAGACCGTGCTGATTTCCTCGCATATCCTGCCCGAGCTTTCCGAAATGTGCGATTCGCTGACCATCATCGATCACGGAAAGCTGGTGTTTTCGGGCGCGGTGGACGCGCTTGCCCGCCATATGCAGGGACAGGCCGCTATTCACCTGCGGCTGCTGCCGGGCGAGGACGGCGATCCGACGCCCGCAGCGGCGGCGCTGCTCAAGCAGTATCCCGGCGTCACCGCCATCGAGCGCGGCGACGACAGCTGCACGCTCCTGGTGGGATACGAGGGCGACGAGGATGGCATGGCCGATCTTCTGCAGGCCCTGCTGCGCGCGGGCGTGCGCGTGAGTGGCTTCCACCGTCCGCCCATGAACCTGGAGAAAGTGTTTATGGAGGTGACCCGCAGTGACAGTTAATCCGATCCTGGCGTTCTCGGCGCGCCGCCGCATGCGCTCTGCGCGCACGGCGCTGCTGCTGACGGCTTACAGCCTGGCGGTGCTCATTTTCGGCCTGGTTGCGGCCTTCGGCGGTTTCCTTAAATCGAGAATTACCATCTATACCATGGCGGACGGCATGACCGGCTATGCCGCCATGCTGGCCTTCCAGTTTTTCCTGCTGCTGCTGGTGACCCCGGCCATGACGGCGGGGACGATTTCCGGCGAGCGCGAGCGGCAGACGATGGATCTGCTGCTGGTCACCAATACTGGCAGCCTGCGCATTGTGCTGGGCAAGCTGCTCGAAAGCCTGGGGCTGATGCTGCTGCTCGTTTTCGCCACGCTGCCCGCGATGTGCCTGGTGCTGATCACCGGCAGCCTGACGCTTGCGCAGGTGCTGGAAGGGCTGCTGTTCCTGGGCGTGGTGGCTTACGCCATGCTCAGCGTGGGCATGCTGTGCTCCGCGCTGCTGCGCCGCACGGTCGCCGCGACCGTGGTCGCGTACCTCGCGGTGTTCGCCATCGGCCTGGTGACGCTGCTTCCGCTGATCGGCGATCTCCGCGCGGCGGGCCGCCTGTATGACGATGCCATTTACAGCAGCTACTATCCCGGCCCAATCGCTGCGATCGGAGAGGCCGACGCTTCCGGCGGGATTCAGATGACCAGCTTTATTCTCAATCCCGCCCTGGGCCTGATATCGCTGATCGCTTCCCAGACCGGCCTGATGCGGGGTGCGCTGGGCAACTATTCCTATACGATGTATGAGATGTACGATTATATGGACTTCGCGGGCATGGCGCGGTGGAGCATGGGCTTCATGGCGGCGGCGGGAACGGCGCTGAACCTGCTTGCGGCCTGCTTCGTGCGGCCCCGCAAAGCCCGCGCGCGGAAAGGAAAACGGGCATGAAAAAGGCGCTGCGGCCTGTGATCCGCCGCATCCGTTCCCAGCGCGGACTGACCGGCCTGTGCGCGGGCCTGACGGCCGCGCTGGCGCTGGGCGTCGGGGTCATGGGCCTGTCGTTCCTGTTTCCGATGGAAAAACGGAACGTTTATCTGCTGATCTGCGCGTCCGCTCTGCCGCTTGGCGCGGCGGCGGGCTGGTTCCGGCCGGTTTCCCTGCTTCAGGCCGCCCGACGCGCCGATGCCTGCGGGCTGCATGAACGCGCGCAGACCGCGCTCGCGCTTTCCGGGCGTCAGGACGAAATGGCGGCGCTTCAGCGCAGGGACGCGCTGCGGGCGCTTGGGGAAATGGACGTTCGCCGGTCGATGCCGCTGCGCGCTCCGGTCAGGGCGCTGCTCGCGGCGGGCGGCTGCGGCCTTGTGCTGCTTGCGCTGCTTTTTGCGCCCAATCCCCAGGATCAGACGCTGCAAAAGCAGGCGCAGTTCCGGCAGAAAATGGAAAAGCCCGCGCAGAGCATCGAGAAGGCCGCCGAAGCGCTGGACGAAGCGGTGCTGGGCGAAAAAGAGACGAAGGAGCTGCGCAGGCTGCTGGGCGATCTGGCCCGGGAGGTGCGTCAGTCGCGGGACAGCCGCGAAGCGCTGACCGCCCTGAGCCAGGGACAGCAGCGGCTGGAAAAGCAGATGAACGACAGCCGGAACGCCGCCGTGGACGCCCTCGGACAGGCCGGGCTGAACGGCGTGGCCGAGGCAATGGCCGAAGGCGGAGAATCGCTGGAGGAAGCCCTGCGCGAAGCGGTGGAGAACACCGACGATGAAACGCTGGCAGGGCAGCTTTCCGACGCCGCGCAGGCGGCGGGAACGAACGCGGCGGCCGCGTCGGCGCTGCAGGCGGCGGCACGGTCGGCGAAACAGGGCAGCGCGGCCCAGGCCGCGCAGGCGCTGGGCCAGCTTTCGGCTTCGGGCCTGAGCGGCGGAAGGCTGGCGGCGGCGATACAGAGCGCCAAGGCGTTGGCGGGCGGCGCGGGCCAGAGCCAGGCCATGAGCCAGGGTCAGGGCCAGGGTCAAAGCGCCGGGAGCGGCGCGGGCCAGGGTCAGAACACAGGCGGGGGAGCGGGCCAGGGCAGCACGAATCAGGATATGAGCGGAAGCGGCCAGAACGGCGGCGGCCATGGCGGAGGCGGAAACCCCGCTCAGTACAAGCTGGGCCAGTATGAGGCCATTTACGATCCCACCCGGCTGGGAGACGGCGGCGAGATCAGCCAGAGCACCGGCAAAGTGGATGAAAACGCGCAGGTCAGCGAAATGACCCTGGGGCCGGGGCTGGGCAGCACGGACGGATCGGTGCCCTACGATCAGGTAGTGGGCGATTACCGTTCCGCCGCCGTTCAGCGGGCGCAGGAAGCCGCCCTGCCGGGCTACGCGCAGCAATGGGTCAACGATTATTTCAGCGCGCTGACAGAGTAAAGGAGTAAAATGATATGCCAACCGAACAGGAAATCTTGTCCTTCCGCGAAAAGCTGGAAGCCATCCGCCGGGAGATCGGCAAAGAGATCGTCGGTCAGGACGAAGTGATCGGGAGCATGGTGCTCGCGCTGGTCGCGGGCGGCAACGTGCTGCTGGAGGGCGTGCCCGGCCTTGGCAAGACCCGGCTGGTGCGCACGCTGAGCCGGGTGCTCGATCTTCCCTTTTCCCGCATCCAGTTTACGCCCGATCTGATGCCCGCCGACATCACGGGCACCAACATCATCGAAAAAACGGAGCAGGGCAACGCGTTCCGCTTTCAGCCCGGCCCGCTGTTCGCGTCGATTGTGCTGGCCGATGAAATCAACCGCGCCACGCCCAAGACGCAGAGCGCGCTGCTGGAGGCCATGCAGGAGCACGCCGTCACCGTCGCGGGCGTAAGCCGCCCCATGAGCGAGCCCTATTTTGTGCTCGCGACCCAGAACCCGGTGGAGCAGGAGGGCACCTATCCGCTGCCCGAGGCCCAGCTGGACCGTTTCCTGTTCAAGCTCCTGGTGCCCTTCCCTACGCTGGAAGAGCTGGACGGCATCGTGAACCTGACCATAACGGGCGAGGAGCCGCAGGCGCAGGCCGTGGCCGACGGAGCCGAGATACTCCGCCTGCGCGCGATCGCAAGGGAGGTGCCCGTAGCCCAGGCCGTGCAGAAGTACGCCCTGCAGCTGATCCTGAACACGCATCCCGAGATTCCCGGAAGCCCGGAGGCGAGCCGCCGGTTCCTGCGCTTTGGAGCCAGTCCCCGAGCGGCGCAGGCGCTGCTGTCGGCGGCGCGTGCGCGCGCCCTGGCGGAGGGCCGCTTCAACGTGTCCTTTGAGGATATCCGGGCGCTCGCGAAGCCCTGCCTCCGGCACAGGATCGCCCTCAACTTCGAGGGCATGGCCGAGGGGCGCACGCCCGACGATATCGTGGACGAATTGCTGAAAGAGGGCAAGAAGTAATGCTCAGCGGCGCTTTTCTGCGGCGGCTGGACGCCCTGCGGCTTTCGATGCGCAGCCCTGCGCAGGGCGGCGCGGGCGGATTGCGGCGATCCAGGGCGCTGGGCACATCGGTGGAGTTTTCGGACTTCCGGGAATACGCGCCGGGCGACGATCTGCGCCGCCTGGACTGGAACGCCTACGCCCGCTTTGACCGGCTGTTCCTGAAGCTGTTCATGGAGGAACAGGAAACGCAGGTGAATATCCTGGCCGACGCAAGCGCATCCATGCGCGAGCACGGAAAATGGGAGCTGGCGCGGGGCCTTGCGGAGCTGTTTGCTTACCTGGCGCTGCGCGGCGGCGACCGCGTGGCGGTTTACGCCCTGGGCGGGGAGACCGCGCGCGCCGAGGGCCTGAGCGGCCGGGCGGGGTATATGCGGGCCGCCGAATTCCTGGAGGGCATCCGCCCCGCGGGAGAAGTCAGACTGTGCGAAACGCTGCCGCGCCTGCCGCTGCGTCCCGGACGCGGCGTCAGCCTGCTGATCACCGATCTGATGAGCCCGGACGGCTATGAAAACGCGCTGCGGAGCCTGCAGTACCGAAAGCAGGAGACGACGCTCCTGCACGTGCTGTCGCCCTGGGAAATGCAGCCCGAACTGGACGGCATGGTGCGGCTGATCGACAGCGAGACCGGCGAGGAACGCGAGCTGCTGATCGGCGGCAGCATGCTGGAAAGCTACCGCCGCGCGCTGGACGGTCTGCTGCGGGGAGCCGAGAAATTCTGCTGCGGCCGCGAAATACCGTATCTGCGCCTGCTGTCGGATATGGACGTGGAGAGCGAAGCCCTGCGGGCGCTGGCCCGGGCGGGCATGATAGGATAGAGGAGTTTTTATGCGTTTTCTTTTTCCGGCGGGGGCCTGGGGCTTCGCGGCGCTGGCGGTGATCACCGCGCTGTATCTGCTCAGGCGGCGCAGCGAAAGCGTGACCGTGCCAAGCCTGCTGCTCTGGCAGCGGGCGGCGGCTGAGCAGCAGGCCATGAAGCCCTTTCAGAAGCTGAAAAAGAATATCCTGTTTTTCATTCAGATTGCGCTGGCGATCCTGCTTGCGCTTGCTTTGATGCGCCCCGCGGTCAGCGGCGGCGTGCAGGGCGAGACCGTGCTGATCTTCGATCTTTCGGCCAGCATGCAGGCCGAGGAAAACGGCGTTTCCCGCATGGAACAGGCGAAGCGCCGGGCGGAAGCGCTGGTTGACGGCATGCGCGAGGGCGACCGGGTGACCGTGCTGACCGCCGGGACGCGGGTGAACACGCTTCTGTCCCGCTCGGAAGACCTGAGCCGGGTGCGCGCGGCGCTTGGCGGCCTGCGCGCCGGATACGGCGGGGCCGATCTGGATGCCGCGGTATCGCTGGCGCAGGCCATGGCGCGGGATACAGACGGACTGAACATCGTCGTGTTTTCCGATACTTATGAATCGCGCGACGTCCAGATTGTGCGCGTCGGGAGCGGGAGTGACAACCGCGCCCTGCTGTCGCTGACGGTCGGGGAGGACGGACGAGCCTTCGCGCGGGTCGCCAATTACGGGGCGGACGCCGTGGTCACGCTGGAGTGCGAGGCCGACGGCGAGCTCTGCGATATAACGGCGATTTCGCTCAGCGAGGGAGAAACCGCCTCGGCGGTGCTCAGCGCGCCTGCCGGAGCGCAGACCGTGCGGGTTTCCATCGCCGGGGCCGACGCGCTCGCGGCGGATAACGAGCGCTGGTATGCCGCCCGGGAAGCGGGCGCGTACCGCGTCGCGCTGTGCGGCGAAAACGTTTTTCTGGAAAAGGCGGCGGCCCTGCGCTCCGATATCACGCTGCTGCGCGCCTCCGCCGGGGAAGCGGCGGCGCTGGAGGACATAGACCTGTATATATTTGACGGCGAGACGCCGGAAACGCTGCCCGAAAGCGGCATGCTGCTGTGCGTCGGCTGCGACCGGCCGATCCTGGATATCACGCCGGGCGAAAGCAAGGACGCGAAAAACCCGCTGCGGGCGGGCGTATCGGAGAAAGCGCGGCTTCTGACGGAAAACCTGCTGCTGGAGGACGTCGCCCTGCGCGCTTACCGCCCGCTGGACGGGGGAGAAGCCATCCTGCGCCTCGGCGGGGATACGCTGCTGGCGGTTACCGAGCAGGCGGGGCGGCGCGCCGCCGTGCTGGGATTCGATCTGCATGACAGCAACCTGCCCATGAAAGGCGATTTTCCCGTGCTGATCCAGAATCTGCTGGCCTGGCTGCTGCCGGACACCCGGCAGGCGCTGCGGGACGGGACCTGCGGCCGCGAAGTGCATATCCCCGCCGACAGCCGGGCGGAATCGGTCAGCGTCGTTCTGCCCTCCGGCAGGACGGTCGGAACGGGCGAAACGCTGGAGGATACGGAGGAACAGGGCGTTTGTACCGTGCGTTACGCATATTCCGGCCGGCCAACCCGGACGGCGCGCTTCGCCCTGCATATGGACAGCGCCGAAAGCGACGTGCGCGACGTTGGGAGCGTCTCCGGGAATGTCATGCTGGGCGGAAAAACCGCCGGACGCGAGCTGACGCCCTGGGTGCTGCTGGCGTGCCTTGTCCTGCTGCTGCTTGAATGGGAGGTGAGCCGCCGTGTCGCTTGAATTTTTGCGCCCCTGGGCCTGGGCGGCGCTTCCGGTCAGCATCGGGCTGATCCTTTGGATTGCCCGGCGTTTCCGCCGCGCTTATCGGCTGGCGCTGATTCTGCGCTGCCTGCTTGCCGCGCTGCTGGTGCTGGCGATGACCGGCCCTTCCGTTCTGATTCCCGGCGGCCGCAGCGCGGTCTGGCTGCTGGCCGACGTCTCCGATTCCGCCCGCGCTCTGCAGGAAAGGATCACCGAATCCGTACGCACGGCCATTGAAAACAAAAACGGAAATATCGACGCGGGCGTGATCGCCTTCGGCGGCAACGCCATGGTTGAAACGCCGCTTTCCGCCGCGCCCGTCTATCACGGCGCGCGCATGGCGGTGGATAAACAGGATACCGATCTGAACAACGCCCTGACGCTGGCCGGCGCGCTGCTGCCCTCGGACGCCGGGGGCAGGATCGCCGTGATATCGGACGGGCTGACCGACGATGTCGGGGCGGCGGCCAAGGCGCTCGCGGCCCGGGGAATCCCGGTGGACGTGCTGCCGCTTTCGCCCGAAACCGTGCCCGACGCGCAGGTGACCGAGGTCCGCGTGCCGTCCTCCGTTTATGAAGGACAGGCGTTTTCGGTGACGGTGCGCGTGGACGCCGTTCTGGATACGTCCGGAACGCTCGTGCTGTACCAGAACCGCACGCCGGTGGATACCAGGCAGGTGACGCTGCGCCGCGGTGAAAACGTGTTCGTTTTCCGGGATACGGCGCGCGCGGGCGGCGTGGTGACCTATGAAGCCAGGCTGGTGGCCTCGGGGGACGAGCGCAGCCAGAACGACAGCCTGGGCGCGTATGTGTACGTACAGGGCGCGCCGCGGCTGCTGCTGGTGGAAGGCCGCGCGGGCGAGGGCGGCGAGATGGCGGCCATGCTGGAAGCCTCGGGCATGGGCTTTGATCGGCTTTTGCCCTCGCAGCTTCCGACGGATGCCGAAAATCTGCGGGAATACGACGCCATGGTGCTGGTCAATGTGGATTATGACGCTGCCGACGAAGCCCAGTGGCAGGCGCTGCAAACCGCCGTGCGCAGCCTGGGCCGCGGCCTGACCGTTATCGGCGGCGACAGCAGCTATGCGCTGGGCGGCTACCGGGGAACGCTGCTGGAGGAAATGCTGCCCGTCGATATCGACGTGCGCAGCAAGCTCGATCTGCCTTCGCTCGCGCTGATGCTGGTGATCGACAAATCGGGCAGCATGGCGGAGGGCATGTTCGGCACCACGCGGCTGGAGCTTGCCAAGGAAGCCGCCATGCGCGCCTGCGAGGTGCTGACCGAGAACGATCAGGTGGGCGTGATCGCCTTTGACGACGCCGCAAAATGGGTGGTTCCCCTGCAGAACGTTACCGACGTCGCGGCGATACAGAGCCGGATCGGCACCATCCGCCTGGGCGGCGGCACGGCGTTCTATACGGCGCTGTACGAATCGCTGCGCGCGCTGGAGGACTGCGGCGCGGCGCAGAAGCACGTGATCTTCCTGACGGACGGCGAGCCGGGAGACTCCGGCTATGAAAGCGTCGTCGACGAAATGGCGGCGCATGATATCACCATGACCACGGTGGCTGTGGGCAGCGGAGCCGATCAGCGGCTGCTGCGTGGGCTTGCCCAGCGCGGCGGAGGACGCGCTTACGCTGCCGACGAGTTTGACAGCCTCCCGAAGATCTTTACCAAGGAAACCTACCTTGTGTCGGGCTCCTATGTGCAGAACCGGGTCTTCACGCCGGTGATCGTCCATGATTCCGTGCTGACTGATTATCCCGGCCTGCCGCAGATGACGGGGTATCTGGCAACGAGCGAAAAAGGGCGCGCGACGGTGGAGCTGATCAGCGACCGGGAAGATCCCATCCTGGCCTGGTGGCAGTACGGCGCGGGCAGGGTGCTGTGCTTTATGGGGGACAGCCGCGGCGCGTGGACCCATGAACTATTGTCCTGGAACGACGCGGCGGCCTTCTACGGCGGCATGGCGGCCTTTGTGCTGCCCGGCGACGAGCGCGGCGGCGAACTGGCGGCGGAGCGGGAAGGGGACAGCCTGCTGATATCCTATACGGCCCCCGCGGGCGGAACGGGACTGAAAACCCGGCTCGTCGCCCTGCTGCCCGACGGCAGCCAAAGTGAAATGAGTCTGGATGAAACCGCCGAGGGCGTCTATACCGGCGCGATGGAGGCAGCCGCGCACGGCGCGTACGCCCTGCGCGTGGAGCAATATGACGAAAACGGCGAGCTCGCGCGCTTTATGGAGGGCGGCGCGGTGGCAGGATACAGCCGCGAATACGATTTAAGGATGACGGAGGAGAGCGGCGCGCTGGAAAGACTGGCCGCGCTCACCGGCGGCCAGGCGTATGACGACGCGGCCGGGCTCCTGTCCCGGGCGGGCGGCCGGACATACCGGCGGATCGAGCTGACGGCCGGGCTGCAGTGGGCGCTGATCGCGCTGCTGCTCATCGATATCGCCGTCCGCCGTCTGGGCTGGGACGCGGCGCTGGAAAAGAAGCTGCGCAGCCGTCCCGCCCCGGAAAAGAAGCCGCAGAAAGCTCCGAAACCCGCCGCGCCGGAAACCAGAAAGGCGCAGCCCGAAAAAACGAAATCCGCCGATACGGCGCAGGCGCTGCTGCAAAGGCAGAAGGATAAGAAGATTCTTTGATATCCTGTTCGAAAATGCAGTATATGGAAAAATAAAGGACGTATAAGCAATGCCTGCATAAACAAACAGCGCATGCAGCATTTATGCCGGATGCGCATTGTATTTGTTTTGTGCAACCCCTTTACAAAACGCGAAAACAGGGAGTATGATACGGCATAAGTATACGGATACAAGCGCCGTATGCATTTTGAAGCGAAAGGATGAATTACGTGAAGAAGTTATTTGCTCTGCTGATGGCCGCCATGCTGCTGGTCACCTGCGCTTTCACCGCCGCTTCCGCCGAGGGTGAAAAGTATCTGGGCGTCATGCTCAGCACCAACGTCATGTCCCTGGATACCAACCTGGCTACCGACGGCGAATCCTTTGAAGTGATCGCCGACTGCATCGACGGTCTGATGCAGATGGACGCCAACGGCGCGGCCATTCCCGCCATCGCCGAAAGCTACGATCTGTCCGAGGACGGCACGGTGTACACCTTCCATCTGCGCGACGCCAAGTGGTCCAACGGCGCTGCCGTGACCGCCAACGATTTTGAGTTCGCCTGGAAGCGCATCGCCAAGGAAGCCGGCGAGTATGCCTACCTGCTGGATACCAGCGTGGGCTGCATCAAGAACGCCGACGCCATCATCTATGAAGGCGCCGATCCCGAGACCCTGGGCGTCAAGGCCCTGGACGATAAGACCTTCGAGGTCACCCTGGAAGTGCCCGTTTCCTTCTTCCCGAGCCTGATGTATTTCCCCACCTTCTATCCCATCAATGAGGAATTCTACAACAGCTTGGCCGAAGGCACCTACGGCACCAGCCCCGAAACCTTCCTGAGCAACGGCGCTTTCGTGCTGGAAGACTACGCTCCCGGCACCGCCAGCCTGAGCGTGAAGAAGAACGACGCGTATTGGGACGCCGACAGCATCAAGCTGGCCGGCATCAAGTATCAGGTCGTCGGTTCCTCCGATAACGCCCTGACCGCCTTCCGCAGCAATACCCTGGACGTGGTCACCGTCAGCGGTTCCCAGGTGGGCGCCGTGGAAAAGGACGCCAGCCTGTCCAGCCAGCTGAAGGTTACCGGCGCGGGCTATCTGTGGTATCTGACCTTCAGCCAGACCGCGAACAACGCCAACGGCTATCTGGCCAACAAGAACCTGCGCCTTGCCATCACCAACGCCATCGACCGCGAGTCCCTGGTTGAAAACTACGTGATGGACGGCTCCCTGGATACCTATACCGCCGTTCCTCCTCAGTTCGCCGCCAGCAGCACCACGGGCGAGGATTTCTCCGCCGATCAGGATCAGTTCCTGGATTACGTGGGCTTCGATCCCGACAAGGCCGCCGCGTTCTTCGAGACCGCCAAGGCTGAGCTGGGCCAGGATGAATTCACCTTCACCCTGATCTACGGCAACAACGAGGGCGACGAAGTGGCCAAGGTCGCTCAGGCCATCAAGGCTGATCTGGAAGACCTGCTGCCCGGTCTGACCGTGAACCTGCAGCCCATGACCAAGAGCGAGCGTCTGGACAAGATGCAGAACGACAACTACGAGATCGCGCTGACCCGCTGGGGTCCCGACTACGCCGATCCGATGACCTACCTGGGCATGTGGATCACCAACAACAGCAA
The DNA here is from genome assembly GCA_902761825.1 of uncultured Eubacteriales bacterium. Lineage (GTDB taxonomy): Bacteria > Bacillota > Clostridia > Christensenellales > Aristaeellaceae > SFMI01. Next base: position 69,876 of record CACWLY010000006.1, read on the forward strand.
CAACTACGGCTTCTGGAGCAATGCCGAGTATGATCAGCTGATCAAGGACTGCACCACCGGCGCGTATATCACCGATTACGACGCCCGCTGGGCCGCCCTGCTGCAGGCCGAAACCATCGTGATGCAGGAGGCCGTCATTGCGCCCCTGTACACCAAGGCCAACGCCAACCTGATCGCCTCCGGCGTAAACGGCATCCAGTTCCATCCCGTCGCCCTGAACCGTGTGTACAAGGCCGTCGTGCTTGAATAATCACAGGGGCAAAACCAAACAAAAGGAATGATCAGAGCGGTCTGATTGCAGGCCGCTCTGATTCTTCAATCAGTAGAAACGAAGGATTTGTTGATTTATGCTGAAATACGTGCTTAAACGCGTTGGTCTGGCGCTGATAACGCTGCTGATCATCGTTTTTCTGCTGTTCTGGCTTGTGCGCGTCATGCCGGGCAATCCCTTCCCGTCCGAGCGCATGAACGATATCCAGATCGCCAACAAGCGCGCCGAGATGGGACTGGACGATCCCGTGCTGGTGCAGTTTGCCCGCTATATCATCAAGGCGCTGCAGGGCGACTTCGGCAACGGTACGTCATTGTATTACGGCGTGCCCATCAACACCGTGCTCAGCAAAGCGATCGGCAATTCCTTCAGGATCGGCGGCATCGCCATTGTGATCGGCACGCTGATCGGGCTGCTGCTGGGCATTACGGCGGCGCTGAACCGGGGAAAATTCCTGGACGGCTTCTGCACCGTGTTTTCGATCATCGGCGTCTGCGTGCCCTCCTATGTGTTCCTGATATTCCTGCAATACAATTTCGCTTTCAGGATCCCGTTTTTCCCGTACTTCTTCGATCCCAACCGCTTCGTCTTTTCGTCGGTGCTGCCCTCGCTGTCCCTGAGCCTGTTTACCATGTCCACCATCGCCCGATTCACCCGCAACGAAATGGTCGAGGTGTTTGACAGCGATTATGTGCGCCTGGCGGAATCCAAGGGCATGTACGGCCGCACGCTGGTGCTCCGGCACGTGCTGCGCAACGCGCTGATTCCCATCGTCACCGTGCTCGCGCCGCTGGTGGTCGATCTGCTTACCGGCGCGCTGGTGGTGGAAAAGATCTACGGCATCAACGGCATCGGCAAGCTGATGGTGGACGCGATCACCGGCGAGGGCATCGATTACAACTATGTGCTCGCGCTGGGCATTCTGTATTCGGCGCTTTACATCGGCGTCATGCTGGCGGTTGATCTGCTCTACGGCGTATTGGATCCCCGCATCCGCGTCGCGGCCAAGGGAGAGGAGGCGTAAGACATGGCAAAGAAAAACATCCAGCCCGCGGCGGCTGCCGCGCAAAGCGTCTATACGCCCGTTCCCGGCGATTTTGAGCTGCTGCACCGGCGCGACATCCGCACCGACGCCAACTTCGCCTCCCAGAGCTACTGGAAAGGCGTGTTCACGCATTTCTTCAAAAACAAGCGCGCCGTCGTGGGCCTGATCATCATTACCGTCATCATCCTGCTGGCGCTGTTCGGCCCCATCATGAACAGCTACGACTACAAGGATATCGTGCAGTTCCGCAACGAAAAGAACAAGCGCGTCGTAGCCAAGGGGATCGCTCCCCGCATTCCGGGCCTGCATAAGCTGCTGACGGGCGAGGAGTACGACGACAGTTTCAAGGATCTGACCTTCCTGTTCGGCACCGACGATCTGGGCCGCGATCTGTGGACGCGCACATGGTACGGCGCGCGGGTATCGCTGGCTATCGCGTTCATCACCATCTTTATCGATATGATCATCGGCATGAGCTACGGCCTGATATCGGGCTATTTTGGCGGGCTGGCCGACAATATCATGCAGCGTTTCGTGGAGATCGCCAACAGCGTCCCCCGCCTGGTCATCGTATCGGTGCTGGCCATCTTCATGCCCAAGGGCATGGCGCTCGTGGTTGTGGCCCTGCTGCTGACCGAGTGGATCGGCATGAGCAAGATCGCCCGCGCCGAAATGCTCAAGATCAAGGAGCAGGAGTACGTGCTTGCCAGCCGCACGCTGGGCGCGCGCAACAGCCATATCATTTTCCGAGAGATCCTGCCCAATACCATCGGCCCCATCATCACGCAGGTCATGTTCTCGATCCCCACGGCCATTTTCACCGAAGCGTTCCTGAGCTTCGTGGGCGTCGGCATCGTGCTGCCCCATTGCTCGGTCGGTACGCTGATCGAGGACGGCTTCAACAACATCACCACCCTGCCGTATCAGATCCTGCCGCCCATCATCGTGCTGGCGCTTTTGATGCTGGGGTTCAATTTCATCGGCGACGGCCTGCGCGAAGCCCTGGCGCCCAAGCTGGAAGACATGTAAGGAGGACGACGATATGAGCGAAAGCACGAAGGCGATCCTCGCCGTCAAAAACCTGGACATCTCCTTCCGCACGAACGCCGGCACGGTGCACGCAATCCGCGGCGTGACCTTCGATATGGAAAAGGGCGAAACCGTCGCCATCGTTGGCGAATCGGGCTCGGGCAAATCGGTATCCTGCAAGGCGATCATGGGCCTGCTGGACAGCAACGCCACCGTGAACAGCGGCGAGATCTTCTATGAGTACACCGACGAGAACGGCCAGACCCAGAAGGTCGATCTGCTGAAAATGAGCAAAAAACAGCTGCGGCAGAAGATCAACGGCCAGCATATAGCCATGGTGTTCCAGGATCCGATGACCAGCCTCGATCCCACCATGCCGATCGGCAAGCAGATCATGGAAGGCATCCTGATGCACAAAAAGACCACCAAGGAGGCCGCCCGCGCCCGCGCGCTGGAGCTGCTGCGGCTGGTGGGCATCAACGACGCCGAGAAACGGTTCAGAAACTATCCGCACCAGCTCAGCGGCGGCATGCGCCAGCGCGTGGTCATCGCCATCGCCCTTGCGGGAGACCCAGACGTACTGATTTGCGACGAGCCCACCACGGCCCTGGACGTGACGATCCAGGCCAAAATACTGGAGCTGATCAAGGACATCCAGAAAAAAATGGGGCTGTCGGTCATTTATATCACGCACGATCTGGGCGTGGTGGCGAAGGTTGCCGATTACGTGGACGTGATGTATGCCGGCAAGATCATCGAGGTCGGCAACGTCAACGAGATCTTTTACGATCCGAAGCATCCCTATACCTGGGGCCTGCTCTCAGCCATGCCTGACCTGGATACCGACGACGAGCGGCTGTATTCCATCCCGGGAAGCCCGCCCAATCTGCTGCACGAGCCGCCGGGGGACGCTTTCGCCGACCGCAATCCCTTCGCCCTTGCCATCGATAAAAAGGCCGCTCCGCCCTTCTTCCGGGTGTCGCCCACGCATATCGCGGCCACCTGGCTGCTGCATCCCGACGCGCCTAAGATTGAAATGCCCAAGGAGCTGCAGCAGCGTCTCGAACGCGCCCGGAAAGAGGTGGAAAAATACCTATGAGCGAACCGCTTTTGCAGGTCAGAAACCTGGTGCAGCATTTTCCAATATCGCGTTCCTTCACCGTCAAAGCGGTGAACGGCGTATCCTTTGATATCTATCCCGGCGAGACCTACGGCCTGGTGGGGGAGAGCGGATCGGGCAAGACGACGATCGGCCGCAGCATCATCCGCCTGCACAACCCGACGGCGGGCAGCGTGGTGTTTCAGGGAAAAGAGATTTCCGGCAAGATGGACGGCGCTACCCGGGAAATGCTGCGCGCCGATATGCAGATGATCTTCCAGGATCCCATGGCAAGCCTGAATCCCCGCAAAAAAGTATCCGATATCATCGGCGAGGGCCTGGATATTCATCACCGCACCGCCAACCGCCAGGAGCGCGCCGAGCTGATCGGCGAGCTGCTCAAGAAAGTCGGCCTCTCCCCGGAACACGCCGCCCGGTATCCGCATCAGTTTTCGGGCGGCCAGCGCCAGCGCGTGGGCATCGCAAGGGCGCTGATCATGAATCCCAAGCTGATCATCGCCGACGAGTGCATCTCCGCGCTGGACGTATCCATTCAGGCCCAGGTGGTCAACCTGATGAAGGATATCCAGGAGGAGACGGGCTGCGCCTATCTGTTCATCGCCCACGATCTGAGCATGGTCAAGTATATTTCCGACAGGATCGGCGTGCTGCACCTGGGATACATGGTGGAGGCGGGCACGAAGGAGGAAATCTTCTCGAACCCGATCCATCCCTATACCCAGTCTTTGCTTTCCGCCATTCCTTTCCCGAACCCCGAGGTCGAGAAGCGCAGGCATTCCATCACTTACAATTACGCTGCCAGCGGCATCGATTACGCCAAGGGAACGGAGCATACGGTCGGCGGCACGCATACCGTTCTGGCGACGGACGAGGAGTTCGCGCGCTGGACGCAAAAAGAATAAAGAATCGAACGCCGGGGCGCATTGCCCGGCGTTCTTTTGATCATCCGCGAGCCGGGAGCGCCGGCGCGGGGCTCCGCGCGTTTTCTGAAAATCGGTCGTCCCGGCGCTGACAGTTTGAAAAAAACCCTTCCGTAAACCGAATGAATATGATATAATATCGTAAAAGCAGCAGATAAGCCACATTTCACTGTATGAAGCAGGTGGATCATGAGCTTTATCCGGGATTATTTCTCTCAGAAGGTACCGGCGGCAGGGGGAAAAGTGCCGACGTATTACCGCAAGGCGCTGGAGAACAACCAGCTGCTGCTTTGCGTATGCTTTTTTATCAATCTGTGCCTGATCACCTGGACCGTAAAGAGCCTGTTGTGGTATCCGGCGGTTGTGCTGGCAGCTGCCGTTCTGTGCCTGCTCAAGCTCAGAAAAATAAACGCACGCGCAAGCCTGCGGCTGCACACGGCGATCATATGCATGTGGTGCGGATGGTATGTGAACGCTTTCGGCTGGAGCCTGGGCAGCCAGCATATGCTGCTGTCGGTATTGGTTCTGGTCTTTTTCAACGTATACGAGCCGCCGTGGTCCAGGATACTGTATTTTGTCATGCTGATCGTTTATCGCATGGCGCTGTTTGCCTGGTCGCTGGATCATGCGGCGCAGTATATCACCGAGCGCTGGGTAAGCATCGCCCTGCAGAGCGTGAACAGCGTGACGCTTTTCCTCATGATGGGCATCTGCTACATCCGTTTCAGCACCAGCATTCAGGATTCCGAACGCGAGCTGCTTTTAAACAATCAGCTGCTGTCCAGAAAAGCGGAAACCGATCCGCTGACGCAGCTGCCCAACCGCCTGGCCATGCTGGAATATATGGAGACTTACCTGAAGGCCTCGTCCGAAGAGCAGTTTTGCGTAGCCATCGCGGATATTGACCTGTTCAAAAAGATCAACGATACCTACGGACACAACTGCGGCGATTATACGCTGAAAATGCTTGCCGATCTTTTCCGCGCAAAGGCCGGGGACCAGTATCAGGTATGCCGCTGGGGCGGAGAGGAATTCTTCTTTTTCCTGCCCGGGAAAAACCTGGACGAGGCGGGCGTCGAAATGAACGACCTGCGCATGGCCGTTTCCCGTATGCCGCTGAACTTTGAGGGCATCGAGTTTTCGATCACCATTACGGCCGGCGTCGAGGAGAACGATTTTCATTCCACCATGGACGATATCCTGGAAATTGCGGACCGGAAGCTGTACAGGGGAAAGGCGAACGGCCGCAATCAGGTTGTGATTTGATCCTTGCCATAGCGGATACGGCCGCTATGGCAATTTTGATTGCAAGCAGATAGAAAGGAGCATAAAAAATGCGTTACGCGCTGGTGACCGGATGCGATCACGGGGTGGGGCTGAGCCTTGCCCGCTGTCTTGCGGAACGGAACTATACCGTGGCCGCGTGCAGGCTGAACGAAGAGGAAAGGCAGATCGACAAATTGGCGGAGGAATATCCGGATCGCGTACGGGTCTTTACGCTGAATATCGCGGATGATGCCAGCGTCCGGGAAATGCGCGACGCCGTCGGCTGCGCTTTTCCTTCCCTCGATCTGCTGATCAACTGTGCCGGGGTCCTGGGCGATATGGAGCCCGGGCCGGAAGAGCCGCTGGATTACGATCTGATGCTGCGGGTGATGAACGTCAACGCCCTTGGCGCGCTGCGCGTGACCTCCGCCCTGCTGCCGCTTTTGCGCAAAGGACAGGATAAAACCGTCGTCAATATCTCCTCCGAGGCCGGCAGCATCGGGGATTGCGAGCGCACGGGCTGGTTTGGCTACTGCATGTCCAAGGCGGCGAACAATATGCAGGGCGCGCTGCTGCACAATACGCTGCGCCGGGAGGGCGGGCGCGTGATCCAGATGCATCCCGGACACGTGGCGACATACATGCGCGGGCATTTGGATACTACGGCGCCCAACACGCCCGACGCATCGGCGCGCGGCATCCTGAACGTCGTTCTCGATCAGCCGCTGCCGCTGCGGGATCGCCCGCTGTTCCTGGATTTCAGGGGAAAGGAGCTGCCCTGGTGATGAAAAAAGCGATGATTCTGGGAACGTACAATGACGCGCCGTACCATCCCTTCGCGGGCGTGGACCGGGCGCTTAAGGACCTGCTTTCGCCTGATTTCGACGTGACGCTGATCGACGATCCGGCGCGGCTGGAAGAAACGGAAAGAGGCGGGTATTCGCTTCTCGTATCCTATCTGGACGCTTTTGACAAGCCCTTTCCCGACGCGCCCGCTCAGGCCGTATGCCGTTTCGTCCGGGACGGCGGCGGGCTTTTGTGCCTGCATAACGGCATCTCCCTGCAGACCAACGAGGCCATGTACCGGCTGATCGGCGGCAGATTTCTGAGACATCCGCGACAGACCGTGCTGCGTTTTCTGCCGGCTGCGGAAGGATTTTTAAAGGACCTGCCGGGGTTCGCGATTTCCGAGGAACCCTATCAATTTGAGCTGTACGATAAGGCGCTGACGCCGCTGCTGCGTTACGAGTATGAGGGCGCGTCGTACCCCGGCGGCTGGTGCCGGGCGGAAGGCGCGGGCCGGGTGGTTTTTCTGACGCCCGGGCACAGCGCGGAGGCTTTCCGCGTACCCGAATACCTGGACATGATCGCCCGCAGCGCCCGCTGGCTGACCGAAGAAAAACCACCGAAAGGCTGCTGAAAACGTGAGAAAACAGAGGTTTGGCGGATATCAGGCGTCCGTGATCGGCCTGGGAACGGGCGAATTCGGAGGAAAATGCCCCGAAAGCCTGGCCCGGGAGTTCATGGACGCTTTTGTCGGGATGGGCGGGAACTTTATCGATACCGCCCGGGTTTATGGGGATTTCGTCACGCCCCGGGATGGCGAAAGCGAAAAGGTGATCGGCCGCTGGATGGCTGAAAGGCATAACCGGGACCGCGTTTTCCTGAGCACGAAAGGCGGGCACCCGGCGCTCGGCGCGATGTGGAAAAGCCGTCTGAGCCGCGAAGAAGTGCGCCGGGACATGGAAGGAAGCCTGAACGACCTGCAGACCGACCATGTGGACGTTTACTGGCTGCACCGGGACGACGAAAGCCGTCCGGTGGGCGAGCTGATGGAAACGCTGCACAGCCTGGCGGAGGATGGCAGCGCGCGGATGATCGGCGTTTCCAACTGGAAGCCCCGGCGTATCCGCGAAGCCATCGCTTACGCGGCGGCTCATGGGCTGACGCCGCTTTCGGCCAATCAGCCGCAGTTCAGCCTGGCGGTGCAGCGCGTGTCCCCGGACCCGACGCTGACGGCCATGGACGGCGAAACGTGGCGGCTGCACAGGGAAACCGGCCTTGTGTGCTGCGGCTTTTCCTCCCAGGCGCACGGCTTTTTTACCAAGCTGGAGCAGGGCGGCCCGGAAGCGCTGTCCGGGAACGTGAAAAGGGCATTTCTGAGCGAAGAAAATCAGGCGATCATGGATCGCCTGACGGTGCTGAAAAGGGAAACCGGACGCTCTGTCGGCGCGCTGGCCCTGGCCTATCTGACAAGCCAGCCTTTTCCGACTTTCGCGCTGGCGGGCGTCAGCCGGCTTTCGCAGATCGAAACCTTGCGGGAAGCGGGAGAAACCGCGCTGACTCCCGCTCAGCGCGATATGCTGCGGAAGATGGGATAATACGATTCTTCCCCTAAGAGCCAATTCACGAAGGGTGAATGAAGACACAAAGAGAACGTTCGAGAGCTGCTCGCTCTCGAGCTCTTCGCCAGGGCCCGGACAGGCTTCCCTCCCCGGCGGGAGCTCGAGGGCAGCGCCCTCGTCGTTCTCCCTGATCTTAATTTCCTATTTGCATCATGGCTCTTAGAACGCGAATAGCATAAAAAGCGTGGGCACCGGTCAGCCGTTGCTGCCGTCCTCGTTTTCTTCCGGGGTCACTTCCAGACCGAGAAAATCATCCTCGGCCAGGAACCGCTGCGCCATGAACTGGGGATCCTCATACTGCTTGGTCGGGAAGGCGTGGGCTTCGTCTATGCCTTTTTCAAAATCCACATAGGTTTCCACCAGCATGGATTCATCGTGAAGCTCGGTATAGCGCATATATTCGCCCTCGCTCTCGTTGGACATCTCGGTCAGCGTATCCCATTCCGAATAGCGCAGCAGGTCCAGTTTCCGGCCGGACGCGTCCCAGGCGTACACTTTATTCTCGTGCAGCAGGCCCGCCCATCCGCTGGTGCCGGTGCTGAGGATCATTTTCTGATCGGGGTACAGCTGATAGTTCCATACATCCTCGCCGCCGAACCATTCGTAAGCGCCCGTATCCTCGTTCCAGAGGTAGAAGGTGAAGCTGGTGTTGCTTGCGCCGGCCATGGTGACCATGACCAGGTCGTCATACCCGTCGAAGTTCACGTCCTCAAACGAGAAAAGGCTTTCCTTTTCCTCCAGGAGCCAGGTGCTTTGCGTTACCGCGTACACGCCGGGGATCTGTTTATCGCCGTCCGAGATGTCCAGCCGCAAAATGGCGAGCTCCTGCGCGTAATCGCCGCTGTTGACGCTCTGCTCACCGACGACCGTCGCGGTTACCTGCGGTTCAGCCATGGCGGATGCCGTCAGCAGGGAGAGAAGAAGAATCATCAAAAATACTTTTTTCATGCGATCAGCCTCCTTTGACACCATTATAACGTATCTGCTGCGATTTTTCATCCTTTTGTAATAAAGTTTACGCTTTTTTTATATTTACAGACGCATGGTTTTTCGGTAAAATAGAAAAAAAGACCGTACAAAGGAGCAAGGCAATGAGCAATACCATTGATCGTCGCGCCGGCGTTCTGCTGCACGTTACATCGCTTCCGGGACCGGAAGGGATCGGCACCCTGGGCCGCGGCGCTTACGCCTGGATCGATTTTCTGGAGAAGGCAGGCATGCGTTTATGGCAGGTGCTGCCGGTCGGCCCTACGGGGTACGGCGAATCGCCTTACCAGAGCACCTGCGCGCTGGCGGGCAATCCGTATCTGATCGATATCGAAACGCTGCATGCGGACGGCTGGCTGAAGGAATACACGCCTGAAGAGTCCGCTTACGCGCCGCAGGTGAGCTTTGAAACGGTGCGCCCGCTGAAGGATAAACTGCTTCGGCAGGCGTTTGCCGACAGCCGGGACGGGCTGAAACGCAAAAAAGCCTTCGACGCCTGGTGCGCGCAGTGGCCCTGGCTGCATGATTACGCGCTGTTCATGGCGGTCAAGCGGCATTTCGATCAGGTCAGCTGGATGGAGTGGCCCGACGAGAGCATCCGCATGCGCAAGCCTTCCGCCATGAAAAAGTACGAAAAGCTGCTGCGGGAGGACGTGGAATACTACATGTTCCTGCAGTTCATTTTCCGTTCGCAGTGGCAGCGGGTGCGGGATTACGCCAGCCTGCACGGCATCAGCATCCTGGGAGATATGCCCATTTACGTGGCCGAGGACAGCAGCGACGTATGGGCCAATTACGAGTATTTCCAGCTGGATGAAACCCGCCATCCCCGCCGCGTGGCCGGTGTGCCGCCGGATTATTTCAGCGAGGACGGGCAGCTCTGGGGGAATCCGCTTTATCATTGGAGCCGTCTGCGCGCGCACGGCTACCGCTTCTGGATGGATCGCCTGCGCGCGATGGGACAGCTGTATGACAGCGTGCGCATCGACCATTTCATCGGCTTCGCCAATTACTATTCGGTCAAATACGGCGCGCCCAACGCGCGCAAGGGCTATTGGGTCCCGGGCCCGGGCAAGAATTTCTTTACCGAGCTCAAGCGGAAGGTGCCCGGAATCGATATCGTGGCGGAGGATCTTGGCGCGGTCAACGAGCGCGTGACCGATCTGCTTGAATTCTGCGGTTATCCCGGCATGAAGGTGCTGCAGTTCAGCTTCGACGGCGGCGGCAAAAAGAATCCGCACGACCTGAGCAACTTTACCGAGAACTGCGTCGCCTATACCGGCACGCACGACAACGATACCACGCTGGGCTGGTGGCGTACCCGCGATGAAGAGGTGAAGGCCGCAGCGATGAAAAAGCTCGGCGAGGTGGATGACGATACCGTGGTCTGGGCCATGCTGAAAACTGCCTTTGAAAGCCCGGCCAATACCGCCGTCGCGCCCATGCAGGATTTCCTGAACCTGGGCACCGAAGCCCGCATGAACCTGCCCGGCACGGTGGGCGGCGGCAACTGGCGTTACCGCATGGACGGCGCCTCGCTGACCGACGCGCTGGCCGAAAAAATGCGGGCGCTGGTCCGCGAAAGCAAGCGCCTGTGAGCGCCGGATACCTGATTTCCGGACGATGCAATCGCCGGTCATTTGCGGTTTTTCTCAGTTATTGACAGCGTATTATTCGCCCCGCGGGATTGCCTGAGGCAAGCGCGGGGCGATTGCTTTTGCCCCGCTGCCGCGGACGGGTATAATTTAGATTCTTATTCTTCCATACAGGACATTGTTTTTTGCAGGCGCTGCGGTATAATAGAGCGGAACCGGAAAACAGCGGCGATTTGAGCAGCTTTCGGTTCATTTCTGCGTATATGGAAAGGATATGAATCTTTTATGTATCTGCTTCTTTCGACAGCGATCGCACTGTTCGCGGGCCTGATGATGACCCGCGCGTTCAAATACCTGCACCTGAAGTTTCCTGACGTTACGGCGTTCCTGATTGCCGGCGTGCTGGTCGGGCCTTTCGCGCTGGGCAGGCTGGGAGTAAACGGCCTGGGCTTTTCCTCCATGGAGGAGCTTGGCCGGGTCGGTTTTCTCAGTAATATCGCGCTGGGCTTTATCGCCTTCGATATCGGCAATGAATTCCGCCTTGCGCAGCTTCGCCAGACCGGGAAAACCGCGACCGTGATCGGCATTATCCAGGCGATAACGGCCACGCTGCTGGTGGACGCCGCGCTGATCGCCATGCATTTCATCGTCGGTCCCGATGTGCTGCCGCTGCCCGTCGCCATCACGCTCGGCGCGATTGCCAGCGCGACCGCTCCCGCCGCAACGCTGATGGTGGTGCGTCAGTATAAGGCGAAAGGCCCGGTCACGAACCTGCTGCTGCCCATCGTCGCATTGGACGACGCCGTGGGCCTGGTGGTGTTCGCCGTGTCCTTCGGCATCGCCGAGGCCATGGAAGGCGGCGTGCTGAACGTCGTTTCCGTGATCATCAATCCGCTGCTCGAGATCGGCTGCTCGCTGGTTCTGGGATCGCTGATGGGCGCGCTGCTGACCGTGCTTGAAAAGATGTTCTTCTCCAATTCCAACCGCCTGTCGCTAACCATTGCTTTCGTGATCATGACGATCGCCTTGGCTTCCATCGAGATCCCGCTGGGCGGCGGCGTGATGATCAGCTTTTCCTCGCTGCTTGTGTGCATGATGCTGGGCACCATGTTCTGCAACCTGAGCGAGTTCTCCGCCGATATCATGAGGCGTTCCGAAAAGTGGACGGCGCCGCTGTACGCCGTGTTCTTCGTGCTCTCCGGCGCGCAACTGGACCTGGGCGTTTTCCGCTATCCGGTCATTATCCTGATCGGCGTCGTGTATATCGTCATCCGCTGCGCCGGCAAGTATTACGGCGCCAAGCTCAGCAGCGCGCTGATGAAGTGCGGCGAGAATGTGCGCAGATACCTCGGCGTTACCCTGTTCCCGCAGGCTGGCGTCGCGCTGGGCATGGTGGTCACCGCGCAGGAGCTTGGCAGCGGTATGGGCGCGACCATCCGCAATATCATCCTGTTCAGCGTGCTGATTTATGAGCTTGTCGGGCCCATGATGACCAAGATGGCCCTGACAGCCGCGGGCGAAATCACCAGCGGCGCGACCGACAAGCAGAACCGCGCGCGCTTTGAAACGCCCAAACAGGCGGTGTGATCCGGCTTTTTTCTCTTTGAACAAAGGATGAAATAAGACAAGAAGCGCCGAATTTCCGCGAGACAGGGAAGAAAAACGCGCTTTCTTCCCTGCTCTTATATCAACTTTTGTGAAATGGCTCTTATACTATTCTCAATCTAAAATCTTATCATCTTTGGGTGTCTTTTCCGTCTTGGCGTTGCTTCATTCCGGTCAACGTAGCGCTGCTACGCC
>CACWLY010000007.1 GCA_902761825.1 uncultured Eubacteriales bacterium
GTCAACGTAGCGCTGCTACGCCTCCCTCCATTCAGCTTAGCCAGGGCGAAAAATCCATCCCAAATCTGATAATCTTTTATACTGAGAATAGTATGAATTAAATTCTTTCTGCACCCAGGCGCTTTTCTGCCGTTCGTTATTTCGCGTCAAGGCATTTTTTCAGCGCTGCCAGGGCTTTTTGATGACGCAGCTTCACCATGCCGTAACTGAGATGCATCATTTGAGCGATTTCCGTCATGGGGATGCGGTCATAATACAGCAAAACCACGATATCCTGCTGCTCCTGGGGAAGCGTCCTGAGCGACCTTGCCAGATCGCTCAGCATTTCCTTTTTCAACAGAGAAGCGTCTATCGCCGTATCCGCCGGGATGTTTTCATCGAGTTCCTCGGTGGGCCTCGTTCTCCGGAAGTAGTCGATCAGGGTGTTGCGTGTGATGGCGTAGATCCAGGTGTTCAGGGCCGCTTTTTCGGTGTCATAGTCATCGATTTTTCTGAGAATCTTTTCAAATACGTCCGCGCACAAATCCTCTGCGTCTGCCCGCCGCTGCACACGGGCCATGATGTAACCCATCACTTTTCTGCTGTACGTGGCGTAGATCTGTTCAAAATCGGAAGGATTCATGGACGGGAATCTTTTGGATCTTTATGTTTGAAAACCGCTTCCGGCCGCCCCGCCGCCGCCACAAGCTCAGCTTCGTCATCGCTTAACTGTCGGGATCCGTACCGCGAATGCACCGCGTTGATCACCGATTGCAGATCTTCATTCTCTTCATACAACTGAAAATCAAACAGTAAGCTGATTTTTTCTTCCAAATCTTTTCCTCCTTTCTTTCCTTCAATCGGCTTCCGTATTTTATACGGATGATCAGGAAAGATGGCAGCGATTCCGACGAGATCCATTCATGGCTGGCGGGGTATGAATCGACGGAATATCTTTCATGGTCATTTTACCACACATAATTCACGATTGTCCACAGCTTCTTTGGCTTTCTTCAGTTCGTGCTTTCCAGGATAAAACGGCCGTTCTCCACGGTCATGGCGGTGAGCTTTCCGCCCTTGCCGCAGCCGGTGTCAATGCAGATCACCCCTGTTTGAGGCAGCTCCAGCAGCTGATTCTCGGGAAGCTTCCTGATGGATTCCCCTCTGCCGGGGAAATAGGCAGGCGCGTCCAGCGCAATGTGCCCCACGACGGTCAGGGGACCGGCGTATTGGTTGCGGAACGTGGTCGTATGGTCGTGGATCAGGGTTTCCAGGTCGTTTGCCTCGATGGGATCCACCAACACCCCGGCATGAACGCATTGAAATGCGTCCCCGCGCCAGAACAATCGGCAATGCTCCGACAGCCAGGGAATGGCATCCTCCATCTGCGCGCCGTGACGGGCAAAGGAGCGGACCGTTGCCGGTCTGCCCACACGGTTCCAAACCATGCGCTCGACCAGGGTCAGCTGGGGCCGGAGCAAATAATCTTCATGATTGCCGCGCAGCAGAATAAACCGCCGGCCAAAAGATACGGCCAGCGATTGAACGGTATGAAAGACCTCCCAGGATTCCGGGCCGCGGTCGAACAAATCGCCCAGCATGATCAGGGTATCTGTTTTTTCGTCCGGCCGGAGTTCGTCCAGCAGGGCCTGCAGGGCGTCGTTTCGGCCGTGTACGTCGCCAATGATCAAGGTTTTCATGACGCTTCGTTTTCTATGCGGGTCATATGGCCCTGCTCGATATGAAGGGAATAATCGCAAATAGCCAGGGCGGCCTTTCGATGGGTCACGATGATGCAGGTCTTATCCCGCATGGCGGAAATATTTTTCAGAAGCGTTGCTTCCGTTTGCTCGTCCAGGGCGCTGGTGGATTCGTCCAAAAGCAGGATCGGCGCGTTGGAAAGCAGCGCCCGCGCCACCGCCACCCGCTGGGCTTGGCCTTCGGAAAGCCCTATGCCGCGCTCTCCCAGCACGACGTCCAGGCCAACATCCGCAACAAGGTCATCCAGACACGCAGCATGGACCGCCTTTCTGATCTCTTCGTCCGTGGCATGATCGGTGAACATCGTCAGGTTGTCTTTCAGCGTTCCCGACATCAAAGTGTTTCCCTGGGGAACATAAGCGAAAAGGCTTCTGGTGCCCCGGCTGGCGGGCACGGACACATCTCCGTGCCGGAAGAGCACCCTGCCGCTTTTGGGCCGGTATATCCCCAACAGAAGCTGGAACAGGCTGGTCTTTCCGCCGCCGCTGATGCCGGTCAGTGCAACAAATTCTCCGCGTTTGATCGTTGCGTCGGCATTGACGAGAACATTGTCGGTTCCGTCGTCATAATGGAAGCTCACGTTTTCGATTTTGATGGCGTCGAAGCTCTCCAGTTCCGTTCCCCGATCCTCATCCGGAAGCCCGACGACCTCCAGCAGCCGTTCTGCTGACGCGACCACGCCGTAAGCCTGGGAAACCAGGTTGACCGCGTTGGCGATGGGCGACTGAATCCGCCCCACCAGCTGAATCAGCGCGGCCAGGGAGCCGTACGTGAACGTGTGGTGGAAAATTTTTACGCAGCCCCACAGATTACAGACCAGCCAGGAGATGTCAAACACACTGCCCATTCCCTGGTTCATCAGGATAGACAGCCTGGCGTTGCGGATCTGCTCCGTGCGCAGATGCTCCCGGCGCTGTTCCATGGCGGAGATAGCCCGCTCCTCCGATACGCTCGCTTTCACCACCCGGATATTTTCCAGCGTTTCCTGGGTGGATGCGTGCAGCGCGTCTTCCGCTTCCTGCATGCGCTTATGCCGGCGCTTCATGGGCTCCCGGAAGGCCAGCATCAGCCCGGAACCGATCACCGCCACCAGGATCAGCGCGGGCACAAAACGCCAGTCCATGGAAATCAGGATGGCGGCGGCGCCAATGAAGCTGACCGTAATGCTGAGCAATGACGGCAGCAGCCCCATCACGCCGCTTTGCACCACACTGACATCGGAAAAAACGCGGTTCACCAGCTCGCCGCTGTGGTATCCTTTCAGGCTGGCATATTCCTTGCCGAGAATGGAGCTGGTCACCATGGACTGCATGTGTTTCTGCAGATGGGTCTGCGTTTTGGTACGGATCACCGAGTTCGTCACCGAAAGCCCCCGGGAGAACGCCATCAGCGCGACCAGCAGCGCACCGTATGTCCATAGCGCGCCTTCGTCTCCGCCGGTGGCGCCGTCGATCAGGCCCCTCGTCACCAATGTGATCCCCAGGGACACCAGCGTACCGGTGACGCTGATCAGGCAAATGGCCAGAATGCCCTTGTGTGCGGGCTTGCTCCACCGGAAAATCGCAGACAAGGCGCGGCTGTTCAGTATTCCTTTGATTTTCGATAAATTGCTCATTTGTCAGATGACGCTCCAGGGCTTATTCAATCCGCTCCGCGCCGTTCAGCAGAGGCGTTTGCAGGCCTTCGGCCTTCTTCTGCCGTCGGTTGGGAAACGATCCCGTCGCTGGCAAATTCCTTTTTATGTTCTCAGTTCCCCGGGCCGCGATATTTCAGCGCCAGCATGGTGAGGTCGTCAAATTGCGGGGCGCTGCCCACGAAATCATCTACTTCGCGGCGAACGGTGCGGAGCAGGGCCGTCGGCGACGCGTCCGGATTGCGGTTCAGGGCTCGCAGCATGCGTTCGTTGCCAAAGAGCTCGTTATTCGCGTTGGTTGCTTCGGGAACGCCGTCGGTATACACGAACAGGCTGTCGCCGGGATACAGCTGGAATTCGTGCTCTCTGAAGCGGATACCCTCGATCGTGGCCAACGCGGGGGAATGGCGATAGATAACCAGCTCATATTTTTCGCCGCAGCGGCACAGGGCGGGGTGCTCATGGCCGGCGTTGGCCGCGACGCCCTTGCCGGTGGACAATTCGAGAATGGCCAGCCAAACCGTGACAAACAGCTGGGCTTCATTGCCGTCGCAAAGCTGCGCGTTCACATTCTTCAGGATTTCCGCGGGGCTGTCTCCGCGCTGGGCGCGGTTTTTGATCAGCGTCTTGGAAATGACCATAAACAGGGAAGCCGGGACGCCCTTGCCCGAAACATCCGCCATGACCAGGCACAGGTGATCGTCGTCCACTTTGAAGAAATCGTAGAAGTCGCCGCCCACTTCCTTGGCCGGGTTCATGCTGGCAAAGAGGTCAAACTCCTTCTGGTCGGAGAAGTTGGGGAAGATCCTGGGCAGCATGTCCGCCTGGATCTGGGTCGCGATGGCAAGCTCGGAGCTGATCCGCTGCTTTTCCGCCGTTACGGTCTGCAGGTTGGACATATAGCTCTTTAAGCTGCCTGCGAGCTCGCTGATGTCATGGGCCAGCGTGCGCGTTTCATCCCGGGAGCGGATATAGACTTGCTTGTAGTTGAGCTGGGCCGGATCGACGTTTTCCTTCAGCTGATGCACGAATTCGTCCGTCTGTTGGCTGATTTTGGTGATGGGCCCCGTCACGCGCTTGTGGATGAAAATGATAAATATCAGAACCAGCAGCGCCATCATGCACGCCGAAACGATCGCGGTCCTGCGCAGGTACTGATTCATGGTTTCGCGGATCTCGTTGATATCCAGGTCCGTGCTGACGATCGCGACCGCTTCCCCGTCCTTGCTGAAGAGCACGCGGAAACAGGTCAGCACATCGCCGTATTCCGGCGTGGAATTCTCGTAGAACTGGACCGACCTGCTTTTCCTCGCCAACGTCCTGATAAAGAGCTGGCGCATTTCAAGGTCAAACTCGCCTTCGCCGCAAGCTTCTCCCAGGAAACTGTAAACGTCTTCCTCGGCTCTTCCGTCAAGCTCGGCCTTCGTCGCGCCGTTGATGACATAGCACATGCTGTCGGCGTTTTTCAGGTCTTCAAAATACACGGCATAGAGATACGCGATCGAGGACTCTTCCTTGATCGTGTTCAGGCCTTCGCGGGTTTTCTGGTATCCTTCGCCCATTTCCCCGCGCTGAATCGCTTCGGCCATATCATTTTTGACAAAACAGGATTCAGCCAGGTTCAGGATTGTTTCCGCATATGCGTAATACTGCTTCGTGATCGTCGCTCTGAACTGCTTGTAGCCGGTAAAGACCAGCGCAAAAGACAGCAGCAGGGTAAAGAGGATGCAATAAATCGCGACCCGATACTTCAATCCATACTTTTTCATTTTTCACCATATCTCCCATAAATCTCGCTGACGGACAGCAGCACGTCCAGGGGGAGCTTGATTCCGGATTTCTGCAGCGTGTCGATATTCACGACCAGAAACGGCGCGGTGTCGTAGATCTGGCCGATTTCATCCAGTTTTTGCCCGCCTTTCCAGGCTTGCAGGGCTTTGGCGGCAAAGCGCCCGATGTTGGTATAATCGCACATTTCAACCGCGGCGGTCGCGCCGTAACGGACGTCCTCCGTGCTGTTGATGGAGAACACGGGGATCCCTTTCTCAACCAGGGGCGCCAGCACCGGGGCAAAGTCCTCCGGCATGAGAAGCGATGTGGTCAGGATGTACAGGTCAATGCCGGAATCCGCCAGTTCCTGATGCGCCTTGAGCATTTCCGCCCGATAGGCCTCGTACATTTCTTCCGAATCGTCGATATCATCCGACACGGACCGCCGGACGACTTCCAGGCCGTTCACCAGCGCGAACGCATCCACGGAAGAAGCGGAACTGTAAATATACGATTCCGGTCTGTCCAGATCGTAGACGATCCCGAGCTTGGTGGGCCGAAAAATATCATGCATCACCGAGAGCGCGCGCTGATCGACGCCTTTGCTCAGATGCGCCCAGCCGCGCGCGATGCCGGAGAATTCGGCGCCTTCCACGATGCCGGAGTCGATGGGATCGCTGGCCAGGAAATTCATATACTGGACGTCGGTGTTATCCTTGACGAACAGGCCGCCCGCCGTGCCCATGGTGATCACAAGATCGATTTGATATTCCTCCAGCAGCGCGCGGTACTTTTCCGCCTGCTCCTCTTCGCTCAGGCGCGCCCAGTTTGTCGTGGACAGGTCCACAAACGCTTCCGGCACATACTCGAACTGTGTTCCCGACTGGCAGAGCCTGTTCCAGACCCGCCGCGCCAGGGCGCCTCTTGCCATGTATGCGCTGCTTTCCGGATCTCCCGCAAACCCTTCTTCGACCGCGCATGCGATTTCATAGATCTGATAGTCGAACTCGTAGTAGGATTCCGCCTGGCAAAAGCCGATCCGTTCTGCGTTGGCCGTCGTGGAGGTCATCACAAGGCCGGCCAGCAGGAGCAGGCACAGGGCGGTCGTTTTCACTTTTTTCTTATTGATGAGATAGAACAGGACCGCGCAGATCAGCACCACGCCGGCAATGATATACAGGCCGCCCACCATCATGACCACCGAGAAGATCACCGGCGCGGCAGCGCCGATCAGGCTGGAGAAGAAGCCCTCGATGCCCAGCGTCCTGGAAAAGCCGATCCTTTCGGACAGGGGAAGGTGATATAAGTATTCAAACTGCATACTGGGCATGATGCCGTCCGCAACGCCGATCGTCAGCACGATCAGGGCCGCCAGGACCACATACTCGCGGAAAGCAAACACGCCGATGGTCACGGCAAGCACCAGGAGGCAGGTTGTGAGCAATACGGCCGGGGAGACCTTGTTCCCTTCCTTTTTGCAGATCCAGGTGCCGATATAGGCCGTCGCCATGCCGTACAGCAGCATCACCACGCCGATGATTTCCATAGACACACCCTTGCCGACCGCGAATACCGGGAAGAAGTAATCCACAAACATCATGATGAAGGAATAGGGGGCGACGATAAACAGGATGTAGGCGAAGAAGCGGGGGTCGAAGCCGATCTTCTGTTTCTTCTGGACGCCCTCTTCCTTGCGGATCTGAATGGCGTCCATCCCGTAAATGTAGATGAGGAGGAACACCGCCGCGCCGGTTATGGTCATGACCAGATAAGCCCCGGAATAGCCGAACACGCCCGCAAGCAGCGCGCCTACGGAAGCGGCGCAGGAGAAGCCCACGATGATGGCCGCGTTGGAATTTGCCGTATAGATCGACATGTCGTGCTCGGACGCCACGGTGACCGCATAGACGTCGATGCCCATCTTGGCGAAGCCCAGGCCGATGCCCACCACCATCTGCGCCAGGATGAAGGGAATCGGCTCTTTTGCGAACGAAGAGAGCAGCGTGCCCACGGACATGACCAGCACGCCGAACAGGGTGATTCTCTTCCAGCCCCGCCGGTCGATCAGCAGGCCGGAGAGGAAGGAGGTCAACATGGAGATCAGCACCTGCATGGATAGGGGCAAGCTCATCACGATTTCATACGGGAGCTCATAGCCGAAGATCCTGACGGGAATGTAAATCTGGGCCAGAACCACCGCCATGAACGCCACGGACATATAGCGGAAGGTGGCGAAAAAGAAGGAAAGGCCGCGAACCAGCTCCACGTGCTCCAAGTCTGTTTTGCCGTCCTGCTCGTGCCTGTGCCGCCGGTCCTTCTTTTCTTCCACCAGGATGCCCATGAGGAAAATCAGCAGCTCGTAGGCGATCATGATGGCCGTCACCGAGCTGACCACGACGTTCAGGGTGGCAGACATCACCTTCCCGTTGACGTAATCATCGGAGATCCGGACCAGCAGATAATACTGTCCCCCCTCCGAATCCGCCATCAGCGGTACGGATCTGGCGCCGGCCTCCGGGGCGACGGCCATGCCGGCGCTGTCGATCTGCTCCAGCGCCGTCAGACGCCGGAAAGTTTCCTCGGTATCCGAAATATCGCTGTAGCGGACGCCTTTGCCGATCAAGGCGTTGATATCGTCCGCGCTTTTGGTGATCAGCTTCTCCGCCATCCGGTTGGCAATGGACTGGTAACCGTCGCGGATGGCAAAATGGACGTTGAGCACGATCAGCAGGTTCACCGCCAGCACCACCGGGATAATGATCCGGAGGAGCAGCTTCGGCTTCATTTCATGCTTCACCAGCAGGAACAGGATCACGAACAGCAGGATGCCGCCCGCCGAGATCCAGATGGCGGTGCGGTACATCCTGTTGGTCAGCTCGCTGGCCTCGTTCAGGTCCACCGTAAAGCGGATGCCGACGTAACCCGCCGTTTCCGTGCCTTTGTGGATCGGGGATAAAAGCCAGGTGTTTCCGCCCTCTTCATAAGTCGTCGGGTTTTCCCTGGTTTCGGAGGATACCCACGGCGGCACGTCGACGCCGTACAGCCCGGTAAATTCCTTGTTGCAGACGAAGAAAGCGTCCGAGTGGCAGTACTTCTCCGTGTCGGCGAAAACGCTGTCGAGACCGTAGTAATTTTCCAGTTCCTTCCCATAGCGCAGGCCGTATTCGATGTTCTCCAGGATGGTTTCCAGGACGACCAGGTTGTTCTCGGTCTCTGCCTCCACATAACTGGAACGGAAGGAAGACATATTCAGAACCGTGTTAAAGAAAACAACGACCGCGATAAACAGACCGATGATAACGATGAAGATCCACTTTTTCGCTTTCATTTCATTCTCTCCTGTCTGATACTCCTATGATGCTGCCGTCGTGTTCTTCTCTCAGCGCGTCAGGCGTTTCATCGCGCTTTCTATGATCTCGCCCATGACCGATTCGTATGTTTTGCCTACGGCCTGGGCACAGTTTTCAAAAGGCCCGTTTTTTGTGAGGCCCGGGCGCGGGTTGATCTCGATCAGAACCGCCCGGTCGTCATCCGTCAGCTTGAAGTCGCACCGGCCGAAATCCCTGCATTCCAGGTGACGGTACAGCTGAAGCGATGCACGGATGATCTGATCCCTGGCCTTGGGGCTCAGATCGGGGATCTCGTCGCGGATCGGAGAGAAACACTTGTCGTTCAGGGAAAAGATGTCGATATCGCTGCCATCCGCATAGCGGGCGATCCCGATCCCCAGCACATAGGCATCGTCGCCGGTTCCCACGATGGGGGCGTAAAGCTCCTTGCCCCGGACGTATTCCTCGATCAGCACGCCTTCATGATAATTGTCATAGTTATAGCGGACCGCATCCAGCAGCTCTTTCCTGTCGTGAACCAGGAAAACCCCCATGCTGTAGCCCTCTTCGTTGGGCTTCACGATCAGGGGAAACGCATCCGTTTCTTCCGGCACAGCCTGGCCGTACGAAAGATAAATCCCTTTCGGACAGTCGATCCCCAGCGCCTGCGAAACCAGCTTGCAGTGATACTTATTCTGGGACAGGCCCATGCAATAGGCGTCGCTTCCGATGTACGGGATGCGGTTCAATTCAAGCAGCGCCGGCACGATGGCTTCCCGGTTGCGGGACTGGATGCCCTCGTCGCAGACCAGAACCATATCACAGTCAAACGTCCCGTCCAGAATCATCCGGTTCAGCCGGAACATATTGCCGATCAGCACCGGCTCATGGCCGTTGGCCCGAACCGCATTCGCCATATAGCCGATTTCGTCGGGATGACAGAAATCCGCAAAAACCTGGCTGTTCCTGTCGATCCCGTAATCCTCCCGCAGGTCAAAGGTAATTCCGATCTTCATGGTGTCCCTCTTTAGTTGCTTGCATGAATTTGGACGGCCTCAGTGAGAAGCCGTGTTGTAACGAACGGTCGTCCCCTCCGTACGTCCGGGCAGGATCAGGTGGTCATCGGTTTCTTCCAGGATGTGGTTCGGCTCGATCGATACCTTTCCGCCGTTTTCGCCGTCCGCGTCAATGATAAACTTTGGCACGGCATAGCCGGGCAGACGGTACCGCAGATGCTCCATCACATCCAGGGCTTGTTTGTAATCCGCGTAGAAATGCGCGGTGCCTTTGACCTTGTCGCACAGATACAGGTAATAAGGCCGCACCCGGATTCCGATCAGCTTGGTGTACAGCTCCGTCAGGGTATCCGCGTCGGCATTGATCCCTTTGAGGAAAACGCTCTGGTTGCCCAGCGGGATCCCGCGGCGCAGCAAGCGGTCGCACGCCGCCGCCGCTTCTTTGGTGACCTCCCGGGGATGGTTGAACTGCGTAAAAACCCAGAGCGGATGATACTGAGCCAGCATGTCGCACAATTCATCCGTGATCCGGGCAGGGTCCGTCACAAGGACGCGGCTGCCGATCCGGATGGTGTTGACGACAGGGCGGAAGCCGGCAAGATAATACTCCAGCAGATCCATCGGCAACGCCAGGGGATCGCCGCCCGTCAGCAGGAGGTCGGTGATTTCGGGGTGCGCCTTGATATACGCCACAGCCGGCGCCAAGGCAGTTTTGTCCGCGATCCGGTTGCTCATCACCGTGTTTTTCCGGGTGCAGTGCCGGCAGTTCATGCGGCAGATATTCGAGCAGAAAAAAGCGGCCCGTGAATAGTATTTATGTACCAGAAACGGGCTGACCTCATAACGAAACTCATTGAGCGGATCTTCCTTCTGGCTGTCTTCCAACTCCAGCCCGTCCGGAATGCACTGGCGGTAAATGGGGCAATGGGTTGGGTCCTTCCAGTCGATCAGGCTGAAATAGTAATCCGATATGCGAACGGGGTAAACCTTATCTACTGCACGAATGGTTTCCGGATCAAACGCCGCACCGGAGCTGTTCATTCTTTGAATGAGTTCTTCCGCGCCTATGATCATAGTTTTTCAACCTCGCGTTCCGTCTGGTTCTTTCATCATGAATGGAACTCTGTTTGTGGCGCTCCCGAATCTGCCATCGACATACAACCACATTTTATATTATACCTGATTCTGGTGTTTATTGTCAATTATTCAGAAACGATATTATCCCCTCTTTTAAGGGATGTGCAGATGCACAGCAGCCTCAGCGGGGAAGGACGATTGCCCGGAGGATAAGCCGTAAAGCGCGGTCGGATCGTCAGGCTGCGGTGCACTGTCCGCAAACACACGGGCGGAGCGTTTGGCCCTGGCCGCATGGCGGACGGGTTCGCGGATCAGGGGCAAATAAAAACGCCGAAGCCAAGAGGCGTCAGGCGTTGTTGGGGCTTCCCGGTCAGAGGAGTTTCTTGATCGTAAGAACGTTCTGTCCGTCCCGGTATTCATATGTCATGCTGCTCATGCTTTTTTTCACCATGAAGATGCCCAGGCCGCCGATCTGCCTTTCCTGGGCGGAAAGCGTGATGTCCGGATCGGGCTTGGTCAGCGGATCGTAGGGGATGCCGCGATCCATCAGGGTGATGGATACAGCCGTGGGATCCGCTTCTGCTTCTATTCGGATCGTGGCCTGCCCTTGATTCGGGGTATACGCATAATGGGCGATGTTCACAAACAGCTCTTCCACGGCGACATCGATTTGCATCTGCGTTTTCGGAGGGCAGTCCATACCCTCAAGGAACTTGTCCACAAACGCAAGCACCTTGTCCAGGTTTTCAACTGTGGCGTCCAAGGTCAGCTCATTCATGGCTTTCTTCTCCCATCTTGCATTCTCAGGCTCGGCATCAAAAAACAAAAATGCGTGCTTCCGGCACATGCGCGAATACCCCGGCGCACCGGCACCGGCCGATCCGGGGAAGGACGCGCCGGGATATCGGCGGGAATGGCCGGGACAGATCGAATGTGCGGATATACAGAGGTTTCCGCGATAAGACGAGCGTCATTCGATGATCGGCGT
Source organism: uncultured Eubacteriales bacterium (assembly GCA_902761825.1). Lineage (GTDB taxonomy): Bacteria > Bacillota > Clostridia > Christensenellales > Aristaeellaceae > SFMI01. The sequence goes on from CACWLY010000007.1 coordinate 11,554, forward strand.
TTTTCCCCGGTTCAATCGTCAGGCTCCCATCCGGCCGCTACAGAAACAGGAAGAGGAGCTGAGATGACGAAGCATGGCTCGCCTCCGCGCAAAGGCTGCCGATCAGGCGTTTTCGCCTTAATAGCAGGAATCCCGCTGCCGGGAATCAAACCGGCCGCGTGGCAGGCGGAGAGATTGCGCGCTTATTCCCGGATCGTCAGAATATCCACGAATCCCGTCACTTCAAAAATCTCCATGATTTCGGGCTTCACGTTACGGATGACCATTTCCCCCTGTTTATTCATGGTTTTTTGCGCGGAGAGCAGCACGCGCAGCCCGGCGGAAGAGATGTAATCCAGTTTGTCCAGGTCAAAATACAGCTCGGTAATTCCGTCCAGCGCGGCGCGCAGCTCGTTTTCCAGCTGCGGGGAAGTGGAGGTGTCCAGCCGTCCTTCCAGGGCGATGCTGAGCGTGGCGCCGTCTTGCTTTTTGAGGATGTTCATGGTATATGCTCCTTTTCTGATGAGATCAATTGTTTTTCCAGGAGAAATCCGGTGCTGTTTCCGGATGGCGGCCGACTGGATTCATCCGCGAACCGCGATGCGGCATGAACGGCGAAACGGCCGGAAGGAACACCGGAACGTTTATCCCATGGGGTTTTTCATCTAAATATTATACACAGATCTATGATTTCTGTAAAGATTCTATTCCGATGCAGATCACGGATCTGACGGATGCCCGGTCAGGGCCTGATAGGCCACGGAAAAGGCGTCGTCCTTCAGATTGTTGAAACGGAACCTGTAAAAGCGAACTTTGTCCCGCATAGCGCTGAGCAGGGAAAGGGTTTTTCTCATTTGATCCGCGCTCCGGGGGCAATACGTCTGCTGCAGAAGAAAGGAAAACGCCTGGCCGAAGGAAATTTGCTCCATCACGTTTTCCTCCCCGCGCTCCATCAGCGCGATTGCTTTCAGGGGCGCCATGGCATTGGTGCCCAGGCCTTCCTTGCCGCACCAGGGCGTGCCGCAGGCGATGGCCTGGGTGTCCGTGATTTTGATCAGAGGCTTGTCGCAGTTTACCACGAAGGCCCCTTCCGCATACTTCAGCCACTTTTTGACGTGCGTCGTTTTCCCCGTGCCGCTGACCGCGGTGAACATATAGGCGTTTCCGCCCGCGGCTACCACGGCGCCGTGCATGAGAAAAGTATCATAGGCCAGCATTTGCTCGCTGATTTTCCGGTACACCGCCAGCGTTTCCAGATACGCGTCATTCAGTATGGAATGGGTGCTTCTTGATTCCTGCCGCTCCAGCTCCAGGTCGCTTTCGGTAACGGTGATTTCCATATCCGGCGCAAGATCGGTGAGATAATCTTTGCAAAGGGAAAAAACCTGCGTGTGCAGGGCGTGAACCGCGACGGTATGCCCCGCCACGACAATACAAAAATTCCTCTTGTCCCTCTCGCTCATCCGAAAATCCTTCTTTTCACGAATCTCAGACACCCGAAAATGAACCATTTTCCCCGTAACACGAAAAAGCGCAGCCTGTACGGGGCGCACCAAAGGCGCACGTACAGGCGATAGCGCCAGTCGGTGAGCTTCACGCTGCGGCCGCCGCGCTTTAAGGAGGTCATCACACCGATGATCTGCTTTTCACTCACCATTTCCCCGCTCAGGCAGTTGTCCCCGACGATCCAGTATTTTCCGTCCAGTTCTTTCAGAATGCGGTGCAACACGTACTGGCCGTTTTTACGCAAAAAGAGCACCGTATCATACTTTTTGCAGTGCTCTTTGGGCGTCTCGATCACTACCACATCTTTCCCCTGGCGCAGCAGCGGGCGCATACTGACGCCCCGGGTGGTATAGACAAGCACGCCGTCCCGTTCAAGAACATCTTTAAATGTGACCTGCTGAACTGTTGGCACCGTGAAACTTTTCATTTGTTATTCCCCGTAAGCGCCTGATAAGAAACGGAAAAAGCGTCATCTTTCAAATTATTGAAAACAAACCGATAAAACCGAACCCTGCTGTTCAGCTTGGACAGAAGGGTGAGCGTTTTTTTCATTTTTTCGGGATCGCTGGGGCGATAGGTCTGCTGGAGCAGAAAGGAAAAAGCCTCCCCAAAGGATATTTCCTTGATTTCGTTATTCTCTCCGCGCTCCATCAACACGATGGCTTTCAGCGGCACCATAGCGTTTGTACCCCATTTTTCTTTTCCGCACCAGGGTGTGCCGCAGGCGATAGCTTCGGAATCAGTGATTTTGATCAAGGGCTTATCCCCGTTCACTACGTAAGCGCCCGGCGCGTTCTCCAGCCATTTTTGGATATGGGTGCTTTTCCCTGTGCCGCTGACGGCGGTAAACATGTAAGCGCTCTGATCCACTGCCACTACCGCGCCATGCATGAGGAAGGTATCCCAATCCAGCATAGCTTCGCTGATCTTCCGATGAATAGCCAAGTTTTCCAGATTGCCGAAACCTTGGAGTATTTGTTCCTTTTCCGATTCGGCACGTTCAAAGGCCAAGTCGTTTTCATTGACAATGACCTGTGCTTCCGGTTCAGCTTCGCAAAAATAATTCTTGCACTGGGCATATAGTTCGGAAAAACGGGTGTGAATGCTCATGCAATGTCCAGCAATAGAAACACAAAAAGACCGCGCGATTTCCTTTTTTCGGGCGGCCTGTATTGCTTGTGGGTGTACCAACTTTCCGTCCTGGACGGTGTACCCGCGTTTGAGAGCACTTAGCAGTTGGGCCAGGGTTCTAACTTCGTCCATCCCTTATTCCACAATGCCTTCCGCTTTCAGCTTTTCCACGAATTCATGAATGTATCCAGCGATCTGTTCTTTTTCACCGTCGTATTCCTGCAGAATCGCGTCTACGATTTTTTCTTCGTCAGTATCTTGCTCCAACAATTTTAGGATAGCAATGGCCGTTTCGTTCATCTTCAACACGCCGCGGAACTGTTCCGCGCCATTCCCAACAGGTACAGCCACCTTTTCATCGTCCAACTCCATGATTTCAAAACCATATTTTGCTTTCATTTCTTTCCCCCGTACATAGGAGAAAGGCAGAAGCACTCCAATTTGGAACTGCCCTGCCTTTCCCTTTATTCCATGATTACTTAGACTTCCTGTAACAGCCAGTAATGCACTGAAGTTCATGAAACATTGCAGCGCTTACGGGTTCCTGATAATCCCCCGTGCAAGACAATCCCTCAAAATCTGTTTATCCGATATAGTTCCTTTATGAGTTGAGTAATACTCACCGTAAGCATTCATATCCACCAGGATAAAATTGTAGTTATCGCCGATGCCGATCCTTCCTTGGTTTCCATCCCAAGTATACTTGATGACGCCACCAGTAACATTATCCAGTTCCTCATCCCGAATTTCACGCTTATCAGACATTCTCTTTTCCTCCTTAATTATTTTCAGAAAGTTTTATGCTGGTTCTTCGCAATCCCCGCCACAGATAGTGCCATCATTAAAGCAATCCTTTACGTCGCCTGGGCACATTGAATCATCACATTTACAAAAACCATTTGGGCAAGAAGTAGCTATAATACTACCACTGAAAAGGACGACTTCAGTAATGGGTTTTTCGAAGTTTTTTTTCTTCATTTTATATCTCCCCTATCGAATGCATTCAATCGTTACTCTTGCTTACAATCTTGTTAAGTGCCAGGGGTATAATCCGCTGTCCAATAAGAATGGCATTGACAGAGATTTTTCCCTTCGGGACATTCTGCGCAATCAACACATTTGCAAGAGGTAGCAACGATGTCCTGTTTTCCAAAGAAAACAACTTCAACTTCCGGAACCAGAAACTTCTTCATTCTTTTCACCCTCAATTCTTTTTTGATATACAGACCGTAATACTTCCTTATGCGCTTTAAGACTTCTCAGTCGAAAGCTTTCAATGCACGGTACATCAGCGCTTAAGCAACGCCGCAACAAGAAACACGCCGGATATACGCTGCATTCCGGACAATAGTCCGAACGCTCAAATGACTCTTTCCACAGAAGTGGCTTCTCCGGATCAAGAACTCCATCTGCAAGGTTCCCATAGCTCTCAGATATGGCTTCATGCTCGCACCTGCAGAAACTGCCATCCGGTTGAATTTCGATCACATGTGAATTATCTGCCATACATTGGCTAAATTGTAGTGACGGTAATTTTTTCCGATCGAATCCAAGCTTCAATTCCTTCAGGCGTAGTGTAAAATCATCGATAATACACAAAAGCTCAACCATATCTTCCTGGGATAGATGAACCGGTTCATAGCCCTGGTGATTGAAAAGCATGTTCAGATAAACAGAGACATGTTTGTTCCCGGAATACCTTTCGCCCAACTCCTCAATCAGCGTGTGGATATCATCTTTGTTATAAAAACCCACGTTGATTCGAATGCTTACGTGAATTTTGTAAGCGCTTAGCAGGTCAATGTTTCTTAGCACACGCTGGAATGGATTATCCTGTGCATTTGCATAGGCTTTTACTTTGTTATAGACCGTTTCGGTGCCGTCCAAAGTGATCTGAATTCGCTTCAAATTCCACAGATCCACGCATTTTTTTACGATTGCTTCGTCGAGAAGGTAACCGTTGCTGATCATGGAGGCTGAAAAATCAATTCCTCGATCCTTCAATCCCTGTGAAATCTGATCGATTCTTGCCATGCCTACCAGCGGTTCACCGCCGAACCAATTGATTGATACATCTTTGTCAATTCGATGCTCATCGATGAAATCGACGACTTTACTTGCCGTTTCTTCCGTCATATGAACGCGAGGAAAATCGCTTTCATAACAGTAGAAGCAACGAGCGTTACAGAACGTTGTAGGTAAGATCACATAATGGTTAATGGCATCGCCGGTCTGCTGGGTCTGGCAAATCTTCCGAAGTTGCTTTACCGATCTGTATTCGTCAAAGTCCTCGGGAACCAGAAAATGATTGGCGATCAATTCCTGCATAGGTTCCGTAGGTTTTGCGGGGAGATTTTTCAGGATTCCTGCTTCTTCGTTCGTCAACAGAACTAAATGTCCTGTGACGCAGTTATGAAGCAGTACCCCGTCTTCAACTTCAACTCGCAGAAGGTACTTCATCAGACGATAGGCAGTATCCTTGGGTTTCGGATGCCCCCACAGCTGAGCGATGCTCTCTTTCGCTGCCAGTATCGTTCTCATGATTCACCCCCACTTCACCAGTAGCATTCCAGATACATAGTCATTCTACAATGATATGCAAGGAATGTCAACGAGTTTTTGTGAAGATTTTTACATTTTTTTGCAATCACCTCCATATATTTGGGGTTTATTTGCTTGCGAATCATCAATGCCCGGCCGTTTCCTCCTTTCTCGGGGTTGGTTTGGAATGTCATATCCCTTCACACGTTGATACGCACGTTTTTCCCGGATGGCAGAGAAAAGCAGCTTTCTTTTAAAATTTTTGGTCTGGCGGTGCCGGGTTTCGGCACGGGCCCGAGGCTTCAGGCATCATCGGCCTTGGGCGTATCGGCGTTCAGGCGCTGGCGTTCCACCAGCTCGGCAAAGATGCCGTTGCGGGCGATGAGCTCTTCGTAGGTGCCGTCCTCGGCGATTTTGCCGCCGTCGATCACCAGGATGCGGTCGCAGTGGCGGATGGTGGACAGCCGGTGGGCGATGACGATGCGGGTGCATTTCATTTTGTCCAGGGCGTCGGAAACCTTCTTTTGCGTAATGTTGTCCAGTGCCGAGGTGGCCTCGTCGAAAATCAGGATCCTGGGCTTGGGGGCGATGGCCCGGGCGATCATCAGCCGCTGCCGCTGCCCGCCGGAAATTGTGCCGCCGCCTTCCTGCAGGAGCGTATTCATGCCCATGGGCATATCCCGGATATCCTCGGCGATCCCGGCGATTTCCGCCGCATCCCAGGCGTCCTGGAGCTTTAGGGTCGGCGCGGAAATCACGATGTTGTCGAAGATGCTGCCCGAGAACAGATGCCCGTCCTGCATCACTACGCCGATCTGCCGCCGGAGCGAACGCACGTCCAGCTGCTGCAGATCCTTCTTATCATAATTGATCACGCCGCGGGAGGGCTTTTCAAACCCCAGCAGCAGCCTTACCAGCGTGGATTTTCCGCAGCCGCTCTTTCCCACGATGGCCACATACTGCCGGGCGGGAATGGTGAGGCTGAAATCGTCGAACAGCGGCTTGCTTTCGGGATCGTAGCCGAAGGTCATGTGGGAAATCTCGATGTTGCCGGAAAGGCGGGTGACGCTTTCCTTGGCGGAGGAAGATTCCGGCCTGGCGGCGAGGAGCGGCTTGATCAGGTTGATGACGGGCTTGATGGAGGCGGCGGACAGCGCCACGGCCGTCAGGGACGCAAACGCGGAGGAAATGTAGGCGTATGCGGTGTTGAACGCATAGTAATCCGCGACGCTCACCTTGCTCTTGACCGCGATGAAATACATCACGGCGGTGCCGATCAGGGTGATGGCGGTGGTGATCACTTCGGACAGGACGATGATCGCCGGGGGGTTGAAGGTCAGCGCCGCGCTTTGGGCGTAGGCCTGAGACCATTTGGCGAAGGCGCGGTTTTCCGAGCCGCTCAGGCGGATCTTCTGGATTCCCGTGATCAGGGAATACACCAGGCCGCGCTCCTTGGCGGTGAGCACCATTTTTTCGGCGTCGATGCGCATCTGGACCATTGCGGACAGCAGGCTGACTCCCAGCGTCAGCAGGGTGATGATCAGGCTGGGCCAGACCAGGCTGGGGGCGAAGGCGAAAATCTGCGTCAGATACACCAGGGAAAAAATACCCGTGATCGCGGTGGAAAACAGCGAATCCACGATGGTGGCGCACAGGGTGTCCATATAGCTGATATACTGGTTCAGCTCGCCGGCCGAATACTGCTTGAAGAAGGAGGCCGGCATGGACAGGATGCGCATCATGGTGGCTGCGCTGACATTCACATTCAGCTTTTCCCGGATCCTGGAAAGCAGCATCGTGCGGATGATCATCAAAAGGGAGGAGCTGATCGTGGCGAACAGCAGGAAGGACATGACGGCATACAGCAGCTGCATGCTGCCGCTGCTCACCACCGTGCCCATCAGGACCTGATTCAGCTTGGGCATCAGCATGCCCACCAGCGTAATGGCCAGGGCGGCCACGCCGAAGCTGACCAGGTCGCGCACGGTCAGGCAGCCCATCATGTAGCGGAGCAGATCCTTCAGCTTCAGCTCCCGCATGGGCAAAGGGCGGTAGAAGCACAGCGCTTCCTCGCTGATTTTCTTTTCTTCTTTGGCGTTGATCCGTATCCGGGCGCCCGTTCGGGGATCCACATATTCATAACCGCCCATTTCGGAAGGCAGGAGCGTAATGACCGTTCCTTCTTCCTTCAGGGAGGTGATCATCGGGCCCATGGCGTCGGAATGCCAGCCCTTGCTCAAAATGACCTCCCGGTACAGGATGCCGGTGGGCGAAAGCAGAAAATCCAGCCGATCCCGGAGCCCCCGGATATTGGCGGGGACTTCCCGCTCCTTCAGGCCAAAGTACTTCAAAAGCCCGGAAACGGCGTCGCTTACGTCCTCTTGATCCTGCAGACCGCTGCGGATCTTCCGGCCGGTAATGGAACGGGCAATCCCTTCAAAAGAGTCGCTCAGGAGTTCGCGCTCGTGTTTTTTTCGGAATTCGATTTGCTCGTCAAACCATCCCATCGTTTTTCCCTCTTCTCTTCATGCGTTTGAATCGTTATTCGCTGGTCACCAATTCCGTATATGCGCCGCCTTTGGCGTACAGTTCGTCGTGGGTGCCGCGCTCGATGATCTTGCCCTTGTCCATCACGATGATCTCGTCGCAGTTGCGGATGGTGGACAGGCGATGGGCGATGATAATGCAGGTGATGCCCCGGTCGTTGATGGAACGGATCACGTCGTGCTCCGTTTGGGCATCCAGGGCGGAGGTGGCTTCGTCCATGATGCAGATCGTGGGATCCTGGGACAGCGCGCGGGCAATCTCCAGCCGCTGCCGCTGGCCGCCGGACAAGTCCCGCCCGCCGTCCAGGAGCTTATGGGAGAAACCGCCGTCCCGGGTGACGATATCGTCGTAGATCCCGGCGTCGCGCGCCGCCAGCGTCACCTCGAAATCCTCGATGGAATCGTCCCACATTTTGATGTTCTGGGAAATCGTGTCCTCAAACAGCGTGATATCCTGGTCGATGACGCTGACGGAGCCCGTGAACACGTTGCGGTCGATTTCCTCCAGCGGGACGCCGTCAAAGGTGATCGTGCCGCTCCAGGGATGGTTGAGCCCGGAAATCAGCTTGGCCAGGGTGGATTTGCCGCACCCCGTCCGGCCCACGAAAGCGATCTTTTGGCCCGGCTTCACCGTCATGGAAAAATCGGTGATCAGCGGTTTTCCCAGCCGGGAATACCCGAAGGTAACATTTTTCAGTTCGATCGCGCCGGAAAGCTTCTGGTATTCTTCCTTTTTCTCCCGTGGGGAGAAAGAGGGATCCTCCTGATAGCTCATCACGTCGTCGACGCGTTCCATCTGCGTGATCATTTCCTGCATGGACTGGCCGGCGCTGATCAGCTGGGTGGCGGGCCCCATGAAGGCCGACAGGAAGCCCTGGAAAGCCATTACCATACCGATGGTAAACTTGCCTTGAATCACCAGCATCACGCCGATCCCCAGGACTGCCAGGTTTGCGATGGCGGTGATGGCCATGGGCAGCGAGCCGAGGAACAGATTCAGCCGGGTAAACTTGACGGACTGGGAGTTCACGCTGGCCTGATAACCGGCCCAGCGGCCGAAAAAGCCGTTTTCCGCGCCGCTGGATTTGATGGTTTCGATCATGCTGATGCCCGACATCGTGGCGGAGGAGAGCTTGGCGGCATCGCGCTGCTGGACGCGGGTGATGTTCACCCGTTTGGACGTTACGATGGAGGATATGCCCAGATTCAGCAGGATGGCTCCGATGCCTATCAGCGAGAGCAGCGCGCTGTAATGGATCATTACAATGAGATAAAACACCATCATCAGCGCCTGGAGCGCCAGCGGCGCGAAGGTCTGCACCAGCGCGGAGGAAATGGAAGCGTTGGTCGCCTGGCGGTCCGCGATATCGGCAGACAGGCGCTGGCTGAAAAACTGCATCGGCAGCCGCAGCACTTTCCACAGGTAGGAGGCGCTGCCGTAAGAGGACATTTTGCCCTGGATCCGCAGGGAGTAAACGGCGGAAATCCAGCTGACCACCACGCTGAGGATGATCAGAAGGGAGAAGAGGACCAGGAAAGGCGTGAGCCATTCGGGATTCTTGCCGGTCAGCAAACGGTCCAGGAACGTACGGGAGAACGCCGGCTGGATCAGGCCGATCAGGGAAGCGATGGTGGTGGTGAGCACCACGAACACAGCGGCGCTGCCGGTTCCTTTCAGGCGAGCCCTGGCGTAGGAGAAAACGGATTTGGGCTTGCCGGAAGGCACGAATTCTTCTCCCGGCTCAAAGCTGAGGCAGATGCCCGTAAACTCCCGGTCGAACTCTTCCCATTCCACAATCACCCGGCCGCGGGCGGGATCGTTGAGCACAGCGCGCTTGCCCTTAAAGCCGCACAGCACCACAAAATGGTTGAAGCCCCAATGGATGATGCAAGGAAACGGGCCTTCCTCCATCAGCGATTCCGGCTCGATCCTCCAGGCGTTGGCCTTCATGCCGTAGCTTCGGGCGGCCAGCATGATATTTTTGGCGTTGGCGCCGTTCATGGATACGCCGCAGTCCACGCGGGCCTGCTCCAGCGGGATCCACTTGCGATAGTAATGCATGATCATGGTCAGGGACGCGGCGCCGCACTCCAGCGCCTCCATCTGCATGACCACCGGCACGCGCACGGCGCCTTTGGTCACCGGCTTTGGTACTCTTGCCTGCTTGAACACACGCCCACCTCCTCACTGCAGAAGAAGCGAGATCGGTCGCAGATCTTCCGTGACCACTTCGCCGGTATAGTATCCTTCCGGAAGGTCGATGATCACCGGAACCTCAACCACCGGGTCGCCCATGCTCAGCTTTCCGCTCAGCAGTACGCGGGGCGGCGTTTCCTCCGAAACGAAGGTCACGTTGAATTCTTCGTTTGTCTTCAGCGGATAATCGGCGCCTTCCACACGGATCACGCCCCTGGCCAATACCTTGTCCACCACGTCGTAGTTCACGTAGCAAATGCTTTTTTCCGGACCGACGGATACGGCGAATTCCGCGGTGGTGCGGATGTGGCCGAAAATCCCCCACAGGATGCCGCCGATCAGCAGCGCGATGACCGCTGCCATCACCAGCCAGATCCCGGGGGACGTGACCCGGAGATAATCGTTCAGCGACTCCGGCGATTCCACGGCTTCCAGGCTCTTTTCACGGAACAGTTTTGTTTTCGGTTTCTCTTCAGACATACCCGGGCGCTCCTCTCATCTGTTGCGAAATGCTGTGTGTTTATGCCGAATTCTCCGGGAGAGAAAAGCCCGTTTTGCTGCCTGCCCGGCCTTATTTCCCCGGGGCGCGCGTCCGGAGCGTGTCCTTTTTCAACGCATCCGGCGCAATCCGCCGGGGGCACAGCAAACGGCTTTTCCATACGAAGAATACATCTGTTTTTCATTCTACCACAGTTTTTTCCCCATTGCCACCCTTTTCAGGCGCATATTTATTGTATTTTTTTGAAATTTGTGCCGCGATTCAGGGAAAAATGCTTTGACATATTATCCGCTTTCGCGTATACTTTTATATGGGAAATTGTGCGCATGCTTATGCCTTCGGGCGGGCAGGGCCGGCAGGATCCGATGAACCGGACGGCTTTCTGCGGAATTCCCAATAAACCCGACGGAAAACAGGGGGGTTAAGCGTCAGCCATGGGTAAAAACCGCACCATCGATCTGGTCAAGCTGGTCAAGTTTTTGTTAAAGTACTGCTGGGTCATTCTGCTGTGCGCGGCTGTCGGCTTTGGTTTCATGTACCAGCGCGCCACACAAAACAAAACGGAAACATACACGGCTTCCGGTACGATGTATATCTACAACGGGAATCCGAACGTGGTCAATTACGGCTATACCAGCCTCTCGGACCTGAGCAGCGCGGTCAAGCTCCTGGACACGTACATGGTGGTCGTCAGGAGCAACAAGGTGCTGGATGTGGTGTCGGAACGGCTTGCCCAGGATTATCCCAATATTACGCCGCAGTATATCGCCGCGACCCTGTCCATGAGCTCGGTCGCCGAAACCGGCGTGGTCAGCGTCAGCTGCACTGCTTATGAACCGCAGCTCGCCGCGGACATCTGCAACACCGTGATGGACGTTGCGCCGGCTGAAATCATCCGCGTGGTCAGCGCGGGCAGCATTGAAATTATCGACAAAGCGGCCGTTCCCACCGTGCCGAACAGAAGCTCTCCCATGAGAAAGTCTATGACTGGCGCGGCGGCCGGCGCTGTGAGCGCCGCCGCACTGCTGGCGCTGCTTTTCCTTATGTACACCAAGGTCCGGGATACCAAAGAACTGACCGAGCGATATACGCTGCCCGTGCTTGCTTCTATCCGGCGCGAGAAGGGGGACGGCGAAGACCGCAAGCAATTCCTTCTCAACAAGGACAGCCCCATGGACCAACTCGAGATGTACGCCAAGCTGCGGATGAACCTGATGTACACCCTGGTTGGCCAGGAGAAACACAGCGTCATTGTCACCAGCGCCATTTCCGGCGAAGGGAAATCCACCATCTCCGCCAACCTTGCGGTTTCGGTTGCCATGAGCGGGCGGCGGGTGCTGCTGGTGGACGCCGACATGCGGCGCGCCTGCCAGAGCGCGATATTCAAGTACAGCGACAAGCTTCCGGGCCTTTCCGACGTGATCCTCGAAAGCTGCACCTGGGAAAGCGCATTGGTCAAAACGGATCTGAGCAACCTGGATGTGCTGCCTGCGGGTTCCCTGCCGCCGAATCCCGCGGAACTGCTGGATTCTTCTGCCATGCGCGAGCTCCTGCCAAAGCTGGAAGCGGCTTATGATATGGTGCTGATCGATGTGCCGCCCGTGAATATTGTCAGCGATGCCTATGCGCTTTCTCCTATCATCGCCGGCGGCATTTTCGTGGCCCGTCAGCGGTATACGGACCACAGGGAAATCCGCAAGGCGCTGACCCAGGCGGAAATGAGCGGCCTGAATCTTCTCGGCTTCGTTTTTTATGGGGAAACGATGGAGCTGGACGGGAGCTATCGGTACTACAGAAACTATTATTCAAAATACGATACCCGGAGGAAAGCTTCGCACGATACCCGGAGGAGAGCTTCACACGATACCCGGAGGAGAGCTTCCCAATAATCCAGCGATCGTCTGAACCGAACAACAAGCAAGGAGTCATGAACCATGAAGCAGAGGATCTTGCAAACAGGGTTACTGGTCATTTTGATTCTGGCTATTTCCGTCTCTGCTGCCGGCGCGCAAAGCGATCAGGCGCTGGCCATCCCGGAATTCACAGAAACAGACTGCGTTTGGGATGAACAGGGCAACCTGGTCAGCGAGACGGCTCATGGGCCGAACGGCGAGCCTGCCCTGAACAGCCGGGGGTTTGCCCGGGCCAGCTATACCTGGGACGAATACGGCAATCTGCTGACGGAAGCGTATTTCGGCCTGAACGGCGAGCCTGTCACCGCGAACGGCGGCTACGCCCGGGCGGAGTATACGTATGTGCGCCAGGCGAACGGGAGAAGCTATGTGCTGACCGAAGACCGCTATGCTCCGGACGGCAGCAGGGCGCAGATTCCCGGAAGCTATAGCTATCGCCGGGACGTATGGCAGGATGACCAGATCCTTTCCAGCGAGTATTTTGACGCGAACGGCGCCCTGACCCGGCCGGTCGGGGGCTATGCCCGGATCCTGTATGGCGTTGAGATCGGCCCCGATGCCGACTCGAAAACCGTCACCAAACGGTATATGGATGCAGACGGTTCGCTCCTGCTTGGCACGGAAGGCGGAGCCACGGTCATCTTTGTATATACGGCGAATACCGGAAAGCCCCTGGACGAAGAAATTGAAAAAAGCTTCCAGGGCATGGAGATGGATCCCGGCACACGCAGGGATAACACAAAAAAAGAATGGAAGCTTCTGTCCACTGAAATCTACGCGCTGGACGGCAAAAAATCCCTGGGCGCCGGCCATTGGCATTTCATGACCAACACCTATGACGAAAAGGACAACCTGACGCGGACGGATTATTTCGATGCGGAGGGTAAGCCTGTCATCTCAAGCAAAGGCTATGCTTCTCTGGTCAATACCTATGATCAATCAAACCGCGTGGTGGAAACCGATTACCTGGGCAAGGAAGGCCAGCTGATCAAGATGGTCAACGGGTACGCCAAGCTCACGTATGAGTATTATGGGGAATCAGACCTGATTCATTTCATCCGCTATTTCGGCACGGATGGGAACCGCACCATGATCACCGACGGTTATTCCATGGAAGAAAGGGAATACGGCGGCGAAGACTTTGATTACCGCGTCACGTATTACGACATCCTGGATGAATACACCATGTGCAAAGGCGGGTTCGCCCGTCACGATTGCATTTATAACAGGAATCGGGCAGACAATACGAGGATCGAAGAACTGTGGAACATCAAACCGACGGCCATCGAGCGGGAACGGTTCTTCGGCACGGATCTGAAACTGATCCAGGTCAAGGCCGGGTATGCGGGCCGCGTCAATGAGTACAACGCGTACGATCAGGTGGTTCGAACGACGTTCATGAGCGACAAATGGCAGCCGGTGCGGAACGATGAAACGCAGCTGGCTTCCGTTGTCTATCAGTATCAGGGTTCCGATCCGGAGGAGCCCGCCATCCATGAAGCTTATTACGATGAAAATGGCGTTCCCTGCGAATCCACCAACGGCGCGTACGCGCGCAGCATGGTCTATGGCGGCCCGAAGCAGAATCTGCTGCTGGAAGAAGCCTTCTTCACCGCCGACGGCCAAAAAGACACCAGCGTGGTCAATGGCGCGCACCGGGTGATCTACAGTTACAACGGGGATCTCCTGGAGACCTCCATACGGTACTTTGACAAAGACGGCAACCCCTCCGGGGACCGCCAGGGCATCGCGGCCATGCTTCGGGAATATAACCGGGACGGCAGCCTCCTTTGGCAGGCTACCTTCGGCACCGACGGCAAGCTGATCGCCGCGGGCAGCCAGGGCGCGGTGCAGGTGCATACCTACGACTATGCCGGTCACCACACCGGGGGAAAATATTATGGCGCTGACGGCACCGCGCTGACGCAGGCGACGGGCTATGCTTCCGTGACGTATGAATATGACGCCCACGGCAACATTGCGGTCACGAATTATTTCAATGCGGAGGATGAGCCTGCCCTGGTGGCCGGCAAAGCCCGGATCGTCCGGGAATACGATCAGCAGCATCGTATATTATATGAAGCAAATTTCGGAACCGACCTGAAGCCGGTCCTGGTCGGCGGCGGATATTCCGCCAGACGGTTTGCCTACGATCCGCAACTCGGTATCACCACCAGGGTGGAATATCTGGATACCGAGGGCAGCCCGGTGCTGCTTTCGTCGGGCTATGCTTCTTACGAATTGGCGTACGATGCCGCCGGCAACCTGCTGCGGCGCGCGTATTACGACGAGGCGGGGCAGCCCGTCGCGCCGCCTTCCGCCGGCTATGCCTGGTTTGAGAGGAAAATCGACGTCCACGGAAGAGTGCTGGAGGAAGCCTACTACGCCGCGAACGGCAGCCTGATCGAAAACCGCGACAAATACGCGGTGATCACCACGGCTTACGACGACGAAAACAGCAAAGAAACCCTGACTTACCTTGGCACGGACCGGCTGCCGGCGGACACCGCTTTCGGCTTTGCCAGCAAAGAAACGGTTTACGATCATTCCGGCAACGTTCTGAGCGAAAGCTACTTCAGCGCGGACGGGCAGCCGGCCGCGATCCACGACGGTTATCATCAGGCCGTCTTCACCTGGGACCTGGAAGGTCGTATGCTGTCCGAATCTTACCGGGACGCGAACGGCAAACCGGCGGAATGTCCGGCTGGATACGCCTCCTTCATCCGGGAATATGACCTGCGCGGCAATTTGATCCGCGAGGTCTATTACGGAAAGGACGGCCAGATCACCAGCATCAGCGCGGGCGCGGCGGAGATCCGGCGCGAATATGACCCGGAAGACCGCCTGATCAGCGAACGCTATTTCGACGAGGCCGGCGCGCCTTATATGCTCCGGGGCGATTACGCCGCGGTGGTGTACGAATATGACGGCCATGGCGATATTTTAAAAGAAGCGTATTACGGCCAGGACGGCGCGCCCGTCGTTTCTTCCAAGGGATATGCTCTGAAAGCCTGCACCTATGACGATGCCGGACACCTGCTCACCGAGGAATACTCGGATGGCAAGGGAAACCTGATCGTCCAGTCCCTGGGCTATGCCCGCAAGGTGCAGACCTGGAATTCCATGGGATTCCTGACCAGCGAGGCATATTTCGGAGACAACGGCCAGTATCTCCTGCAATCCGGCCGGTACAGCTATAAAACCTACCAGCGGGATGCCAACGGCCTGTGCACGGAGGAAGCCTGGTTCTACTTTGAAGGCCAGCCCACCGTTTTGCCGGAAGGCCATAACCGCATCACCCACGAATACGACGCGGCGGGCAACCGCATCCGTTCCGTGTGGTATTTCAACGACGGCATCATCATGACCGAGGACGGCTACGCCGCCGCCGAATACGAATATGACGCCCGGGGCCGCATGACGAAGGAAAGCTACCTGAACGAAAAAATGGAACGCGTGATGGTGCGGCAAGGCTACTCGGCCATCGTTCGGGTATATGACAATGCGGGAAACACCCTGCAGATTCGCTATCTGGATGAAAAGGACAATCTGGTTCGCCTGCCGGAAGGCTTCAGCGTATGGCAGCGTGAATACGACCAGCATAACCACGTGATCCTGGAGCAGTACCTGGACGAAAACGAGCGCATCGCATCGCTGACGAACCGGGCAGTGTCTTTCCGGCGGTTCTACGATGCCCGGGGCAACCTGGTTCGGGTGGAAAACCTGAATGCGGGCATGCAGCCGGTGGAAACCCAGTTTGGTTACGCCACCATCACATACGCCTATGACGCGCAGGACCGCAAAATCAGCGAAGACTACCTGGGCGCCAACGGATTGAACGTGATGATCTCCGCGGGATATTCCGGAATCCGCTATGAATACAGCGACCAGGGGAAGGTGTGGCGCACCACCTACGTGGATACGTTCGGGCAGCCCACCCTGTCCAGAGACGGCTACGCCGCCGTGCAGTACCTGTACGACGAAAACCAGTATCTCAAGAACATCATTTACCTGGATGAAAAGTACGAGCGCACCTATATCAGCGCCGGGTATTCCGCCATCCTGCGTACGGTGGATAAGAACGGGGACGTTCTGACGGAAACCTATTTGGACGGCGATGATTCTCCCGTCCTGAACGCCAGCGGATTTGCCGGCATGCGCAACACCTGGGATGACCGCCAGCGCCTGGTGAAGCGGCAGTACCTGGATATGGAGGGGCAGCCCAAGACCCTGAGCGGCGGCTACAGCGCCATCGGCTATGTCTACGACAACAGCGACAATGTGATCCGCCAATCCTACTACAACACGAAAGGCGGGCTCACCTGGTGCCAGAGCGGATACTGCGAGATCCTGTATACGTACGACGCGCGGAACAACTGCATCGAGGAAAGGCTGCTGAACGCCCAGGGCAAGCCTGCGATCCATCTGACCGGCCGTTATTCCTACCTGACGCGGACCGTGGATCCGGATGGCCGGGTCCTCTCTGTCAAGTATTTTGACACGGCCGGCAATCCGGCGTCCTTCGCGAACGACTATGCGGAGATCCGCTACACCTATGACCTGGCAGGGAAGGAAACCTCCGTAAGCTATTATGACCGCGCCGGCAATCCCACTCAAAACCTGCTGAGGTACGCCAGGAAGACCACCGCTTACAACACCCTGGGCAACGTAACGGAGGAGGCGTACTACGATACCGACGGCAACCTGACGGACACGGCCAAGAACTACGCCATGGCGGTATATACCTACGACAGCCTGGGCAATCTCACGTCCGAAAAATACCTGAACACCAAGTCTCTGGGCGTGGTGCCGGAAGGGGCGCAGTACGCTTTCGCCCTGATGAATTACGATGACAAAGGCCGGCTGGTGAGCGAAGAATACTACGATGAGTATGATAGGCTCGCCCCCAGCCGGGACGGCTTCGCCGCCCACTACGTTTCCTATACGGAAAGCGGTCTCGTGGCGGAAGAATACTATCTGGACGTCCGGAAACAGCCCATGGCGATAGGCGAGTTCAGCAAGCGCGTCCTGGTTTCCGAAGACAAAGAGAGCCAGACCTACGTGATGCGGATCATGGATGAAACGCTGTCGGAGGACGCCCGCATTTATTCCCTCCAGACGTTTGACCGTTACGATCAGCCCATCGTCATCCGCTATCTGGATGCGCAGGGCAACGCGGCGATCGGCCCCGAGGGCTGCAGCATGGTGACCAGGGAATACACCAGCCGCGGGCAGGTCTCGCTGGAAATGTACTTCGATGCGGACGGAAACGCCCTGGCTGTGGATGGCGTATACGGCGTGCGCAAAACGTATTCGGCCTTTGCCAAGCTGGAAAAGGAAACCTGGCTGGATCAAAACGGAAATCCGACGGTCACGAAGGACGGTTACGTGTCCAAGCTGTATGATTACGACCTGAGCGATTCCCGGCGGGTGGAAAAGTACTTCTGCTACTATCTGGATCAGAACGACGGTTTCTGTGCCGCGCAAAACGGGGCATGGGGCATCAGCACGCTGTACTATCCCGTGACGAGGGTCCATGAAGTGACCTTCCTGAACGCAAACGGCGATCCGCTGACCACGACGGACGGCTATGCCATCCTGGAATACGAAGCGGATGAAAACGGAAACGTGGTCTGGGAAGGCTATTATGACAGTTACCATGCCTCGGCGATCTGCACGGGAGGCTATTCCAGCGTGGAACGCGGCTATGACGGCGAAGGAAGGCTGATTTCCGAAAGGTATCTGGATCGGAATAACAAGCTGACCAACAACAGCGACGGGGTTGCGGGCTGGAACGGCTACTACACGCCGGACGGCGAGCTGGTCGTCAACAGCCGGTATGATATGAACCGCAAGCCTGTGACGACGGACAATCAGTAAAGGAGAATGCGAGCATGAAAGAAACCATTCGGCGTAAACCGCATTCCGGGCGTGCCTTGGCCGCATTGACTGCTTTGGCGCTTGTTCTGTGCCTTTTGCCTGGGTTTTCCACGGCGGAAAACGCGCAGACGCCGCAGGGCTGGGTGGACTTCCTGCTGATCTGCAACGAAGGCATGAACAATGACAAGGGCAACGCGGGCAACACCCTGATGGTGGTTTCCATGAACACCATGGAAGGCAAGATCCGGCTGCTCATGTTTACGTGGGATACCTTCGTGGATTACGAGGGCTATGATGTTCCTCAAAAGCTGGATATGCCTTACCGCAACAATGGGCCGGAAGAAGCTATGAAGGTGTTCAACCATAACTTCGGCACCAACATCGAATACTTCATCTCTCTGAATTATCTGAATCTGGCCGAGCTGATCGACGATTACGGCGGCGTGAACGTGGACATTTCCCGCGCGGAGCGTAACGCCCTCAACGGCATGGTGGCTTCCAAGAAGGAGCAGCTGCTGACAAAAGTCGACGCCGGCTTCCTGACCCAGGCACTGGTGGATGCGCTGGCGAAAGAATACTACCTCACTGATTTTGGCCCGGATACGCACCTGAACGGGCTGCAGGCCGTGGGCTTCGGCTGGCTCCAGTATGATTCGGTGTACAATTGCTGCGAGCGGGATGCGAAGGTGATCGGCAATTTCTTCGAGAGTTGCGGCTCGGTCATTGGCCAAAAGATCGCTTTTTATACCAATGAGACCGAATGCCCGGAAGTGCTGTCCGGCCGGCGGCCAATCAATCTGGACGAAATGACGGAAGACGATTACGCGTTTATCCGCGAGCAGATCGCCCCGATCTTCCAGAAATCCTTCAATAATCTGACGGAAGACAAGATCCGCGACATCACCCTGGCGATCACCCGGGTGGCGTTTAAGGCTTCCCGCCAGGGCGTGGATATCTTTGACGCCGTAGAAACCATGGTCCTTCCCCTGGAAGCGAAGAACGAATACGATATCATCGCGGGCGCGAAAGGCCATCTTGTGGACAAGGAAGCCAATTCTGCCGCGATCAGAGAATTCCTGTTCAAGTAAGATTTACCTTTCTGAAATCGGGAAGATGGAGGAGCTTCCGTTCCGCGCCTGTTTTCCAGGCTGGAAGAGAAATGGCTTTGCTTGAATCCTGCCTGCATCCAGCCGCTTTTCCAGGAAGAAAGCGGGCAGGCGAAGCAACCGGCTCTTCGGAGACCGGCCAGGAAAACAGAAAGAGAAGAGCATACCCGGCGCTGGTTACAGCGCCGGGTACGCTCGTTTTAGAAACTGTTGCGCCAAGATCCACGAGAAAACGGAGAAGTTCGCGAGAAGGATGCTGTTTTTGGCTGGATCCTGTAACGGCCATGAAACAATACCGGCAAGCAAATCATACATCCTCCATCCCGGCCCTCTCTTTCGCCGCATCAGCCGGAGAAAAAGGGATCATACGATGAGAAAACCCGGAGGACGGAGGGCGTCGTGCGCAGGGAAAGGGAGGCCGGCAATTAGCGGCTGATACTATTCTCAATCTAAAATCTTATCATCTTTGGGTGTCTTTTCCGTCTTGGCGTTGCTTCATTCTGGTCAACGTAGCGCTGCTACGCCTCCCTCCATTTTGTTTGAAAAGGGCCTGATTATGGAGCAGGAACGCAGCCGAATGACGAATCGCATCAACGCCCGCAGCGGAACAGCCCGCCGAGCGGCCGTTTCCTTCGCGAAAAGACAGAAAAGGCGCCGGAGATGATCTTCCATCCCGGCGCCGATTTCCGTATATAAGGATGAAGGAATGCATCGGGAAATGCATCCCTTACCCCAAAAATACCGCAAAAACTATTGATACGGAAAGAAGAAAATGATAAAATATAAAAGTGAAGAGGTGTATGTATTTCTTCTTGGATCCGATTCGCGGACGCGCGGCCCGTGCAGGCATCAAGCGGCCGTCTTTCCGCGGAAACGATCCTACAGGCAGGCGGTTCTCCGATTCGCGGTGGCATGCCGGAGTCGGATGCGGCTGAACAAAAACCCGGCAAGACGCGGCGAAGGCTGATAAGCCTTTGCCTGGCGAAGCCTTGCTGATTTTCAATGGAGGATGCGGGGATGTACACCTATTGCTTATTTTGCGAAACCCAGAAGTGCAAGGCGATCGCGTATCAGCTGGAGCTCCGCGGTATCGCGGATCGCGCCTTTTCGCCGCAGATCATTTAGCGCCGCCGGGTCAAGGGAAAAAACATCGACGCGCCGTACGACCTGCTGCCCGGCTACGTGTTCCTGTTCAGCGAAACGCCCCTGCCGGATTTCACCCCGTTTCGCGGCATCTCTGGCATCGTTCGCCGGATCGGCGACGCGGACAATCAGTGGGCGCTGGCTGGCAGTGACGAGGAATTCGCCCGGAATCTGCTGCGCAAAGACGGAACCGTCGGGCAGATGACCGTCTTCAAGGTCGGCGACGAAGTTCGCCTGGACGATCCCCTCTTCAACGGCTGCGCCGGCAAGATCACCCAAATCGACTTCCGCAAACAGCGCGCCCGGGTGGATTACCACTTTGCCGGCTTGGACTGCTTCACCTGGATCGCTGTGGAAATGATTGGGCAGCAAAAAAAAGAATAATTCGGCGATTTGCAAATTCAGCCATTCGGTGCTTTCCAGATCAATAATGGGTTTTATTGCAGCCAACTGTATGTGACTATCTGTGCGATGTTTTTCCGGAACAGTAAATCTATTTATTTGGATAACAAATGAACTGGCATAAGCACCGAAGGCAGGCGGTATATGGTTATAAATTAAGCATATTGCAAAAACAGACACTTCATAAGGCGACTTGAACACTTCAGACAGACTTTTCTAAGACTTCCCGATAATCGCAACTCTGGGAGAAATCAGGAAAATAATAAACGGGCCTTTTTCAACTTAGGTGAAGTCGGGAATAAGAGTTTCACAAGTATTGAAAGGCTTGGGAGTGATCTGGAATAAGAAAATGACAGGAAGATATGAATTGTCCGTGTTCATTG
>CACWLY010000008.1 GCA_902761825.1 uncultured Eubacteriales bacterium
AACGTAGCGCTGCTACGCCTCCCTCCATTCAGCTTAGCCAGGGCGAAAAATCCATCCCAAATCTGATAATCTTTTATACTGAGAATAGTATAAAACCGGTTATTTCCCGACGGATTTTTCATAAGCGGCGATCACGGCTTCCATCACCGCGCTGCGCAAACCGCCCTTTTCCAGCGCGCGCACGCCCTGGATGGTGGTGCCGCCGGGGGAGCAGACCTGATCCTTGAGCGGGCCGGGATGGATGCCGGAGAGCGCGAGCTGCGCGGTTCCCGCCATCATCTGGGCGGCAAGCTCCAGGGCTTTTGCGCGGGGCAGGCCGCAGGCGACGCCGCCGTCGGCAAGCGCTTCCATGAACAGCGCGGCGAAGGCCGGGCCGCAGCCGGAAACGGCGCTTCCGGCCTCAAAAAGATGCTCGTCCATCTCGGCAAATCTTCCGCAGGCGGAAAGATCGCGCAGGAAAGTATCCAGCACGTCCCGCGGCACGTAGCTGTCGGAAGCGTAAAGCGTCATGCCCGCGCCGACCGCGACCGGCGTATTGGGCATAATGCGGATCACCGGATGATCGTCGCCCGACATTTTCCGCACATCGTCCATCGTAAAGCCGGGCGCCATCGAAACCAAGGTCTGACCGGCGCGAAGTTCCTGCCGGAAGCCTTCGATGACCGCGGCCATCAGGTAAGGCTTTACGCCCAGCAGGATATAATCGGCCTGCCGCGCCGCGTCCTTCGCGGAAGCCGCCACCCGGCATCCCAGCGCTTCCGCCAGCCGCAGCGCTTTTTCCGGCGTGCGGTTAAACAGGATGACCTGATCGGGGTTCACGTTTTTGCACAGCCCTTTTGCCAGCGCGCCGCCCATGTTTCCGGTGCCGATGATCGCGTAAACAGCCATATTCTTTCCTCCTTTGAAAAAAGGCAGGCGTCTGCCTGCCGTATACGTTTTATATTACAGTATCTTTGCCGCCGCCAGCGCCAGCACGACCGCGCCGAGCGCGATGCGGTAAATGCCGAATACCCGGAAGGAATGCGTGCGGATATAATCCATGAGCACGTGGATCACAGCCATCGATATCACAAACGCCGTGATAAAGCCCACGCCGAGGATCAGGATCTCTTCCATCGCCATGGAGCCGCCGTTCATGACGAACTTGGCTCCCTTCAGCAGGCTCGCGCCAAACATGGTGGGAATAGCCATGAGAAAGCTGAACCGCACGGCCGGGGTACGGTTAAGCCCCAGCAGCAGCGCGCCGATGATGGTGCTTCCGCTGCGGGAAGTGCCGGGGATCAGCGCGAGCACCTGGAAGCAGCCGATCAGGAAGGCGGTCTGATAGCTGGTGTTGTGCAGGCTGTTTATCCTGCGGGCGTGCCGCCTGTCCTCCAGGCTGTCCAGCAGCAGAAAGACGACGCCGTAAACGATCAGCGCGATGGCGACCACAAGGGGCGTGTTCAGGTGCGCTTCGATCCAGTCGTTGCACAGGATGCCGATGATCCCGCTGGGGATGACCGAAATGATGATCTTGATCCACAGCGTCCAGGTCTCTTTCCTGTCAGCCGGGGATTTGGAAAGCGCGAAGGGGTTGAGCCGATGAAAAAAAACAAGAAGGACGGCGATGATGGAGCCGAGCTGGATCACGACGTCGTACAGATTCCAGAAATCCTGGCTGACGCCCTTCAGGGGCAGAAGCGCGTTCATAATCATCAGATGGCCGCCCGAACTGACGGGGAGCCATTCGGTAATACCCTGAACGAGGCCCATCAGCGCGGATTTGAGCAGGTTAAGAAGCATTGATCAAACCTCCGTTATTGGTTTTCCAGGCGCTCCATGGCAGCGTAGATTGCTTCGAGCTCTTCTTCCGTGGTGTACTGAAGCACGACTTTGCCGCGCTTGAGGCTGCCGGTCAGCAGCGTGCGCACGCCGATCACGTTCTGCAATCGCGCCCGCATATCCTCCAGCTCGACCGCGATGGCTTTCTTTTCGCTCCGGGGAGCGGGCTTTTCAGGCGCGGCGGCCAGCTTTTCGGCCTCGCGCACGCTCAGTCCGTCGCGCACGATGCGCTGGGCCAGGGCGCGCTGCGTATGCTCGCCGCTGACGCCCGCCAGCACGCGCGCGTGACCCGCGGAAAGCGCGCCCTCCCTGACAAGCTGCTGGATATCCTCGGGCAGCGTCAGAAGACGCAAAAGATTGGCGACGGCGGGGCGCGAACGCCCCACCCGGCGCGCGGCCAGCTCCTGCGTATATCCGCAGCGTTCCATCAGATCGCGGATGCCGGCGGCTTCTTCCATGGGGTTCAGGTCCTCGCGCTGCAGGTTTTCGATCAGCGCGGCTTCCATGCGCTCCTGCGCGCTCATTTCCCTGACGATGCAGGGCACGCTTTGCAGCCCGGCCATGCGGGCGGCGCGGAAACGCCGTTCGCCGGCCACGATGCGGTAACGTCCGTCCTCAGGCGTCACCAGCAGGGGCTGCAGCAGGCCGCTCTGCCGGATGCTTTCGGCCAGCGTTTCCAGCGCTTCCTTGTCGAACGCGCGCCGCGGCTGATCGGGATTGGGGTCGATCGCGTTCAGCGCGATTTCGGTGGAACCGTCGGGCGCGTCGCTCTCCGGCAGCAGAATATCCAGTCCGCGGCCAAGTCCTCTTTTGGAAGCCATAGTTGATTCCTCACTTTTGCAAACAGATTATTTGACGCGCTCTCCGTTGCGGGCCAGCACTTCCCGCGCCAGGCTGCGGTAGGCTTCCGCGCCGGTCGAGCGGGGATCGTAGCGGTTGATGGGCATGGAGAAGCTCGGCGCTTCGCCCAGGCGCACGTTGCGGGGAACGCTGGTGGCGAACACCTTGGACTTGAAGTGCTTCTTGACCTGCGCGACCACCTGCAGACTCAGGTTGGTGCGCCCGTCAAACATGGTCATCAGTACGCCTTCGATATCCAGGGAGGGGTTCAGCCCGCGCTTGACCCTGCTGACGGTATCGGTCAGGCTGCGCACTCCCTCCAGGGCATAGTATTCGCACTGGATCGGGATCAGTACGCTGTTCGCCGCCGTCAGCGCGTTTACCGTAAGCAGGCCGAGGGACGGGGGACAGTCGATGACGATATAATCGTACGTCCCCTCCAGGCCGCGCAGCGCGGCGCGCATGCGGTATTCCCGGCGGTCGAGGTTCACCATTTCGATCTCGGCCCCGGCCAGGCGGATATCCGAGGGCAATACGCTCATGTTGGGGGTATCGGTGACCACAATGCTCTTTTCGGCGGTGGAAAGGCCGAGCAGCACTTCATACAGCGTGTTTTCGCGGGCGGGCGCGCCCGATCCGCTGGAAGCGTTTCCTTGCGGGTCGGCGTCCACCAGCAGCACTTTCTTTCCCAGTTCGGCCAGACAGGCGCTCAGATTGACCGCCGTGGTGGTTTTGCCCACGCCGCCCTTCTGATTGGCGACAGCGATGATTTTTGCCAAAGTAAATTCCTTCTTTTATGTTTTTCTTTCGTCGGGCAGCCAGCCGCGCCAGCGGAAGGGGGCGTGGCAGCTGCGCACGGTGCGCGCGATGACGGCAAGCTCGTCCTCGGTCTGAAACGCGGAATAGCGCAGATACAGCGCCCGCAGGGCGGAAAGGCTGTCGTGCGACAGGGCGAACTGCCGGATCCTCGTATATTCCGATACGTTGCGGGGCAGCTCGCACAGGGCCGGATACAGCAGCTCGTCGGCCATCTGATCGATATCGTCCACGAGCACGCGGATGACCCGGCCGTCGTCGAGCAGCACGCGCATATCGCCTTCGGTCAGCGCGCGCACCTGATGAAACAGCAGCGTGCTCAGCCGGGAGGAGAGCGCGCTCAGATCGTCCGTCGGCGAGGAGAGAAAGGCGTTCAGCTCGTCGCAGGCTTTCCGGCTGATATCGCAGGCGGCAAGAAAGGCCGCGCCCAGCCACGGACGCAGCACGCGGGCGGCCGATTCCTCATGCACCATGACGGCTTCTCCTTTCACACCATACCAAAATACCACATTTATGCCGATTTGTCCACCGCTGACGCGGAAGAGAGCGGAGCGGGCAAAAAATAAATTTTCTTGAAGGATGTTACAATAATATTACTTTTTGGAATGAATATTCATAAATGGAATACCCTGTTCATACTTCTTGTGGCGGCAAAGGGCGTCCTACACAAGAAGTAGTTTTCCACAGGTACGGGTCATACAGGTCAGCTTATGTGGATAACTCTTGCCTTTTTGGGCAAAATCTGCTATGATACAGGTGTTCACAGAACAGATCGATGGTTTTATCCACGGCTACTTATCCACCGGTCGGACGAGATGCGATAGGTGGGCTTATTTTTTTCGCCTTTTTTCAGCGCCTGCGCGCATACATGGATATACATCGGGATTACAAATGGGGGCATTTTCTTGGATACGACGACGTTATGGAATCAGGCCTGCGAGATTTTGAGCGCGGACATGATGAAGGTAACATACGATACATGGATCAAAACGCTGAAACCGGTCGCGCTGGACGGCGATCTTTTTGTGCTGCAGGCCGCTACCGATTTTTACCGTAAAAACGTTGTTTCCCGCTACGCGGCGATGATCGAAAGCGCGCTGAGCCAGAGCGCGCGCATGACCATGCACGCCAAATTCCTCACGCCCGAGGAAGCCGAAAAGTATATGAGCCCCTCGGCGTCGGAGCCCAAGCCTTCCTTCCTGAATCCCAAGTATACCTTCGATTCCTTTGTGGTGGGCTCGAGCAACCGCTTTGCACACGCGGCGTGCCTGGCGGTGGCCGAGTCGCCCGCGGAAGCCTATAACCCGCTGTTCATATACGGCGGCGTGGGACTGGGAAAGACGCATCTGATGCATGCCATCGGCCATTATCTGCTGGCGGAAAACCCCAAGATGCGGATCGCTTATGTGACCAGCGAAGCCTTCATGAACGAGCTGATATCGGCGATCCAGACGGGGCAGAGCGCCGAATTCCGCGATAAATACCGCAAAGTGGATGTGCTGCTGATCGACGATATCCAGTTTATCGCCGGCACCACCAGCACCCAGGAGGAGTTTTTCCATACCTTCAACGCCCTGCATACGGCCGGCAAGCAGATCATCGTTTCGAGCGACCGTCCGCCCCGCGAGATTCCGCGGCTGGAGGAAAGGCTGCGCAGCCGGTTTGAATGGGGCCTGATCGCCGACATTCAGCGGCCTGATCTGGAAACGAGGATCGCCATCCTTCGCCGCAGGGCGCAGGATGAAATGATACAGTGCGGCGACGAAGTGCTCCAGCTGATCGCCGAGCGCGTGGAGAGCAATATCCGCGAACTGGAGGGCAGCCTGACCCGGCTGTCGGCCTACGCTTCGCTGACGGGCCGCAGGATCGACGTTGCGCTGGCCGAGGAAGCCCTGCGCGAGGTGTTTGCCAGCCACGAGCCGCATAACGTCACCTGCGAGGATGTAATGCGCGTGGTATCCTCCTATTACAACGTGACCGTGGAGGATCTGAAGGGTCCGCGCCGCAACCGCGAAATCACCGTGCCCAGGCAGATCGCCATGTATCTTTGCCGGGAGATGACGGATTGCTCCATGTCCCGCATCGGAGACGCGATGGGCGGACGCGACCATACCACCGTGCTGCACGGCTGCGATAAGGTGGCTGAGGACCTGCGTACTTCCGAAAGCCTGGGGGCGCTGATGGATGATATCCGGCACAGGCTGCAAAACCAATAAAATACAAAACGGGAACTGCGCTTCATTCTTCCGGCGAAGCCCGGACGGGGACGGATGAAGCGCAGTTTGGCGCGTTTTCCGCCCGGAAAACCGGACGGAAAAAATGAAGGAAATGTTACAAACTGTTGACTTTTTCATCAAATCGGTGTTATTATATAAATTGGAAAAAGATTGTATTTTCAGCAAGAATTGTTCCGGTTTATGCCGATTGTACATTGGGAGGCCTGCGATTATGAATAGATCTCGACTGAAGCGGTTTGGCGCGGCGCTGTGCGCAATGATCATGCTGATCAGCTGTCTGCCGATCGGCGTGGCGGAAGCACCGGAAATGCCGCCGCAGGAGTTCCCCGCAGCAGATCAGACGGGGCTTGAACCCGCGCTTGATTTTGGTGCGCCCGAGCCGACGCCCGAGCCGACGGCGGTTCCTACGCCCGAGCCGACGGCGGTTCCGACGCCCGAGCCGACGGCGGTTCCGACGCCAGAGCCGACGGCGGAGCCTACGCCCGAACCGACGGCGGAGCCTACGCCCGAACCGACGGCGGAGCCCACGCCCGAACCGACGGCGGAGCCCACGCCCGAGCCGACCCGACGGCGGAGCCCACGCCCGAGCCGACGGCGGAGCCCACGCCCGAGCCGACGGCGACGCCTACGCCCGAACCGACAGCGACGCCGTTTATCGCGGGCTATGTCTGGATCTCCGATCTTCAGCCGATTTACAAAGAGATGGACGACAAGGAAGAGCAGATCGGCTTCTTCAGCGAAAAGACCGCCGTATGGGCGGAAGTGAAGCAGCGGGGGGAGAAGGCGGAACAGGACTGGCTGCTGATCGTATTCGATACCGAAGCAGCCCGCGCGGAGGAGCTTCCGGTATGGAAGGGCTATGTGCAGGCCCTGAACGCGACGCCGCTGACGAACGAGGAAACGCAGAAGCTGAACGCCGAACTGGCGCAGGATGCTTTTGCCCGCGACTATCATGAAATGAAAGTGCCGGCGGCCCGGTTCGTACCGGCTGTCTCCGCGGAGCCGACGCCGCAGCCGGCGTTCGAAAAACCCGCGCCCGAGGGGACGCCCGCTTCCGAGGAAACGCCCGCGCCCGAGGGGACGCCCACTTCCGAGGAAACGCCTGCTTCCGATGAAACGCCCGTTCCCGAAGAGACGCCTGCTTCCGAGGAAACAACCGTTCCCGAGGAGACAACCGTTCCCGAGGAGACGGCGGTCCCCGATCCTCTGATCGCGGAATGGGCCGACCTGCCCGCGTATATCCGGGCCGGTGAAGCGCGCAGCGCCGTTCTGACGCTGGCGGGCGGAACAGCGCCTTATACCGTCGCGTACGGCGATACCGTGCTGGAGAGCGAATCAACCCAGCAGATCACCTTTGCCGCGGAGACCGCCGGAGAATATCCGCTGACGGTGACAATAACCGACGCGCAGGGCCAGACGGCCGTGCTGGAAGCCGCGATCCCGGTTTCCGGCGACGCCACCAACGAAGCGCTGAGCCTGCCGCAATGGACGGATGACAGCATATACGCCGAGCGCATCGCCGCCGCCGCGGTATCCCAGATCGGATACGCCGAAGCGCCGGATAACTTTATCGTTAATGAAAAAGGCGAGCGCCGCGGCTGGAACTGGTACGGAGCGCAGGCGGGCGATCCCTACGGCGAATGGAACGGTGCGTTCCTGGCATATTGCCTGCGCAGCGCCGGTCTTCCCGACGCGTCGGCGCTTTCCGCGCCCGACGTCAGCGGCGCGGAGTATCTGCCCGCGCAGGGCGACGTGGTGTTCTTTAACGACGGCCGTGCGGCCATCGTGATCGACGCGGAGGCGAACGGCATTTCCGTGGTCGAGGGCGACGCGGAAGGCGCGGTTGCCCGGAAACAGTACGCGCTGGGGGACGACGGCATCCTGGGGTATGCTTCCGTGCGCGCGCTGATGGAAGAGAGCGACGCTGTGTACGCCAGGCGCGTCCTGCAGGACTCTCTGAGCCAGCGCACGATCAGCACGACGCTGGATGGATACAGGATCGAAATTTCCGGCATGCTGCCCCCCGAAGCCAGCGTATGGGCGGCCATGATCCCCGTGGAAACGGCGCAGGAAATCGTGGACGCCGCCGGCGAAACGGATTCCGAAGTGCTGCTGGCGCTGGACGTTTGCATCGATATCAACGGCCGCAAATATCAGCCCGAGGAATTTGACGAAAGCGTGACCGTTACGATCACCGGCGTGGAAGCGGAAGACGGATATGAGCTGGAAATGCTGCACGTCAAGACCGATGTGACCGACGGCAGCGGCCATCTGGATAACGACGCGCTGCAGAAGGTCGCCTCCCAGGTCGCGGCCAACGCGGTCGAAACCGAAAACGTCACGCTGGATACGTCGGAAAGCGCGGTCAGCTTCGACGCGGACAGCTTTTCTCCCCGCATCATCACGCAGAAAAAATCGCCTGCGGCAAATCCGCCGCAGGCTTTGGGCGTTTCCCCGGAGCAGGGCGTATGCAAGATCGGCGATACGTATTACGCGCTGCTGAGCGACGCTTTGGAGGCGGCCAACGCGGCGTCTCCCGCGGAGATCGTGCTGATCGGAAAGGACGTTCCGGCCGAAAATAAGGTATGGGACGTGACGGGCGAAATCACGATCAGCGGATCCGGAACGATCAAAACCAACAGAACCGAAGGCAGATTTACCGTCGGAAACAACGCGAAGCTGTATGTGAAAGCCGACGACGATAAGCAGATAAAAATCGAATACGCGACGGCAGACGGTGATGAGCCGGCCGAGTCCGCGCTTTTTTCGGTGGACGGCGGCGAACTGCAGCTGTATAACGGCGTCGAAATCACCGGAAGAAAGAGCAAGGTCGGCGCGATTGTACTGGATCATCAGGCTACGCTGACAATGCACGGCGGCGCTGTTTCGGGCTGCACGGCGGAAAACGGCGCGGCGATCACCGCGAAAGGAAAATCCAAGGCCCTGATTTATGGCGGCGAGATTTTTGACAACAATGCGACCGGCAAAGGCGGCGCTGTATATTGCCAGGGCGAGTCCGTTTTCGAACTGGCGGCTGAAGACCCAAACAAGCTGCCCGCCATTTGGAACAATACGGCCGGGACAGAAGGCGCGGATATCTATCTCAGCGCGGGCTGCACCAATCTGTTTGGCGTCTCGGCCGATCTGATGAACAAAACCTATCAAAACACCGGCTTCCCGATAAAAGGCTGGTTCTGCGATAACGCGGACGCCCGATGGGACGCGGGCGCGCCTACCCTTGCGACGATCGCCATTGATGAGCATAACGTCCCCAGGATCTCCGCGGCGGCGGACGGCAGCGTGGCTGTGACAGCCGCTTGCTATTACTATACCGTGAAATACGATAAAAACAGCGACGAAGCCGAAGGGCAGATGAACGACCAGCGCATCTTCATGCTTTCCGACGGCGACATCACGACTGCGCAGGGCGGAAGCATCCCGGTTCAGCAGCTGACGGCGAACGCCTTTACGCGTCAGAATTACACGTTTGTGGAATGGCGCAAAACGCCGGGCGAACATGCGGATGACGATGTGGAATTCGTTGCCGGTCAGTTCGTCATTGATGAACCGCAGGATAACCTGACGAGTACGCCGGGCGCGGTGCTGACGCTGTACGCGCATTGGGTTCCTTCCGAATATACTGTCAGCTATACGGCCGGAGCGCACGGCAACGTCGCTCAGCAGCCCAACGTCGGCCCCACCAATAGTGCGGATCACGTTACGGGAGCGGAAGCCGTCGTCGAATCCGGATATCATTTTGACGGCTGGTATCTGGGAGAAACGCATATCAGCAACGACACGGTGCTGACCGCCGAGGCGGCGAAGAACGCGCTGAAACATTACGCGAACGACAGGCGGTATTACGCGGATACCGAGTATACGGCACAGTTCGCGCCGAATCAGAATTTTGTGGCCTATGTCTATAATTATAAGAATATGACGGCGCTGACTAATCCCCCTGCCAAACCGGACGATACGATGTATGCGTTTGGTCAGGAGATTCCCGTTGCGGCCGCGCCTTCCCTGGATGGCTATACCTTCTCCGGGTGGAGCACGAACAACGCGACGGTCAACGGCAGCACGTTCATAATGCCCGATAACCAGGTAATATTCAATGGCACCTGGGAACCCCATCAGCATACGGTAACCTTTGAGTTCGCGGGAATTGTTCCTCCGGGAGCGACGCCTCCCGCGCAGCAGGACGCGTTCTACGGTCATACGGTGACGGTTTCCGGCAGCACCAATACCGGCCCTTACAGGTTCCTGGGCTGGAGAAGCGATGATGTGCAGATCAGCGGCAATTCGTTCGTCATGCCGGATAAGAATGTGCGGGTCATCGGCGACTGGACGGCGGACACGTACAAGGTGACATACATATATACCGGCGCAGTTCCTTCCAAAGCGCCGCAGCTTCCGGCGGAAAAGGCATACTATCCGGGGGAGACCGTAACGGTAGCGGATGAGCCTGCGATGACCGGATATACGTTCAGCGGATGGAACGTCAGAGAGAAAACGTTCAGGATGCCCGATGAGGATGTGGAGATCAAGGGCAGCTGGCAGATTCAGAACGCGAAGTACAGAATCGAACGGTATTATCAGGAAAACGGCCAGTATCCCGCGCAGGCGCAGGGATATGCAGAGCGCAGCGCGCAGGTCGGGTCAACGGTAGAGATCACGACGGACGATAAAAAACCGGATGCCGGCGTGACGGGATACGTGTTCGACGCCGTGACCACGGGCACTCAGGGCAAGGGAAAAGTAAAAGAAGACAACAGTCTGGTGCTGCGCGTATACTTTAAACAGCAGTTTACCGTGACCTATCAGCACGGCCTGTACGGCGACTTCTCCGATATGGAATTCAGGAGCCTGAATTACAATGCCGATACGCCGGCTTTCACCGGGCAGCTCACCGGCAAGAGCGGATACGTATTCGACGGATGGGTTCCTGCGGTAAAAGCCAAGGTAACGGAAAACATCATCTATACGGCGTCGTGGGTTGGCGGTTCCGCGCAGATCCATTATGATCCCAACACGGACGATTACTCCGGATACATGAATGATACCCTCGGAATGGCCGGAGACTCCGTCAGGATCGCCGAAAACAAGTTTACGCGCGACGGTTACAAGTTTGTGGAGTGGTGCACCGATCCGAACGGACTCGGTGAAGCCTATAAGCCCGGCCAGTCGACGACGTTGAAGCCCGGCATGATCGTTCTGTACGCCAGGTGGCAGAAGAGCAGCGCTTCTTCCGGCACCGGCACGGGCGGCAGCGGGACCAGCGGCGGCAGCGGAACTTCGGGCGGCAGCGGGTCTTCCGGATACAGCGGAACGACCGGCGGCAGCGGAACTTCGGGCAGCAGCGGAACTTCCGGCAGCAGCGGGTCTTCCGGCAGCAGCGGGCCCGGCGCGACGATCACGCCCTTGCCGCTTGATTACAATAATGCTACCCCGGATCCGAATGCGTCGCCTGCGCCGACGCCCGAACCTACGCCTACACCCACGCCGACGCCTGAACCTACGCCTACGCCTGTGCCGACCGTGGAGCCGCCTTCCGATCCGAAGCACTTGCCGGGTATTCCCACGACTGTTCCGGAAGGGCAGGGAACAAAGGGCGATGGCGAACAGGCCGAAACCTACACGATCCGCGTGGCATACTACTACGCGGAGGAGGAAGAGGCGGCCAGCGCCGACAGCCGTACGGTCCCCGAAGGCGAGAAGTACTATATCGTAGCGCCCGTCATTCCCGGGTTCCGTGCTTCCATGCCCATCGTGGAAGGGATCATGCCGGGCTGCGACGTGTATATCACCGTGCTGTATACGCCTGACAGAGAAGACGATGAACCCGATCAAACGATTGAACAGTTCACCGTGCCGTTGGGATTCCAAGATGTATTTAGCTGCATGGGCGAATGCTATGAGTAAGCGGAGGAATGGAAAAATGCTGAAACGTATAGCGGCCTTGTTGCTGAGCCTGCTGCTGATGGCGCAAATTCTGAACGCTGCGGCGGAAGAATTGGACAGACCCTTTGTGGTGGGCAGCACGACACAAATGACAGGCAGTTTTTTCACGACGATGTGGGGCGGCGCTGCCAGCGATGCGGACGTGCGCGAGCTGCTGCACGGATATAACCTGGTGCGCTGGGACAGCGAGCGGATGGTATTCACAGAGGATACCTCCGTGGTCAGCGGCATCACGGTGACGCAGGACGAGCAGGGAAACAGCCGGTTTATCGTGATGCTCCAGGACGATTTGTTCTATTCGGACGGCGTGCTCATCACGGCCTGGGATTATGCTTTCTCCTTCCTTCTGACGATGTCGCCCGTAATCGACGAACTGGGCGGCACGCCGATCCGGAGGGATTACCTGAAAGGCGCGCGCGAGTATCAGAACGGAAAGGTTCCTTATCTTTCGGGCGTTCAGGTGATCGATGATTACCGGCTGGCAATCACTGTACGGCGCGAGTATGCCGCGTCCTATTTCGAGCTCGGCATGCTGGACTGCAATCCTTATCCGTACCATGTGATCGCCCCCGGCTGCATGGTAATGGACGACGGTGACGGCGTATACATCGGCAGCATGTACGGCATAGAAAAACCGTTTACGGCGGAGCTGCTGAATAAAACGATCATGGATGAAGAAGAAGGCTATCGCAGACACCCGTCGGTGGTCAGCGGCCCCTATGTGCTCTCTTCGTTCGACGGGATTACGGCCGAATTTGAAGCCAATCTGTTTTACAAGGGCGATTATCGCGGCAAAGTGCCCGCGATCCAGACGCTTCGCTATACGCTTGCGAATAACGACGATATGGTGCAGAAGCTGAAGGACGGCGAATTCGACCTGCTGAACAAGGTGACCAGAAAGGACGCCTTGTATGAAGCGATGAACGATATGCTGCTCTCCAAGCGCCTGTCGGCCGGTTATTATCCGCGCAGCGGACTGAGCTTTATCGCCTTCTTCAGCGAACAGCCCGCGCTGGAAAGCGTGAATGTACGCCAGGCCATTGCCTGCTGCATCGATAAGGAAAAGCTGGTGGACGACTATCTGAGCGGTTTCGGCGCCGCGGTGGACGGATATTACGGCATCGGACAATGGACGTACCGCATGGCCACCGGCGTGAATACGCAGGGGCTGACCATAGAAGGCGTGCAGCATTATGATACCGATCCGGAGCGGGCGGCGCAGCTGCTGGAAGAGGATGGATGGACGCTGAACCGCAAGGGCAAGCCTTTCCGCCCCGGCGTGGACGATACACGCTGCAAGCTTCAAGACGGCAAGCTGAACATACTGATGCTCACGCTGGCTTATCCCGAAGGGCACGCCATCGCGGAGTGCCTGAAAGAATGCTTCATCCCGTATCTTGAGGAAGCGGGCATTCGCCTGACGCTGAAGCCGCTGCCGATGAACGATTTGCTTGCCCAGTACTACCAGCAGGAAGAACGGGAAGCGGACATGGCGTTCCTGGCCGGCAATTTCTCCGATATCTATGATTATTCCATCAATTTCATTCAAAATGATGAAGGGGAAATCGTCTGGAAATACGCGGGATTCAAGGATGACGCGCTCTACGAGCTGGCAAGCGATTTGCGCAAAACGCCGGTCGGCGAAAGCGTTGAATACTGCCGCAAGTGGATCAGCTTCCAGGAACGCTTTTCCCAGGTGCTTCCGCTGCTTCCGCTCTATTCCAACGTCTATTATGATTTCTATACGTCCGCCCTGCGCAATTACCTGATCGCGCAGAACGGCTCCTGGCCGCAGGCCATCATGGACGCGTATATCGATATGAGCGTGCTCCCGAAGCCTGCCGAAACGCCCCGGCCGACCGCGACGATGATCCCGCAGACGCCGCCTCCGCCGGAGGGGTTATACCCTGAGGAGGAAGCGGAAGAAGAAGAGCCTGAAGAGGTCGAAGATGATTTCATGTTCTTCGACGACTGATGCCGTCCTTCTTCCCCAAAACAATGCGGAAAAGCCAACAGAAACCTGTCGCGTTTTCGCCGCGCGAACGGAAAACCCATAATACTATTCTCAATCTAAAATCTTATCATCTTTGGGTGTCTTTTCCGTCTTGGCGTTGCTTCATTCCGGTCAACGTAGCGCTGCTACGCCTCCCTAGCCAGGGCGAAAAATCCATCCCAAATCTGATAATCTTTTATACTGAGAATAGTATAAAACATACGCGAAGCAAAGCCCCGGAGTTATCCCCGGGGCTTTATTCTGTACCGCGTATCCGACAAATCAGGCCGATATGATCTGCCCGCAAAACGAAAGGAGCTCAGGCATCTTTCCCGCGACGTCGCGCTTATATTCTACCGAGCAAAGGCCGAGATGCCCGGCGCATTCGATTTCCAGATGGCCGTAAAAGTGCTCGATGCTGCCGATGATCCGCTGGCATTCGGGCATGCCGGGTCCGGTGCGCAGGGCGATTGCATATCCTTTTTTGCCTTTTCCTATGGACGCGTGCGGATCGTGGGTGTTGCACCAGGGCGTGCAGCGATCGATGAACGCCTTGAACTGACCTGGGACATCGGCCCAGTAGGATGGAGAAACGCAGAGGATCATGTCGGCCTGGGCAAATTCGCGCATGATGTTTTCGATATCGTCCCGCTGGAAGCACCGCCCCGTGCTGTGGCACTGCCGGCAGCCCCTGCAGAAGCCGAAGCGGTAATCGTCGATGCAGACGGTTTTCACCCGATATTTCCCGGCAAGCTGCCGGGAAGCGATCTGGACGATTTCAGCCGTTGCGCCAGTGCGCACGGGGCTGCAATTGATGATCAGCGCGTTCATATCGGGCGCGCCTCCTTTCCCGGGCTCATTCCCGGCCTTTTACCATGGTCAGGGCGATGCGCTTTTTCTTTTCGTCCACGCTGACGACCCATACCTTCACGATGTCGCCCACCTTGACCACCTCGGACGGGCTTTTGATAAAGCGGTCGGTCATGCGGCTGATATGCACCAGGCCGTCCTGGTGAACCCCGATATCGATAAACGCGCCGAAATCGATCACGTTGCGTACGGTGCCGGTCAGCTCCATGCCGGGCTTCAGATCTTTGATGTCCAGCACGTCGGTGCGCAGAACGGGCTTGGGAAGCTCGTCGCGCGGGTCGCGCCCGGGCTTCTGCAATTCGCTCAGTATATCGTTCAGCGTCGGCAGGCCCACGTTCAGCTCGCGGGCCAGCTTGTCCAGGCCGTATTCCTTCGCCTGCAGCGCGATGCCGGGAATGCCGCCGTTCTTCACATCCTTTGCCTCATAGCCCAGTTTATCCAGCACAGCCTTGGCCGCGTCGTAGCTTTCGGGGTGTACGGCGGTGGCGTCAAGCGGATTTTTGCTGTCCATGACGCGAAGGAAGCCGGCGCACTGCTCGAAGGCTTTCGGCCCGAGCTTGGGCACTTTTTTGAGCGCGGCGCGGCTGGCGATCCCGTTTTCCTCCCGGTAGGCCACGATGTTTTTGGCAAGCGCCGGCCCGATGCCCGCCACATGGGAAAGCAGCTCGGCGGAGGCGGTGGAAACCTCCACGCCCACCAGGTTTACGCACTGCTCCACTACGCCGTCGAGCGCGGCGGTCAGCTCGTTCTGCTTCAGATCATGCTGGTACTGGCCTACGCCGATGGCCTTGGGATCGATCTTTACCAGCTCGGCCAGCGGGTCCTGCATGCGCCGCGCGATGGAAACCGCGCTGCGCTGCGTCACGTCGAAATCCGGAAACTCCTGCGCCGCGAGCTTGCTTGCGCTGTATACCGAAGCGCCGGCTTCGCTGACGATCACATAGGCGACGCCGGGCAGTTCCGGCAAAAGCGAAGCGATGAACTGCTCGCTTTCGCGGCTGGCCGTGCCGTTGCCGATGGCGATTGCGGTCACGCCGTATTTTTTCACGAAGCCTTTGATCAGCCGGGCGGCTTCCGCTTTTTTCATCTCCTGACCGGGCAGGGTGAAATATCCTACGCCGGTATCCAGCACCTTGCCGTTCTCGTCGATCACGGCCAGCTTGCAGCCCGTGCGGAAGCCCGGGTCCACGCCCAGGGTCACCTTCCCTTTGATGGGCGGCTGCATCAGCAGCTGATGCAGGTTCTGGCTGAATACCTTGATGGCCTGCGCGTTCGCGCGGTCTGTCAGCTCATTGCGGATCTCGCGCTCCAGCGAGGGGAAAAGCAGGCGCTCCCATGCGTCCTCGCAGGCCGCGGCGACCTGCTGCGAGGCGGGGGAGCCGGGGCGAACGAAGGTGTTTTTTACGCACATGACTGCCTTCTCATCGGGCGCGAGCAGGGAAACCTTCAGGAATTCCTCCCTTTCGCCGCGGTTGACGGCCAGCACGCGATGCGCCGCCATGCGCGGAACGGCCTCTTTGAAATCGTAGTACATGCTGTATACGCTGTCTTCTTCTTTGGCGGCCTTTGCCTCGATCACGCCCTCCCGCAGCAGCATCCCGCGCAGATCCTTGCGCAGGGCCGCGTCGTCGCTGATCTGTTCGGCGATGATATCCCGCGCGCCGGCCAGCGCGGCTTCGGCGTCGGACACATCCTTTTCGGGATCGATATATTTGGCGGCTTCGGCCATGAGATCGCCCCTGGGCAGCTGCAGGCTGATCCACAGCGCAAGCGGCTCCAGGCCGTGCTCCTTCGCGATGGTGGCCCGGGTGCGACGCTTGGGACGGAACGGACGGTACAGATCGTCCAGCTCGGCCAGCGTACGGGTGTTCGCAAGCTGCGACTGCAATTCCTCGGTCAATACGCCCTGCTCGGACAGCGCTTTTTCGATTTCCTCCCGGCGCTTGACCAGATTGCGCAGGTACTCCAGCCTTTCGGACAGCTCGCGCAGCACCTGATCGTCCAGCGAGCCGGTTGCTTCCTTGCGGTAACGGGCGATAAAGGGAATGGTGTTGCCCGCGTCCATCAGTTCGATCACCGCCTGCACCTGCTGCGGTTTCAGGCTGAATTCCTTCGCCAGGATCGTAACAAAATCCATCATTGTCTGTCTCTCCGTTTATTGTATTATGCCGGCGCGTCCAGCTGATTCCCTCTTGTATTGTATCAGATGTTTGTTTTTTCGGCAACAAAAAAGGGGGCTGATCAGGCAGCCCCCGGGGTAAAAGATATCAGGCGAATTCCAGCTTGCCGACGCCCGCGTTTTTGCCATTTTCCTTGTCGAACAGCACGATGCTGTCGCCCACCACGTCCATATGCACCTCGGTATCCACGCGGTAGTCCACCGAGCCGAATACCACGCTGGTCAGCATGGTATCGCCGCAGGCGGCCTTGACCGTGGTTTCCATGCCGGAAGGCAGGGTGGAATAGATGGCGGCTTTGAGCGCGCCGTTCTCGCGGATGGGCAGGAACTCGGGACGCACGCCGATGACCGCTTCCTTGCCGACGGCCTGCACGGGCGTTTCGGCGGTAAACACGGCTTTTCTTCCCAGCGTGGTCAGGCTGACGGTATTGCCGCTTACGCTGTCCACCTGCGCGGGGATGAAGTTCATCGTCGGATTGCCAACGAAGCTTGCCACGAACATGTTGGCGGGCTTGTTGTAGATTTCAAGCGGCGGCGCGTACTGCTGCAGCACGCCGGTCTCCATCAGGCAGACCCTGGTGGACAGCGTCATGGCTTCCAGCTGATCGTGCGTTACATACACGAAGGTGCTGTTGGTATCGCTGTGCAGGCGCTTGAGCTCTGTGCGCATTTCGCCGCGCAGCTTGGCGTCCAGGTTGGAGAGCGGCTCGTCCATGAACAGCACCTGCGGGCTCGGGGCCAGCGTGCGGGCGATGGCTACGCGCTGCTGCTGGCCGCCGGAAAGCTCGGCGGGATAGCGCTTGACGAACTGCTCTATTTTCAGCAGCTTTAGCATTTCGTCCACGCGGTCCTGTATGCGCTTTTTGTCCCATTTCAGGTTTTCCAGGCCGAAGGCGATATTCTGGTAAACCGTCATATGCGGCCAGAGCGCGTAGTTCTGAAACAGGAAGCCCACGTCGCGCTTGTTGGGCGGCAGGTTGATGCCCTGATCGGCGTCGAACACCGTTTTCCCGTCGATGGTGATGCTGCCCTCGGTGGGCGTCTCCAGGCCGGCGATCATGCGCAGCGTGGTGGTCTTGCCGCAGCCCGAAGGCCCCAGCAGCGTGATGAACGAATTGCTTTCGATGGTCAGGTTGAGGTTCTCAACGGCAACGAACTTGCCAAATCTTTTGGCGATGTTTTTCAATACGATTTCCGGCATATTAGCCACCTACTCCCTTATCAATTGACGCGCCGGTCAGCTTGTTCACGAGGAAATTCACCAACAGCACCACGATGATGATCAGCAGGTTGATGGCGTTGCCGAACTGCGCCCAGCCTTTTTCGGAATACTGCATCAGCATGGTGGTCAGGATGGTATTGCTGGTGGGCACCAGCAGCACGAAGAGGCTCAGCTCGCGCATGCAGGAGACCATGGGCAGCAAATATCCGGACAGGAAGCTGGATTTCTGAATGGGGAAAATGACCCGCAGCATGCGTTTCCACCAGGGCACGCCGTTAATGACGGCCGCCTCCTCGATCTCGCCGGACAGCTGCAGCATGGCGTTTACGCCGGAGCGCGAGGCGAAGGGCAGGTACTTGACCGAGCCTACGAGGCCCAGCAGCAGGAAGCCGTGCAGCCAGGGGATCTTGGAGGACATCGACAGGTAAATGGCGCCGAATGCCAGGGAGGGCATGAGGTAGGGGAAGAAGGACAGGCTGCTGACCCAGGACGCCAGACGGCTCCCGCGGCGCTTGGCTACGCCGTAGCCCACCAGGATGCCGCAGGTACCGGCGACTACCGAGCAGGTGAGAGCCAGGGCCAGGCTGAAGCCAAGGGCTTTCCATACCTTGGGATTGAGCAGGATGCCCGTGGAATCGCCCTGATCCAGCCGCTTGTCAAGCCCGGTGCCGATCCAGAAGTCCAGCGTCATGTTGCCGGGCGTGTAATCGCCGGCCTTTACGATCAGCGATTCCAGAGCGAAGGTCACCAGCGGCACCACGGCCACCAGCAGCAGGACGACGACCAGCAGGATGGCGATGGGCATATTGGCCTTTTTCAGGTTGATCTTGCTGATTTGGCCGGATTTGCCCGTAACGGTGGTGAACTGCTTGCGGCTGTTGGTCACCTTCTGGTTGAGCATCAGGATGGCAACGCCGAAGAGGATCATGACGCCGACGATGATGTAGGCCTGGCCTTTATAGGTGTTCATGAGCTCCTTCATGGTGGTGGACAGCACGTAATATCGCACGGGCGAGCCCAGGAACACGGGAACGGAATAGGCGCTCATGGAGCTGGCAAACACCAGCAGGAAGGTGGACAGCATGGCTGGCTTTACGATGGGCAGGGTGATGCGCCAGATGATCCGCCAGCGGGGCGTGCGCAGGATGGTCGCCGCCTCTTCGAGGTTGGCGTCCATGTTGCGCAGGATGCCGCCGATGAGGATATAGGCGAACGGCG
The DNA here is from genome assembly GCA_902761825.1 of uncultured Eubacteriales bacterium. Taxonomy (GTDB): domain Bacteria; phylum Bacillota; class Clostridia; order Christensenellales; family Aristaeellaceae; genus SFMI01. The sequence continues at coordinate 19,158 of CACWLY010000008.1, forward strand.
CGTAGTGCAGCCCCAGCACCAGGGCGATCGGGAAAAAGCCGTACACGAACCATTCCGGCATGAATACGCCGAACACAGACGCCATGATGCCGTTTGAGGTTTTGAGGCCGATGTTCACGTTCTTGAAGAAGGTCTCCCAGAAAAGCGCCAGCGTCCAGGAAGGCATGATATAGGGGAAGACGAACACCGCGGAGACGAACTTCTTGAATTTCAGGTTGGTGCGCGTGATCAGGAACGCGACCACGCCGCCGAACAGAATGGCGATAATGGACGAGGTCACGGAGACCGCCAGGGTATTGAGAAAAGGCTTATAGAATTGGATCCAGCTGTAATTGTTTTCACTTGTGGCGAAAATTCGCTTGAAATGATACAGCGTATGCGCGCCTACCTCGAGCTTCGCCGCGCGGGCTTCCTTGCCCAGATGCACGGTGACCGTTTCCATCAGCAGGGACAGCAGCGGGTAGAGCGTGAGCACCGCCAGGGCGATGAGGAATACGAGCAGGATGATGTTGGCCGGCTTGGAAAGCCACGCGTGCAGCCGTCCCTTCATCCGCGTCCATGTGATTTTTCGTTTCAGGGTCTGTTCCATGTCCGATCCCCCTTCAGGGCATACTGCAAATGTGTTTCAGCATAAAAGAAACCGGCGGGACGGGCAGCCCGTCCCGCCGGATCGATCCGGTTGGATTTATTGCAGATACTGACGGATGAAGTCTTCCACTTCAAAGTTGTCCAGGATGAACTCGGGATCTTCCACGACCAGGGTTTCCTTCCAGGTGGAGAGGGGCAGATCACCTTCCTTCTCGGGGATGGCGGCGTTGCCGGAATAAGCGCCGATGCTCTTGCTCCAGGGCGCGAAGCCTTCAGCCGTCATCAGGTATTCGATGAACAGCATGGCGGTGTAGGGGCGGTTGGCATTGGCGGAAACCATGGCGTAGATGGGATACATGAAGCCGGCGAAGGGCTCGATGGTATAGCCCTCGGCGGAAGCGGCGTACTGCGCGGGGGTCAGGTTTTCGGTGATAACGGAAGAGGAGCGGAGCTTGGAGAGCACGAACAGGCCGATCTTGCCGGCGGCCGTATCCTGGCTGATCTCCTCGGCGATATTGGTATCGGATTTGCCGAACTGGCAGTTGGGCAGGAATTCCGCGATCCACTTGTAGCCGGCGTTCTTGTAATCGCCCAGGTCGATGTCTTCGCCCTTCCAGGCCTTGTAGGCGTCGGCCAGCTTCTGGGACCACTTTTCACTGGTCAGCATGATCAGGAAGTTCATATTGACCTGCTCGCCGGTGGGGCTCTTGAAGATGATGCGGTCCTTCATGGCGGGATCGGTCAGCTCCCACACGTTGTGGATGGCGGGCACGTCGTCGCCCTTGTTGTTGTAGATGAACACTTTGTTGGTGAACTGATGGGCCAGCGGATACTGGTCTTCTTCGCTCACGGTATCCTTGATGCTGGCGGGCACGTAGTTGATCACGATGCCGGCGTCAATGGCGTCCAGCAGCTGCGCGCCATCCTGAATCATCACCATATCGATGGTTTCGGACTCCAGCTTGGTGTAGATTTCCAGGTCCTTCAGGTTGGTGGAGTTGATTTCGATTTTGTACAGCTCGGCAAACGCCTCGGCGGCGGTGGTGATGCGGCTGGTCGTGCCGGCTACGATAAAGGGGCCGGTTTCGGCCATGGCCTTTTCCACCAGCTCGTCATGGGTCAGCCCTTCGGCGGCGGCCACGTCGGCGGCGACGTCGGCCAGCGCGGGCACGGCGCACGCAAGCATCATCAGCGCCAGTATCAGGGACAGAATCTTTTTCATGGTTGTTCCTCCTTATGATAAGATAACATATCTTCTACGCCTTTCCGGCGTAAGAATCGTTCTGAGCCTGCGCGATATACGCTTTCAGGCGTCCGATGGCTTTTTCCAGGTATTCTTCCAGCGTCCAGGGCTCTTCGCCGGGGATCGGGGTATAACGGGATTCGAGGTTATATTCCTTAACGCCCCGCTCAACCAGACGCCGGAACACGCGTTCCAGATCGACGCTTCCTTCCCCGATCAGCATATGCTCGTCCCGGATGCCGTGGTTGTCGTGCAGATGCGTGGTCACGAGCCGGTCGCCGAACAGCTCCAGCGCGTCCTCTTTGGGCGTGAAGCAGTTATTGTGCCCGCAGTCATAGCAGAACGCGAGACGCGGGGAATCGATCCTGTCGAACAGATAGCGGTTATAGCGCAGGAAACGCGTGTTTTCAACCGCGAGATCCACGCCGCAGCGTTCCGCCGCTTCAGCCGCGCGGGCAAACCGCTTAAGGCCGGTCTCGTTGGGCTCGGGCGTTTCCAGACGGCGGGTGGTATGGACGACCATATGACTGATTTTTCTTTCGCTGATCTCGCGCAGCGCGGCGATAATCTCCTCCGTCAGCCGGTCGCCCGCGTCGCCTTCCCGCCACATGTCCGCCATGCGTTCCTGGGGAAAATGGACGGTATGAACCTGCAGGCCGGTCTTTGCGACCAGATCGAATCGGCGGCAGGGATCAAGCCCGTTTTCTTCCTGCCAATGGAGCATAACGGCGTCAAAACCGAAATCCCGCACTGCTTCCAGCCGTGATTTTTCGGGAATGCCAATAAAACCGAAGGGAAAATCATGCCCCCAAGACATCATCTTTTGCAACCTCAGTTTGTTTTTCGCTTTCTGTAACATTATACCATTGTCGCTGCCCGGAATCAATCGGCTGAGACAATTTTTTTCATGTAGTTTGCGGTCTGCGGGGCCGCGGCGCGCCGGCGTTACAGGCGGTATCCGCCCTCGCCGTCAAAGCGGATATCGGTTTCGTAGAAGGCTTTCATGCCGTCGATCATATAATCGATATCCCGGACGCCGGCGGTCTCGTAGCAGCTGTGCATGGCGAGCTGGGCCAGGCCGATATCCAGCGTGTTCACCGATACGTGACTGCCGCTGATATTGCCCAGCGTTCCGCCCCCGGCCATATCCGAGCGGTTGGCGTAATGCTGCACGGGCACGCCGGCTTTTTCGCAGATGTGATGGAATACCGCTTCGCTGACGCCGTCCGTCGTGTACTTCTGGTTGGCGTTGAACTTGATGACGATCCCCTCGTTCATGTAGGCGTGGTTCTCGGGATCGGAATATTCCGGATGATTGGGATGCACGGCGTGGGCGTTGTCCGCCGACAGCATAAAGCTGTTGGCAAGCGCCGTGTAATAATGCTCCTCGCCGCGGCCGAGCGCAAGCAGGATGCGCCGGAGCGTATCCTCCAGAAAGCTGGAATCGGCTCCCTGCTTGGTCGTGCTGCCCACCTCTTCGTTATCGAAAACGCAGTATACGTTGCATTGGCTGCCGGGCCGGGCCGCCTTGAAGGCCAGCAGGGAAGAAAACGCGCATTCGATATCGTCCAGCCGCGGCGCCGAAACGTATTCCTGCTTCGCGCCCCAGAAACAGCCCGGCATGCGGTTATACAGGAACAGATCGGCACCCAGCAGGTCGCTTTCCTTTGCGCCCGCCGCTTCGGCAATCTGCGCGCGGAACGAGCCCCTGGCAGCCTCCGATCCCCACAGCGGGAAGGTATCCACCGCCGCGTTGTACGCGTAACCGCTGTTGACCTCCCGGTTCATATGGATTGCCACGTTGGGGATCAGGCACATATCCCGGTCCAGATTGACCAGAACGGTCCTGATCCCGCCGTCCGCGCGGACGAGCGCACGCCCGGCCACCGAGAGCGGACGGTCGAACCAGCTGGACATGATCATGCCGCCGTAACGCTCGGTGTCCAGCTGCACGTAATGAGCGCGCACCACTACTTCGGCGTTTTCCTTGATCTTGAAGGCGGGCGAATCGGAATGGCTTGCGATGATCCGGAAAGCGTCGAAGGAGGCCCCGGGCAGCGTAAAGGCGATGATGCTGCTGCCGTTGCGGGTCACATAGTATCTGCCGCCGGGCGTCAGACGCCAGGGCTCGCTTTCCCTGAGCGGCGTGAAATCCGCAAGCTCGCCGCGGATTGCGTCGATGGCGTGAAAGGCTGTGGGCGATTTTTTGATAAAATCAATCAGTTTTTTCGCATTGCCGGTATCCACTGCGTATTTCCTCCTGCGATATTCGCGCTTTTTTTACAGCATACCACAAGCCTGACGCGGATGCAACCTTGACAGCCGCCTGTTTTTTTGTTTCAATAGGAGCAGAACGCAACGATTCCGGAGGCATCGCCATGCAACCGACTTTTTTTGAAAACGAAGTTCCCCAGCCGCTGGCCGCACGCCTGCGCCCGACGGACCTGGATGAATTTGTGGGACAAAAACATCTGCTGGGCCCGGGAAAGGTGCTGCGCAGGCTGATCGAAAACGACGCCGTCAGCAGCATGATTTTCTGGGGCCCGCCGGGCGTTGGCAAAACCACGCTTGCGAGCATCATCGCCCGGCGCACGCAGGCGGAATTCGTGGATTTTTCCGCGGTCACCAGCGGTATAAAGGAGATCCGCTCCGTCATGCAGCAGGCGGATGACAACCGGCGCTTCGGCAAAAAGACCATCGTGTTCGTGGACGAGATCCACCGGTTCAATAAAGCCCAGCAGGACGCCTTCCTGCCTTTCGTGGAGAAGGGCAGCATCATCCTGATCGGCGCGACGACCGAAAACCCCAGCTTCGAGGTCAACGGCGCGCTTCTGTCACGCTGCAAGGTTTTCGTGCTGCAGGCGCTTACGACCGGCGATCTGGTCGCGCTTCTGCGCCGGGCGATCGACGATCCCCGGGGCTTCGGCGGCGAAAACGTCCGGATATCGCCGGAAATGCTCGAAATGATCGCAAATTTCGCGAACGGCGACGCCCGCAGTGCGCTGAGCACGCTCGAAATGGTGATCCTGAACGGCGATACGGAGGACGGGGCGATCACCGTGACGCCCGAAACGCTGGAGCAGTGCATCAGCAAAAAATCATTGCTGTACGACAAAAAGGGCGAGGAGCATTACAACCTGATCAGCGCCCTGCATAAATCCATGCGCAACAGCGATCCCGACGCCGCGGTCTATTGGCTTGCGCGCATGCTGGAGGCGGGGGAAGACCCGCTGTACGTGGCCCGGCGGGTGATACGCTTTGCCAGCGAGGACGTGGGCATGGCGGACAGCAAAGCGCTGGAGGTGGCCGTTGCCGCTTACCAGGCCTGCCATTATCTGGGAATGCCCGAATGCAGCGTCCACCTGACGCACGCCGTGGTGTATATGTCGCTGTCGCCGAAATCAAACGCCCTGTACGCGGCGTATGAAAACGCCAAGCTGGACGCCATAAAGCAGCTTGCCGAGCCGGTGCCGCTCGTGATCCGCAACGCGCCAACCCGCCTGATGCGGGAGCTTGACTACGGAAAGGGGTATCAGTACGCCCACGACGCCGACGATAAATTGACCAATATGCAGTGCCTGCCCGACAGCCTGCTGGGCCGGGAATACTACCTGCCCACCGATCAGGGCTTTGAAGCCCGGTACAGGGAACGGCTGGAGGAAATCAAAGCGTGGAAGAAAGCGCATAAAGCCAAATAATTCCGGGCATACTGCCTTCATCAAACGGAGGTGTCTGCCTTATGGAAAAAATCAAGGTCATTCAGTACGGATGCGGCAAAATGAGCCGCTATATCCTGCGGTACATGCATGAAAAAGGGCTTCAGATCGTCGGCGCGATCGACGTGAACCCCGATATCGTTGGCATGGATATCGGCGATTACGCCGGCCTGGGCTGCAAGACCGGCGTGATCATCAGCAGCGACGCCGACGCCGTGCTGGACGGCGCGGATGCCGATGTCGCCGTGGTGACGCTGTTCAGCCTGGTTTCGGACTGCTTTGAAGCCTTTGAAAAGTGCCTGAGCCGCGGCGTCAGCGTGATCACCACCTGTGAGGAGGCCACGTTCAGCTGGACCACCAGCCCGCGCCTGACCAACCGGCTGGATGTGCTGGCAAAGGAAAACGCCTGCACCTTCCTGGGCAGCGGGATGGAGGACATCTTCTGGGTCAACAGCGTGGCGCTGCTGGCCGCGGGCTGCCACTGCGTGCGGAAAATCGAAGGCGCGGTCAGCTATAACGTGGAGGATTACGGTCTCGCGCTGGCTAAAGCACACGGCGTCGGCCTGACGGCCGATGAATTTGAGCGTCAGATCGCGCATCCCGAAACGCTGGAGCCTTCCTATGTGTGGAACAGCAACGAAGCGCTGGCGCAGAAGCTGGGGCTGACCGTCAAATCGCAGAGCCAGAGATGCGAGCCGTATTTTCATGACGGGGAGCTGTTTTCCCGGACGCTGGGCCGGACGATCCCCAAAGGCTGCTGCATCGGCATGGCGGCCGTGGTGACCTCCGAAACCTTCCAGGGAATCACGCTGGAAACGCGCTGCATCGGCAAGGTATACGGCCCGGAGGACGGGGATATGTGCGACTGGAGGATCGGGGGCGAGCCCGACACCGAGTTCCATGTCGTAAAGCCCGCCACGGTGGAGCACACCTGCGCCACCATCGTCCACCGCATTCCCGACGTGCTGAACGCGCCCGCCGGCGTCGTGACGCTGGATCAGCTGCCGGCGCTCAGATATCACGCGTATCCCATCGTTTATCAATAACCGCAATGTACAAAGGAGGCCTTTTTATGGCGCTGAAGGATTTTGCAAAGGTATCCCTGGGCTGCTTTCCCACCCCGATCCAGCGGTTGGATGCCATCAGCCGCGAGCTGGGCGTCAGCGTGTATATCAAGCGCGACGACCTGACCGGCGTCGGCCTGGGCGGCAACAAGGTGCGCAAGCTCGAATATCTGCTGGCCGACGCGCGTGAGAAAGGCGCCGAGGTGGTGTTCACGACCGGCGGCGCGCAGTCCAATCACGCCATGCTGACGGCTGCCTGCGCCCTGAAAATGGGCATGACGCCGATCCTGATCCTGAAAAAGCGCGGCGTTACCGGCCCGCTTGGCAACCGGCTGCTGGAGAGCCTGATGGGCGTGGACGTCCGGCTCATGGATACCGACGATTACGCGGACATATACGCCGAAATGGATCGCGTGGGGCAGGCCCTCGGACGCCCGTATTACAAGATCCCCTGCGGCGGCAGCAACGCCCTGGGCAGTCTGGGCTATGTGGACTGCGCCCGGGAGATCGCCGCGCAGGGCATCCGTTTTGATCATATCGTCTGCGCCGAGGGCAGCGGCGGCACGATGGCCGGCCTGGCCCTGGGCGCGATGCTGTACCTGCCCGGCGTCAGGGTTCACGGCATGATGGTGGATACCGATCCCTTTGACCGGATCACGCCCCGGCTGATGCGGGAAGCCGCCGCCCTGCTGGGCGAAGACGTTGATATCGCGTCCGCGGATTATACGCTGCGGGATATGTGCGGCCCGGGCTATGCCATATCTTCGGCCGAAGGAAAAGACGCCATCGGGCTGATGGCGTCCAAAGAGGGTCTTTTCCTTGATCCGGTGTATACCGGCAAAGCCTTTGCCGGGCTGATCGCGATGGCGAAGGAAGGCGCTTTCCGTCCCGATGACCGCGTGCTCTTCCTGCACAGCGGCGGAGCGGGCGGGCTGTTCGCCGTAAAGATGGATGAATAAGCGTTACGAACCAAGATACGCCTTCTGCACGGCCTCGTTGTGAAGCAGTTCTTCCGCGGGGCCCTGCAGGGTGATTTTTCCTGTTTCCATCACGTACGCGCGGTCGGCCACATGCAGGGCCATCTGCGCGTTCTGCTCAACCAGCAGGATCGTCGTGCCCGCCTCGTGCAGCTCGGCGATGATCCCGAAAATCTGTTCCACCAGGATGGGGGCCAGGCCCATGCTGGGCTCGTCCAGCATAAGGATGCTGGGCTTGCTCATCAGCGCGCGCGCCATCGCCAGCATTTGCTGTTCGCCGCCGGACAGCGTGCCGGCGATTTGTTTTTCGCGCTCCTTCAGGCGAGGAAAGCGTTCAAACACGTCGGCGATCGAATCGGCGATTTCGCTGTTGGGGCGTGTGTAACAGCCCATTTCCAGGTTTTCGCGGACGGTCATCTGCTGGAAGATACGGCGGCCTTCGGGACACAGGCTCAGGCCCTTGGGCACGATGCGGGACGCGCCCAGCCCGCCCAGAGACTGGCCTATTAATTCGATCGTTCCCTGCCGGGGCTTGAGCAGGCCGGCGATGGTGTTCAGCGTGGTGCTTTTGCCCGCGCCGTTCGCGCCGATCAGCGTGACGATCTCGTTGTCGTACACCTGCAGGCTGATGCCCTTGATCGCGTGGATCGCCCCATAGAAAACATGCAGATCGCGCACTTCGAGCAGCGGCGATTTGTTTTCTTTTTCGCTCATGCCTGCCCCTCCTTCTTTTTGCCCAGATAGGCTTCGATCACGACGGGATTGGCCTGAATTTCATCGGCGGTGCCCTTGGCGATGATCTTGCCGAAGTTCAGCACGCAGATGCCCTCGCATACGCCCATGACCAGGCTCATATCGTGCTCGATCAGCAGAATGGCGATCTGGAACTGGTCGCGGATCTTGGCGATGTTCTCCATCAGCTCTTCGGTTTCGTGCGGGTTCATGCCCGCGGCGGGCTCGTCGAGCAGCAGAAGGCTGGGGTTGGTTGCCAGCGCGCGAACGATCTCCAGACGGCGCTGCGCTCCGTAAGGCAGCGATCCGGCCTGTTCGTCGGCCAGCTTTTCCATATCGAAAATGTGCAGCAGCTCCAGCGCGCGGTCATGCTGCTTCTTTTCCTGCTTCCAGTAGGCGGGAAGGCGCAGCATGCCGGTGAACATATTATACTTGATCTGATTGTGCAATCCGATGCGCACGTTCTCTTCCACCGTCATCTGATCGAACAGGCGGATGTTCTGGAAGGTGCGGGCGATGCCCAGCTTGCTTGCCTGCACGATGTTCATACCGTGGGTGTCGCGGCCGTTGATCAGCACGGCGCCCATGGTGGGCTCGTACACCTTGGTGATCAGGTTGAACACCGTGGTTTTGCCCGCGCCGTTGGGGCCGATCAGCCCGGCGATCTCGGTCTTGCCGATCGTGAGGTTGAAATCGTCCACGGCCTTCAGGCCGCCGAACTCGATGCCCAGGTGGCGGGCTTCCAGCACGGGAGCCTTGTTGATATCGCGCTCCGGCACGATGGCGTCGGACTGCAGGGGCACCATTTTGGTGTTCGCGCGGCGTTTCACCTGCTGGCTCATGCGATGTCACCTCCCTGCTTGTTTTTCCGGAACAGGCGCTTGATGGGGGAGAAGAGGCGGTTGACGAAGCTGCGGATCAGCGGGTTGTTGGTGAAGATCATGACCAGGATCAGCACGATGGCGTACGCCAGCATGCGGTAATCGCTGAAGGCGCGCAGCACCTCGGGCAATACGGTCAGCAGCGTCGCGCTGATCACCGAGCCCAGCACGTTGCCAAGGCCGCCCAGCACCACAAACACCAGCACGTTGATCGACTGGTTGAAGGTGAACTGCGTGGGCACGACGGTGGAGCTGTTCAGCCCGTACAGCGCGCCCGCCATGCCCGCCAGCGCGGCGGCGGTGGTAAAGGCGATCATCTTGTACTTGGTCACGGGAATGCCCATGGATTCGGCGGCGATGCGGTTATCGCGCGTCGCCTTGATGGCGCAGCCCGCGCGGGAATTGATCAGATTGAGCACCACGAACAGCGTGATCAGGATCAGCACGAATCCCACCGTGAAGGTGGAAATGGGTTTGATCTTGACTGCGCCCTTCGCGCCGTCCACCAGCATGACCGTGCCCTCGGGCATATCCTTGGTCAGGAAGGAGAAGCGCAGGCGGCCGTCGGACACGCCGATGTACAGCACGTTAACCAGGCTGCGGATGATCTCGCCGAAGGCCAGCGTCACGATGGCCAGATAGTCGCCGCGCAGGCGCAGCACCGGTATGCCGATCAGCGCGCCGAGAATGCCCGCCATGACGCCGCCGGCGATAATGGCAAGCACGAGACGCAAAAGCGTGTTTTCAACGGCAAAGGCGTTCAGCAGCCAGCCGCTGACCACCGCGCCCGTGTACGCGCCGATGCTCATGAAGCCGGCATGGCCCAGGCTGAGCTCGCCGCTGATGCCGATCACCAGGTTCAGGGATACGGCCATAACGATCCAGCAGCAGATCGGCACCAGCTGGCCTTTGAGGGAGCGCGTGATGGTCTTGTTCGCGATCATGGACTGCAGGATCAGGAAGGCCGCGATGACCAGCGCGTAGGTGACGATATTGTAGATCAGGCGATTTCTTTTCGCTTTTGTCATACCGCTCACCTCACACTTTCTCCCGAACGGGCTTGCCGAGCAGGCCCGTGGGCTTGACCAGAAGCACCACGATCAGCACGGCGAACACGATGGCGTCGCCCAGCTCGGTGGAGATGTACGCCTTGCCGAAAATCTCGATCACGCCCAGCAGCACGCCGCCCAGCATGGCCCCGGGGATCGATCCGATGCCGCCGAATACCGCGGCGGTAAAGGCTTTGATGCCGGGCATAGAGCCGGTGGTAGGCTGCAATATCGGATAGGAGGAGCAGAGCAGCACGCCCGCGATGGCCGCCAGGGCGGAGCCGATGGCGAAGGTTACGGAGATCGTGCGGTTCACGTTGATGCCCATCAGCTCGGCCGCTCCGCGGTCTTCGCTGACGCAGCGCATGGCTTTGCCCATCTTTGTTTTCGCGGTAAACAGCGTAAGGCTCACCATGATGACGATGTTCGCCAGAATGGTGATCACGGTGGCGCTGGATACGCGCAGCTGACCCAGCCGGAACGTCGTGCTGTTGATGAAGGTCGGCGGGAAGGATTTGGGGTTTGCGCCCCAGATCATCAGCGCGACGTTTTGCAGCAGATAGCTCATGCCGATGGCGGTGATCAGAACGGCCAGGCTGGCCGCCTGACGCAGGGGACGGTAGGCCAGGCCCTCAATGGTGATGCCCAGCACCGTGCATATCGCCATGGAAGCCAGTATGGCGACCACCGGCGGCAGCCCCCAGTACTGCAGGCCGCAGAAAGCCACATACGCTCCGACCATGATGACGTCGCCGTGCGCGAAATTCAGCATTTTGGCAATGCCGTACACCATGGTGTAGCCCAGGGCAATGATGGCGTAAATACTGCCCAGACTCAGCCCGTTGATCAGGTTATCGAGAAAAATCATGGCGTTCTCTCCTGTGCTTAATAAACGAAAAGGCGGGACTGATCCCGTTGACCCCGAGACCAGCCCGCTTGTTTACCGGGTAGGATTATTCAAATACGTATTCGCCGTTGATGATGGTGGCGGCCATGGGGGTCTTGGAAACCGCGCCGCTCTCGTCCCAGGTCATGCTGCCGGTCAGGCCTTCCACGGCGATTTCCTGCATGGCGGCGATCATCAGATCGCAAACCTCTTCGGGCTCCATCTCGGCGGTGATGCCGGCCTTTTCGGCAGCGGCGGCCAGGATGTAGATGCCGTCATAGGCGTCGGCGGCGAACTGGATGGGGGTCTCGCCGTAGGCTTCCTGATACTTGGTCACGAAGTTCACGGTCTTTTCATCGGAGGCGGAGGCCACGAAGGGGGTCAGCAGCATGACGCCCTCGGCCAGGCTGGTATCGAAGCCGTCCACGCTCAGGATGCCGTCCATGCCGTCCACGCCGAAGAACACGGGATGATAGTCCTTGTTGGCGGCAATCTTGAGGATCAGGGAAGCGGGGGTGTAGTACATGGGCAGGAACACGATTTCCGCGCCGTTGTTCTGGGCGTCGGCGACCTGCACGCTGAAGTCGGTGGTCTCGTCGGTGAAGGTGGTCTCGCTCACGATCTCCAGGCCCTTATTGGCGGCTTCGGCCACGAAGGTGTCGCGGATGCCGGTGGAGTACACGTCGGCGTTGTTGTAGATTACGGCGATCTTGGTGCCCAGGTTATGATCGGCGATATACTGAGCGGAAGCCAGGCCCTGGTTGGGATCGTTGAAGCAGATCTGGAACACGTTGTCCTTGTCTTCGGTCACAGCGGGGGCGGAGGCGGAGGGGGTCAGGAAGAACACGCGGTCGGTGTAGCCCTGAGCGCCGGCGGCTTCGCAGGGCTTCGAGGTGGTGGTGCCCAGGATCATCTGCGCGCCCGCGTCCAGCGCGGCGTTGTAGGCGTTGATGACCTTTTCCACGTTATGCTCGTCGTCCTCGTTGATCAGCTCGATATGATAGGGGCTGTCGCTCGCGTTCAGCTCGGCGACGGCCACTTCCGCGCCGTGCAGGGTAGCCAGGCCATACAGGGCCGCCGCGCCGGTGGTGGGGCCGATATGGGCCACGCGGAGGGTGATGGGTTCGTCGGCCAAAGCGGCCGCGCCGGTCAGCAGCATACAAACGACCAGCATCATGGCAAACAGCTTTTTCATGTTGAATTCCTCCTAAAACACAATTCTTCGACTTCTTGCCGAACATGTGTTATTATACGCAGAAATATGGCTGTATACAAGCAATCCGCTGTGCTTTTGCTGTATTTTTACCCATAGAACGATTGCGTACTGGAGAAAACTGATATTTGTCTTTACGGACCGGCGGACCCGGCGTCTTCGCCGGCCGCCCGCTCGCGCAGCTTATCGGCGGCTTCCACGCTGCCTTTTTCCGCCGCCAGCTGATACCATTCCAGGGCGGCGTCCTCCGTGCCGTACCGGTTTTCGGTGCACCAGCCCGTCATGTACATGGCGTCGCCGTCTCCCGCTTCTGCCGCTTTCCGGTACCAGAGGTAGGCCTGCCTTGGGTCTTCGGGCGTGCCGTATCCGAACTGATACATCAGGCCGGTATTGTACATGCCTTCCGCGTTGCCGGATTCTCCCAGCTTTTTCATCCAGTAAAACGCCTGCGTGGGATCGGCGGCTGTGCCGATGCCGCTGCGGCAGCAGCGCGCCAGCTGGTACATGGCCAGGTCATACCCGGCATTCGCGGCTTTTTCATACCAGTAAAAGGCCTTTTCGGGATCGGCTTCGACGCCGTATCCGTCCTCGTAGCAGGAGGCGGCGTTGAGCATGCCGGAGGTATCCCCGGCCTCGGCCGCCCGCAGGTTCCAGGCGAACACCTGCGCGGGATCGACCGCCGTGCCGGTGCCGTTCATATAGCAGTTGGCAACGCCGGTCATGGCCTGGGTGTTTCCGGACTGGGCGGCCTTCAGATACCAGGAAAAGCACGCTTCGGGATCGGCTTCCACGCCCCAGCCCTTCTGATAGCAGTCGGCCAGGAGCAGCATGGCGTCCACGTTGCCCGCCTCGGCGGATACCTGCAAAAACTCGGCTTCTTCAGGCTCCAGTACGTCCTTTCGCGCGAAGGACACGATGGCCGCGCCGTAAATATCGAAGGAAAGCTGCTTGTTCTGACGGGTGATGATCGCGTTGCGCAGCAGCAGCGCGGAGGAAACGCCCAAAATGACCGCGGCGGAAAGGCCGATGATCCAGCCGTTGCGGCGCTTGCGCTGCTTTTCGCGGTCCACCAGCCGGTTGAAGCGGATATCCAGCAGGATCGCAAGCAGCTTCAGAAAGGCTTTGCTTTTGCCGATCTCCTGCGTGTTCGCGCCCAGCAGGTGCTGCCCGTCGATGCTGCGAAGCGCGGGCGGATAGCATTCCAGGTCCGGATGGTCGCTTTCGGGCTCGCCCTCCACGATGAAGGGGATCACGTGATCAGAGCGGCCCAGGGAGAGAAAAAAGCTGATTTCATCGTTGACCCAGCGGGAAGCCGCGCTGCTGGGAGAGCAGATCACGATCAGGTAACGGGAGGCGCTCAGCTCGCGGTGCAGCGCGGATTGCAGCTCCACGCCCGCCAGATCGGTCTGATCCCGGAAGACGCGCAGCTTGTTTCCCAGCGGCTTCTGCCCGATATCTTCTTTGGGAACGGGGGCGTTTTCCAGCCTTCGCTGCAGCCAGCGGCCCCATTTCAGGTCCCGGTGGCTGTAGCTGATGAAAGCGTCATAGACAATTTCACTCATGATCGGTCTCCTCCGCTTCTTTCAGCGCGGACAGTATTTGCTTTACGGCCAGCACGTTGTTGCGGTCCATCTGTTTGTAATCGACGCTGCGGCCCGAAAGCTCGTTTTCCCGCGCGGAGAGCGCGTCCAGTTCCTCCCAGGGAATGAGACAGGCGTGCAGACGCCGCTTCATATCCTTGCTGACGGAGAGCGAGCAGCTGCCGCTCTGCTCCATCTGCCTGCGGTACAGCACGGCGCGCTCGGCATGATCCTTGGCGGACATGGGCAAAAAGCCCATGACGTAGTGAAACGCGCACCAGCGCATATGCTCGGTGACAGCGAGGTTTTCAAGCGTATCGGCATCGGGCGGCCAGTCCCCGTCCAGCACCTGTTCGGCCGTTTTCCCGCAGGCGCGCAGGACGGCGGGATAAAAATCCGCGCTGGCCCGGCAGCTCATGCGGCTGAAATAGTCGCAGCGCTTCCAATCCTCCCGGGCGGAACGGGCGCTGTCCGCGTGGTATACGTGATTGATCTGCATGGCGAGGGCGTCCATGCGCCCCACGTCGAGCATGCCGCTGCCGTACAGATTGGCGCGCTGCGTTTCCCGGCGCTCCTGATCCATGCAGAGAAAACCGTCGCGGCTGACCTGAATGATCATCGGCGCGCGGCCGTTCCCGCGGAACCATTCGCCCAGGTCGTCGGCGATCTCGCGGTTATCATCCTTGCTGCCGGTGCAGAGCGCGACGCAGTCGATCTTTTTCCTGTTTTCTTCCAGGAACGCGTAAAACTCATCGGATTTTCCGTCGACGGGATGGAAATTGATCGCGTATTGCCGCATTAGCGCGTGATCGTGCAAAAAACCGTTCTGCGGGCCGGGATCGAAAATATCCGCCTGAAAACGGCTGCCGCAGAACTGGCCGTTCTGGATCAGCTGGGTCAGCATGGCCCGGCCCATGCGGCCGAAGCCCAGTATCACGGCGTTGAAATCCTCCCGCGCCTTTCCGTGCCCGTCAAAACCGATCATGTCGCAGGGCGGATGCTCGCGCATGACCATGCGGGCAACAAGCTCGTAATCGTCGAAGGCCAGCACGCTTCCGTAGCCTTCGCCTTCAAGCGCCTGCAGGGCGTAGGCGTCTTCTCCCGCGCCCCTGACAAGCAGGCTCGTCTGCTCCGGCCCGATCCCGCCTTCGGTCAGCACCTGCAAGAAGGACTGCGCATAGGCGAGGTTTTTCCTGCCGTCGGCATGCAGGGCGGCCAGTTCCAGGCGCCTGGAGCCCGGCTTCATGTTGATCTGGCGAAGAAAGCGCGCGGAGGGCGTTTCGCCTTCCTTGTCAAGCACGGCCCCGAAGCTGTTCAGCTCGCTCTCATACGCGGCGCTGCATTCCTGATCCACGAAAAACACCGAGCGGTGCTTCTGACGGGCCATGTAGCGGCCGTAGGACAGGGAATCGGGATTGACGCCGTAGATCAGCAGCAGCGGGCCCCTGCGCAGAAGCGTCGCGCGGATGCGGCGCAGCAGCCGTTCGCCGAGCGACGCGATCACGGTGCTCGCCGTGATATAAAAAGCGAGAAAATGCCCCAGCCAGAATATGGTCAGCACCGCCTTATGCTGAAACCACGGCGCGTCCTGGATCGAGCCCAGATCGTTGATGCCGGCGAACATGCGGCACAGAGCCATCAGCGCCCGGACCACCGCGAGCATGCTCAGCCCTTCCTTCCAGGCGAAGCCGTAGCCGTACAGCACCGATCCGATGCAGAACACGGCGAGCAGCGCCGCGCGGCTCGTTTTCCTGCGGAAGCTGCTGTTGACCGCGAGGTTGAGCACGCCGGCTACGAAGCACGCGGCGACCAGCAGGATCGCCGTCAATTCTTGTCTGATCATTTTGATTCCTCATTGTACAGAATGCCGATCTGTTCCCAGGCGAAGTCGTCCTTGGCTTTATCCGCCTCACTCAGCCGCTCATAGGGCACCATGCAGGGATGCGTGCGCCTTACGCTGTCCTTTTCCGGCCCGTAACGCCAGTTGTACAGCGCGTGGAAACGCGCCCAGCGTTCATGTTCGTTCAGGCGGAAAGGCTCTTTATCCCGGGCCGCCTGCCATACGGCGAAAGCCGCGCGGCAGCTTTCCGGCGTGACTTCGGCGGGCGGATCTCCGCTGAGCAGCAGGCGAAGCTTGGTCAGCAGGTGATCGCCCGAGGCGCGGTTGGATTCTTTGAGAAAAGCGGGCAGAGACTCCCAGGGAGCGTCGGATCCGGTGCTGCGGCAATAGGCCGCGTGCAGCAGCCGCCCCTGACGGTCGAGCCCGGAGCGCATGACGAGCTCCCGGGTAAAAACGGCGGCGGTGCAGTCGAGATCGGCATGCGGCGCGGCGACGTGAACGGCCGCTCCCGCGGGGCAGTATTTGGAAAGCAGGGAGGCGTTCCGGATGTTCAAAGCGAAATCGTCGCCGCAGAAAATGATGCGGTCGGCCGATTCCGTCAGCTCATGCGAAGCGCACCACGCTTCGGAATGAAAGATCAGGCTGTCGTGCCGCGGGTCGTCGGGCTCGCCGAAAACCTGCGGAAGGGCGGGATGCAGGCTGCGGTAGGCCGTCCAGTCGCCGAACGCGTGGCAGACGCTTTTCACAAAGGGGATCCGGCAGTTTACGAGCACGGACTGATCCAGAAGCGCCTGCGCCAGCCTGCCGTCGCCGGCAAGCAGAACGACGCGCTCCTCCGCGCCGAGCGGATGCGTCTGCCAGTACAGGCGCGCGCAGCAGGTATACGCGTCGAAAAACCGGATATCCCCGGAGAGCGGCGATTCCGTTCCCCGGCAATACACGGCGCAGGGAAGCTCCCGCAAATCTTTCGCCTGCGAAAGGTTTTGCAGCTCGTCGTCCGAGATCAGAAAAACGCGGCAGGAAGCGGCGCTGCCCGCGATCCTGCGCGCGAATTGAACCGCGTCCGCCGAAGCGCAGAGCGTGCGCCGACGGGGAAAACGGTCGGGCGGGACCGCGGTCTGGTCGGTGTCGCAGAAAATGACGCGCGAATCGCTTTCGGCGGCGAGCACGTCGCGGGCCAGCGCGTCGGAAGCGGGATTGTACGCCGAAAAAACGTAGCAGTTCCCGCGCTGAACAGACCGCATGCGCAGCGCGGGCAGCAGGTCCCTGCGGATCAGAACGGCAGCCGCGCCGATGACGCCGGCCAGAACGCCCATGCTCAGCAGCACAAAAATCAGGCTGATCACGCGCCCGGCGGGGGAAACGGGATACAGATCGCCGTATCCTACGGTGGTCAGCGTGACCAGGGAATACCAGAAAGCGTCAAAGAGCGTGCGGATATTGGAGGAAGGAACGGCCCGCTCGCTGATTGTCAGCAGAAAAAGAAGCAGCATATAGACTGCCGCGGCGGCGAGAAAAAGGCTGAGCGTTCTTTTTTTCATGGCTGTCGTCTCCTGCAGGCGGTGTTCTGCTTCGTCGCGGAAGAAAACGCGCTTACCATTTGTTGTGTACTTTTTCGGCGAAGCCGGTCAGGTCGCGAACCTGTATGACCGTTCCGTCGTCCAGCACCGCCCTGCCGCTGAAACGCCCGAATACCTGATGCTGATCGGAGCAGATCAGCTTCAGATCGATACGGGCGCTGCGGTCCATGACGGGCAGGAAATCCATGGTAAAGCGCTGATCGCTGCTTGTGAAGGTCCAGGGGGAGAGATAGTCTTCTTTCCCGTCCTTTACGGGGATGTTGAAAACAACCTGATCGAGCTTATGGGCGACGCCGTCCACGAACAGCATGTTTTCGCTGGCCGCCGACGTATCGCCGAAGCCGTAGCCGATGTTGAAGCCGAAGCGATGCCCTTCGGCGATGCCGGAGGCCGAGCCCCAGTACCAGGTGTTGTCGTAGGTCCAAACGCCCCGGCCCCAGTCCAGCACGCCGAAGGAGGCGGCGGGCGAAAACAGGTATTCCCGCCCGTCGTACACGATCTTGCCTTCGGCGCGCATGCAGTTGATTTTCTGGTTGTAATAAAAGGCTTTCGGCTTTCCGGCGAAGGGCGTGACGATCACCATGCTGTCCCGGGGAAAATCGGTCAGCGTGATATCGAACAGGATGCTTTTTCCCTTGCCGAAATTCTCCATATGCCCGAAAAGCTGGCGCTTTTTACCGTCGTTCAGGAAGTTGATCTCATAATCCTTTCCCGCGGCGCGCACGTCGCCCTTCCGGCTGGTCTGGGGCAGATTGCGGCGTTTCGGCAGGATGCACATGCCGCTGTATGTATGCTGCTCGTTCCGTTCAAAATCGAGCAGCGATATGCTGTCCATGCTCATGTAGCCGTTGTCGGCCACGGTCAGCGCGATGCCGTAATTGTCGTTGCCGACATAGTAATAATCCCATTCCTTCAGCCGCAGCCCGGAGGCTTTGACCCTGTTCCTTTCGTAATCCAGGATCAGGCCGGTCGCGTAGCCGCGGGCTGTGAGCTGACCGTTTTCGTTGTGCAGATGATCGGGCTTTGTGATGCGCGTCTGCATGGCTGCGCCGCCTCCTTTGCGGTCAGATTCCGTATTTGTTCTTGTGTTCCCTGGCGTAATCGCGTTTCAGGTTTTTGCGGACCTTATCGTAATAAGCCCGGGCGAACTCGGTTTCGCTCACGCCGTAGCAGTTCAGCACGTCGTGAAAATACATGGCGGCGTCGGCCAATTCCTCCACCAGGCGGCCGCGGGCTTCGCCGGGGACCGTCAGATGATCCGAATCCACCTTCTTGACCACGTCGATCACTTCGCCCAGTTCGCCGATCAGCCACAGCAGCTGCCTGGGCCCGCGCTCGGGCGTGATCGCGCCCCAGGCGGGATGACGCTCCTGCTGCAGGTCCTGCAGGGCCAGCATATCGGATACGCGCAGATCGTCCGGCTTCTGCTCCCATACCAGATCCGCCGTCAATTCCAGCATGGTCGTATAGCGCCAGGGCGTATCGTAAGTGTCGAAGTAATGGCCGGGATCAAACAGCGCGCAGGACATGCCCGCGTTTTTTCCGCTGTCCAGATCGATGTCCCGGTCGCCGACCATGACGCATTGATCGGGGGAAAGGCCGTGCTTTTCCATCAGGTACAGCAGGGCGTCGGGAGCGGGCTTGCGGCGAAAACCGCGCGCTTCGGCCTCTTCGCTGGTCAGATAGTCGGTAAAGTACGGCGTCATCCCGTAATACGCCAGCGCGTCCAGGCTGGTCTTGTCCCGGTGCGTGTATAAATAATTGCGCCCGCCCGAAGCGCAGATGCTTTCAAGCAGACGCAATACGCCCTTATACGGGCGCATGGAATCGTATCCCTCTTCCTCGGCGTGCTCGCGGTAGCGCTGCCAGGCTTCTTCCTTGCGGCCGGGGCACAGCGTTTCCAGGGCGTGGCCCAGCGTGGTCTTGGAAAGCGGGATGATGGTTTCCAGCGGAACAATGATATTCATGTCTTTCAGGGCATTTTGAATGGCACGGTTGACGCGTGGGTACGTGTCAAACAGCGTGCCATCAAAATCCCAGAAGAAATCAGTAAATTTCATCCGGTATATATGCTCTTTCTTTTATTTCAGCTCGCTGGTGCAGTGCGGGCAGCGGGTGGCCTTGATGGAGATTTCGCTCTGGCAGAAGGGGCACACCTTGGTGGTGGGGGCGGCGGGTTTTTCGGCGGGCTTTTTCTTGAGGCTCTTGGCCTTGTTCATGGCCTTGATGACCAGGAACAGCACCAGCGCGGTGAGGATGAACTCCACCAGCACGGCCAGGAAGGAGATCAGGCTGCCGGCGAAACCGGTGCCGCCGTTCTCAAGCTTGGGCAGCGCTTCCAGGATGGGGTTCAGGAAAATGTCGATCACGGCGGTGACGACCTTGCCGAAGGCGGCGCCGATCACAACGCCGACGGCCATATCAACCACGTTGCCGCGCATCGCGAACTCTTTAAACTCGTTCAGAAACTTTTTCATAATGCAATATCTCCTCTCATTTGTTCGTTGCGTTTATTGTAGCACGCGGCGTAGTGTAATTCAAGGGGAAAAACACAGAAAAGCCACAGAAAAGGCGGAGAAAACCTATTGACTTCTCCCTGCGCCATTTTATAATGAAAGAAAAAGCCAGAGGGGGATACAGTTGTGAAAGCATTGCTTATCGGAGGAACCGGCACCATCAGCGCCAGCGTGGTAAAACGCCTGCTGGCAACCGGATGGGAAGTAACGCTGCTGAACCGCGGAAACCGTCCCGTGCCGGAGGGCGCGCGGGTGATCAGGGCCGATATCAACGATACGGCGCGCGTGCGGGAACTGCTGCGGGACATGGATTTTGACACGATAGCCGATTTTATCGTCTTCACCCCGGAGCAGGCCAGGCGCGATATGGATTTATTTGCCGGGAAAACCCGTCAGTATATCTTTATCAGCTCGGCGTCGGCGTATCAAAAGCCCGTTCCCGCCCTGCCCATCACCGAGGAAACGCCGCTGATCAACCCTTATTGGGAGTATTCGCGGAACAAGGCGAGGATCGAAGAAATGCTGATGAACGAATACCGCGCGAACGGATTCCCGGTCACCATCGTGCGCCCCAGCCATACGTACAGCGAGAGCAGCCTTCCGCTGCAGATCCACGGCGACAACGGCCCCTGGCAGGTGCTCAAGCGGATGATGGAGGGGAAGACGGTGCCCGTTGCGGCGGACGGCGAAACGCTGTGGACCATGACGACGTCGGAGGATTTCGCCATTTATTTCTGCGGCCTGTGTGGCAATGAGCAGACAATCGGCGAAGCCTATCATATTACCGGCGATGAAAGCATTCCCTGGAACGAGGCGTACCGCATCATCGCCGGATGCATGCGCGCGGAATATAAGCCCTGCTATATCCCGGCGCATCTGCTGGCCAAGGTAAAGCGCTACGATTTTAACGGAGCCCTTCTCGGCGATAAAACAAACAGCGTGATCTTTGACAACAGCAAAGTCATGTGCGCGACCGGCATCCCGCCCATCCGGTTTACGCCCTTCCGCGAAGGCGCGAAACGGTCGGTGGAGTATTTCCTGAGCCATCCGGAGATGCAGCGGGAGGATCCTGAATTTGACGCCTTCTGCGATCGGGCGGAAGCGGCGATGGCCGCTGCGGAAAAGCTCCTGCTGGAGGAATAACCTTATATTCTGGGAAAATGCGCAGCAAAACAGACAGGAATCTTCGGAAAAACAAGCGAACCTGTTTTTCGTCGATTCCTGTCCGTTTTTTCTTGATGCCGTTGCTTTACGCAGTCCTGTTATTACGCGTCTTGCGCGCTCATTTCATAAATCGATGTAAAGAAATCCACCAGCAGCCTGATTTCTTCTTCCTGATCGGGCGCGAGCTCGACGAAACGCTCGACGATGGCTTCGGTATCCACCTTTCCGTCCTCTTCGGACGGCGTGAACGCATCGGCAAACATCTGCCCCAGGTCGCTGAATAGCGCCCAGGCGTCTTCTTCCTCTTCTTCGGAAACGGTGCCGTCCGCGTGATAGCGCAGATCGATGACGTTATAGGAGATGCCAGCAGGCTTTCCGCTCCTGACCGTCATTTGACCGAAGTCGGAGCTTTCGGAGAGCGCTTCATAGAGTTCCGGGGATTCGTTCATGACGAATTCATACTCGTACAGACCCTTCGTCATGGTGAATACGACCAGATCATCCTCTCCGCCATAGAAGGAACCGCTGTATTCATAGCCTTCCTCTTCGAGCTCGTTTACGGTTTTGCCGCTCAGAGCGTCCAGCTCGGCCTGATCGACGGGGGCCGCGGTGATCGTTTCGGTATAGAGCACCGGCAGCGTTTTCGCGTATTCCTCGGCCGCGGCGAAAGCGGCTTCGATATCCTCGGCTTCGCCGATCGCGTCGTTCAGCGCGAGCAGCTTTTCATCCACCGCGGCCACCGCGCGGATGATCTGCCCGTCCAGTTCCACGATGACGGCATAGTTTTTGCCGTCCATCCCGTACATGCCGGTGAAGCCTTCCGATTCCATGGCTTCGCCGATGGTGCCAAACAGCGGCGCTTCCCCGGGCAGCTTTTCAAACCGCATGCCTTCGCCGGCGTTCTCCTTTTCGTCCTGCCAGATCAGATAGCCTTCTTCGTCCAGCAGGAAGGTCGCTTCGCCGTCGTCATACGCGTCCGTTGCGGAAACGATCTCTCCGTCGTCGCCGTACACATAGTCCGTGCGCATTCCGAAGGGCATCGAGACGACCGTTTTCGTATCCTCGTGATAATAGCAGCTGTACTGCCATACGGATTGCTCCCAGGCGCTGCTGCCCCACGTGATCATCACGCGAAAGCCTTCCTCTTCCCAATACATTTCGACGGATGCCCTGTCGCACTGCCATACGCCTTCAAAGGCTGCCGCTTCGGCGGGCATGGGAACGGATTCGATCGCATCCTCCGCCATGGCGAAATGCGCCGTCATCATGGCCAGAGCCAGCAATACCAGAAACAGTCTTTTCATCGCGTTTTCTCCTTGCGGTTTTATACGTGACCGGATGTGCCGGACTTATGCCGGCCGATTATTTGGCGGGGATGAAGTCCATGTCGGTCAGGAAGTCGATGCACATGCCGATCTGCGAGTTGGTCAGGGTCTGATTGGCGGCGTTGGGGTTGGGCGTCATGTTGAACTCGATGAAGTAGCCCTTGTAGATGGTCAGGATATCCACAAAGTCGGTATCGCTGCCGGTTTCGCGGGCGACCATCAGCTTGGTGCCGTGGCCGGTGTTCTGATAGGTGATCTCCACTTCGTTCATATCGCTGAAGGTGGCCTCCAGGACAGCCAGCTGTTCGGGCGTCATGTCGTTCATGCGTTCGATGTCGCCGTAGGTTTCATCGTAAGCGATGGACAGATACAGCTGGGGAGAAGTGATGTTGTCGGACAGGATGGAGGCGACGATCTTGCCGCCGCGGAGGTTCACCACCTGCAGATTGTAATTGTCGGGCAGCTTGCAGGTGATATCAAAGACGCCGTTGACGTTCAGCGTGCCCAGGCTGTGCGTGTCGTCCTTCTTTTCGACGTTCACGATGACCTGCTTGTTGGTCTTGGCCACGTAATCCTTGAAGATGTAGCCCACGACGTTGGTCTGCGGATCGCGGGCGCGGTACCAGCGGTTGGTCTCGCCTTCAACGATCAGTTCCTGGCCGTCCGGATAGGAAGCGAGGCGCTTGGTGTCCTTGGAGGGGCCTTTGCGGAAGTTGACCCAGCTCGTGGTGCGGGGCGTGCGAACCTCCACATAGAAAGGCGTTACGTCCTTTTCGCTCTTGTATTCGGTGCGCATTTTGGCTTCTTCGGCGGCTTTTTCATCTTCGGGGTTGGTGGTCGCCTTGGGCGCGTTGGTGACGGTGGGCACGGTGACGATCGGAGCGGGCGGATAGGAAACCAGATAACGGGTCTGCACAAACGCGCGATCGTTGCCCCATACCAGCTCGGCCCATCCGTTGCCCAGATCATGATCTACCGCCACGGAATTGCCGTAGGGAAGCTGCGCGATCACTTTTCCGTTGGAGTTCGGTTCGTTGCGCGCGTTCAGGGTTCCGCCGTTGGGCGTCCAGATATACATTTCATAGATAGCGTTCGCCGTGAGGGGAGCAAACAGCCCCACCATCATGAGGGCGATGAGAGCCAGGGAGAGAAGCTTCTTTTTCATTGGGACGACCTCCTTCTGCATGAACGGTATGTTTCACAGTGTAACGGTTATACCATATATAGTATACCGGCGAATGTCCAAAGAATGTCCAAAGAAAAGCCGTCTTTTGCCCCGAAAACGCGGTATAAAACGCTTTCAGGCTTTATTCGCCGCGTTCCGGGACAGAATGCCTTCGGTTATGCTGGCCCAGGAATACGAGCTCATGTACTCGCCGCGGTAGGCGTTGATCGCCTCGACGTCCCCGGAATAAAAGAGGTAGACGTCGCAGATGAACGTGTCGGGCTTGACGCGAAGGATCCCTTTCTCTATTTCCATGATCTCAGACGCCCCGTATTCCCACAGCGTTTCCCGAAGGGTGCGGATGTATACGTCCAGCTGCTTCTGCATTCCGCGGTCATAGAGCTGATCCTCCCAGATGGCCGCGAAAAGCTCGGGCCGTGATATGCCGGCTCCCTGCTTGTCCACAAGGAAGGCCAGGATCTCCTTGCTTTTCGCCAGCTTGAAACTGATCGGTCGGCCATCCACAAAAACGTCAAAGTAGCCGAACGTCCTGATCCTGATGTGCGCGGCGGCGGAAACGTTCTTTTCCGTGCCCACGTAGGCCACCTCGGCCGCCAGCTTTTCCAGAGAGACCGGCTTGAGCAGGTAACCCGTCGGATGGGCGGAATAAGCGTCGAACGCGTACTTTGCGTGCGCGGTCAGAAAGAGAATGGCGGTATGCGGATTCATTTCCCTGATCCTGGCCGCAAGCGTGATGCCGTCCATATCCGGCATGCAGATATCGAGCAGGGCGATATCGGCCGCGTGATCGCGAAGATACGTCAGCGCGCTCTGCGCGTCGGTAAAGCCCTTCGCTTCGTCTATTTCCGGAAGGAGCGCGCACTGATTTACGGTATATTCGACGGCCAAAGGTTCGTCGTCCACGCAGATCGCTTTCATTTTCGCTGCTCCTTCTTTCTTTTTTGAAATGCGTCCGGAATCAGCAGCGTGACGCGGGTGCCTTTTCCGATCTCGCTTTTCAGGTCCATCGTTCCGCCGCACATCTGCTCCACGCGGTCTTTCACATTTTTTAAGCCGATATGCGTTTCTCCCGGCGGAGCCTGCCGGTCCGGATCAAAGCCTGCTCCGTTATCCTCGACCGTGATGCGGTGAACGCCGGATTCACAGGAAGTGGAAACGAGCACCCGACCGTCCTTCCGGCTGTGCACGCCGTGGCGGATCGCGTTTTCGACCAGCGGCTGAATCGTCAGCGCCGGCACTTCAAAATGCTCGTCCCCGATGCGGTATTCCACGCGGACGCCGGGGAAACGGAGCATTTCGATTTCGGTGTACAGCCGGGTATGCTCCAGCTCCCTGGAAATCGGGATCAGCTCCGTCTGGCTCAGCGATTCCAGATTCTGCCGGAGATACGCGCTGAAATCCTCCAGGATTTTGTCCGCCAGGGGCGGATCCTTCGCGTACAGGGCGCGGATCGTGTTGAGCGCGTTGAAGAGAAAGTGCGGCTGGATCTGCGTCATCATGATCTGGATGCGCTGCGTCGCCATAAGGTCCCGCTCATGCTCCTTAACAAACTGCAAATGCAGCCAAATATAATAGAAGAGCGCTCCGCATGCGGCGGCGATCGTCAGCAGACTGATGGGAACGGATATGCTGCTGAGGGTATCGTATACAAACGATAAGAGAATGATGACGGCCACGGACAGCGGGATCACGATATCACGTTTGGATTGGCCGCCGTAATTGCCGACGGACCGCCAGGCGAGCGCCGCGAGAAGGACCGAACTGACGATATGACAGGTGTAGCCCAGCGGCCCGCGGTGAAAAAGATTGGCCTCGTCGATGTAAAAACAGATGCCAGAAAAAAAGGCGGTGCAGCTGATCGCGGCGTTCACGCCGACAAGAAGCCACCGGAGCCAGCGCTTTCCCTTGCGGTCAACGACGGAAAGAAAAAGCGCCGGGATCGCGGGACGGACCGAATAGCCGAAAACGGAAACGAGCGTTCTGAAAAGCGTATGGGGCGCCCCGAGAGTCAGCCTGTAATCCAGCAGGTTCTGCGCGGTCAGCGCGAGACATAATACGGCGATGATGAATATGATCCGACGATGTTCGCGCCGTATGTACGGGTCTGTCGCCGAGACGTAAATCAGGCCGGTCAGCAGCAGGAAGATTATGAAGAACACCGGGCTGATCGGAGATAAGCTTTGCGCCATGCCATGATCCTCCTACATCTGAATATCTATGTTATACCACCGGTTTGCCCGCGGCGCAAGAGAATAAAAAAACCGCCGGGGCGATTTCAAATAAGGAGGACGGCAGCGACGCCGGATGGGGGAAGGGGACGGCGGAATGCAAAAAAATAGGTTCTATAATAAAAGTTGGGGTAAGAGCCAAAAAAGAGAAGACAAATGATTCGCAAACTGATAAAGTGTAGTTGCTGAGAAAACACTCGGGAGGCGA
>CACWLY010000009.1 GCA_902761825.1 uncultured Eubacteriales bacterium
TCAGTAGGATAGGGTATGCCACCGCTCCCGGGCAGGCCAGCTTCGCTGGCCGACTGTGCGCGAAGCGCACAGTGAACAAGAGAGAAAATTCCCGATAAAACAAGCTCGCTTGTTTTTCGGTGAATTTTCTCTCTTGTTCTTTATGCCCGGGAGCTTGCTTGGCCCCATAGACCAAACAGGCGGAAGCAAGTCTGGTTTACGCTCCGCGCTTCATCGCCGGGATGGGTGTCCAGAGGGCCCAAGCGGGCCCTTTGGCGCAGGTCTTAGGGCCGCGTAGGCCCTAACGTTTCCTTCTCTGCTCTTATTTCACCCTTCGTGAATTGGCTCATAGAACACGAATAGTATGAGTCGGCTTCCGCCCGGAAACGGCGTTCACGTCCGTCGCAGGTAGTCGAGGTTCCTGCGGATAAACGCGGCGCGCTGCCTTGCGCAGTCCGCGCTCCGGCCGGGATCGGACGGGGTGTTGAATACGTAATCCTGCAATCTCTCCAGATCGGTGGTGGCAACGTGCAGGCGGGTATCGCTGGAGGCGTAATAGATGTACACCCGGCCGTCGGGCGCGGCGATCGCGCCGTTGGAGAAAACGACGTTGCTCACGTCACCCACGCGCTCATCGCCCAGCGGGCCGATCAGAAATCCGCCGGGCTCGGCGATCACCCGGGACGGATCGTTCAGCGCCGTGGCGAAGGCGTAGATCACATACCGCAGGCCGGCCGCCGTATTGCGCACGCCGTGCGCGATATGGATCCAGCCGCGGTCAGTCTTGATAGGCACCGTGCCCGCGCCGTTTTTGGCCTCGGTGACGGTGTGATATTTGCGGAGCGAGGTCATTTTTTCCTCGTCGATGACGGCATGCGTGATGTCCGCGCACAGGCCGAAGCCGATGCCGCCGCCCGAGCCGGTCTCGATGAAATCATCCATCGGACGGGTGTAAAAGGCGTATTTGCCGTCCACAAACTCCGGGTGCAGCACGACGTTTCGCTGCTGCGGCGAGCGCAGGGTGACCAGGTTGGGCAGCCGTTCCCAGGTTTTGAGGTCGCGCGTGCGCACAATGCCCGCAGCCGCGGTGGCCGCCGAAAGATCGCCGACCGACGTATCCTTGCTTTCCGAGCAGAAAACGCCGTAGATCCAGCCGTCCTCATGCCGCGTCAGGCGCATATCGTATACATTGGTCTCCTGCGGGCAGGTGTCGGGCAAAAGCACGGGCTCGTCCCAGAAACGGAAGCCGTCGACGCCGCTGACGGACTGCGCCACGGCGAAAAAGCTCTTGCGGTCGCTGCCCTCCACCCGGGCGACCAGGGTGAACTTGCCGTCCAGCAGCAGCGCCCCGCTGTTGAACACGGCGTTAACGCCCAGGCGCTGCATCATAAACGGATTGGACCTGGGATCGGGATCGTAGATCCAGAAGGGCGGGATATGCCCGCGCGTGAGCACGGGATTGACCCACCGCTCGTATATGCCGTTATACCGTTCGGTATCCACGCGGTTCGGCGTGCCGATCAGCGCTTCATACCGCGCCTGCAATTCCGGGTACGTCATGCTTTTTCCTCCTCTGTGCGGCGCAGGAACTCCATGCACATGCGCCCGTTGTGATAGGGGCATTTCCAGGGCTCGACGATCGGCTCGTCGCTGCCCGGCGTTCCGTCCTCCTGCGTGTACCAGAACCATTCGCTGCCGGGACGGCGGTCGATGAGCACATCCCGGATAAACGCCCACTGCGTCCGAACGGCGTCCAGGTACTTTGCTTCCCCGGTTTTCTCATACGCGTTCAGGAAGCCGATCAGCGCTTCGGCCTGAACCCACCAGATCCGCTTCTGACTGACCGCGCCGCGCTCGCATTCGTTGGCGAGACCGTGATCGGTAAAGGCCGCGCGCAGGGTATGATCGGCCATCGCCAGCAGCAGCGGGCGGATGCGGGCGGTCAGCGCCTCGTCGCCCAGCGCTTCCAGCGTTTCTTCGGTCAGCCAGCTGGCTTCGATATCATGGCCGAAGGAGTGCAGGTCGATAAGCGACCGGTATTCGTGATCAAAGAACACTTCCTGACGCGCTTTTTCCCGGTTATACACCTTGTTTTCAAAGATGTCCAGGATCCCGCGCAGCCGCCCGGCAAGCTGACCGTCCGGCCAGACCCGGTACAGCCCGGTATACCCTTCCATCACGTGCAGCAGCGTATTCATGGTGCGCGAAGCCATTACGCCATTTTCGCTGAGCTTTTCATTGCTCGCGGGCTGCCAGTCGGCGGTGAAAGCCTCCAGATAGCCGCCCGCGTCGCGGCATTTCTCCTCGATCACGCGATACAGCGCCTGCGCCCGGGCCAGCGCTTCGGCGTTTCCGGACGCCCGATAATAGGAGGCCAGCGCGTATACGGCGAAGGCCTGGTTATAGGTGTGCTTGGTGCCGTCCGCCACGCTCCCGTCGGCGCGCAGCGCCCAGTATACGCCGCCGTTTTTTTCATCGGTCATGCGCCTGAGCATATCGTAGGCGCGTTCGGCGTCCGACAGCAGCCTTTCGTCCCGCAGAAAAACGGAAGCCTCCGAAAAGAACCACAGAATGCGGCTGTTCAGAATGCACCCTTTGTCGGCCTCGGGATGCCGGGTCAGATCAAAATCCACCCGGCCGATGAAGCCGCCGTTTTTTTCGTCTCGCAGCCCCTGCCAGAAGGGCAGAATGCGATCCCTGAGCTCGGACAGGATTTCGGCTCGTGTTCTTTCCATCTCGGCGCTCTCCTTCGTATGTCGTCGGGTCCGTATTTTCGTTTGCTCCTTTCCGCCGCGGCGCTTTCGGCATCGCGCGGAAAGAACAAACGCCGGCCGTGAAAAAACCCGCATCCTCAAGGAATGCGGGGGATGATTTGCGGAAAGGATGATCAGAAGCGCAGCTTTTCTTCGATGAAGGCGCGCAGATCGGAAACCTTCACGCGCTGCTGCTGCATGGTGTCGCGGTCGCGCACGGTCACGGTGCCGTCGGCCTCGGTGTCGAAATCGACGGTGATGCAGAAGGGCGTGCCGATCTCGTCCTGGCGGCGGTAGCGCTTGCCGATGGAGCCGGTCTCGTCGTATTCCACCATGAAGTACTTCGCCAGTTCGTCATGGATCTCGCTGGCCAGGCCGCCCAGCTTGTTCTTCTGCAGGGGCAGCACGGCCGCCTTGTAGGGCGCGAGGGCCGGATGCAGGTGCAGCACGGTGCGCACGTCGCCGCCCTCCAGCTCTTCCTCGTCGTACGCGTTGCACAGGAAGGCCAGCACGCTGCGCTCGACGCCCAGCGAGGGCTCGATGCAGTAGGGCACATATTTTTCGCCCGTAGTGGGATCGAGGTATTCCATGCTCTTCCCGCTGTGGTTCTGATGCTGGGTCAGGTCGTAATCGGTACGGTCGGCCACGCCCCACAGCTCGCCCCAGCCGAAGGGGAACAGGAACTCGAAGTCGGTCGTCGCCTTGCTGTAGAAGGCGAGCTTTTCGGGCTCGTGATCGCGCAGGCGCAGGTTTTCTTCCTTGATGCCGAGGGCCAGCAGCCATTCCTTGCAGAAATTGCGCCAGTAATCGAACCATTCCAGGTCGGTGCCGGGCTTGCAGAAGAACTCCAGCTCCATCTGCTCGAACTCGCGCACACGGAAGATGAAGTTGCCGGGGGTGATCTCGTTGCGGAAGGATTTGCCGATCTGGCCGATGCCGGCGGGGATCTTCTTGCGGGTGGCGCGCATCACGTTCTGGAAGTTGACGAAAATGCCCTGGGCGGTCTCGGGGCGCAGGTACAGTTCGCTCGCGCTGCTCTCGTTGACGCCCTGGAAGGTCTTGAACATCAGGTTGAACTGCCGGATGCCGGTAAAATCCTTTTTGCCGCACACCGGGCACACGATATCGTGGCTTGCGATATAGTCTTCCAGCTCCTGGTTGCTCCAGCCGTCGCCGGTCTCGGCGCCGTTTGTGAACTTTTCGATCAGCTGATCGGCGCGGAAGCGGGCCTTGCAGGCCTTGCAGTCCATCAGCGGGTCGTTGAAGCCGCCCACGTGGCCGCTGGCCACCCAGACTTCGCGGTTCATCAGGATGCCCGCGTCCAGACCCACGTTATATTTGCTTTCCTGGACGAACTTCTGCCACCAGGCTTTTTTGACGTTGTTTTTGAATTCCACGCCCAGCGGGCCGTAATCCCAGGCGTTGGCCAGGCCGCCGTAAATCTCGGAGCCGGGATAGATAAAGCCGCGGGATTTGCACAGCGCCACCAGTTTGTCCATGGTCAGATTGCTCATAAACAGGTGCTCCTTCCGGTAATTAACATCTTATTTATCATATCATGTTTTGTCGGAATGTCAAGGAAAACCCGTTTCCGCACGGCGAAAACGGGTAAAAACGGATGAAAGAGTGCGCATGGATTATCGCAGCGTCACCATCCCGTTCAAATCGTCCCTGAGATCGACGCTTGCCGCGCCGCTTTCCGCGGTCAGCGTATAGCCGCCCTTGAAGCCCGTATAGTCCAGGCAGCCGTCCGCGTCCGTGGTCAGGCGCAGGTGCGTTTCCCACTCGCCGCGGATCAGCCCGCGCAGCCGGCCATAGGCGGGCTTCGGGGTGTTGTCGGCGCGGATCAGCCCGGCGGGCGCGCCGAGCCAGCAGCCGTCGTTGAAGTCCCAGGTGGTGATGGCCTCCACCATGGGATGTGAGAAGAGCGCCGCGTACATCTCGGCCACTTCGTCGGCCTGCCGCGCTTCGCCCTCCGGCGTGCTGGGCCAGCTGTCCACCTGCCAGTCATTCAGGTCCTCGATATAGGCGGGCATCAGGTCGCCGGAAATCAGCGTGTTTTCGGTGAAATGCAGGGGCAGGCCGAAACGCGAGAAGCGCGTCAGCACGTCGCTGATCTTTTCAAGCCCCCAGTATCCCTGATGCTGATGGCTCTGAATGCCGATGGCCCCGATGGGCACGCCTGCGTCCAGCAGATCGGCGATCAGGCGCTCGTAGGCCGGGCTGGTGTTGAAATCGTTGATCAGCAGCACGGCGTCGGGATTGCTTTCCTTCGCCGCCTCGAATACCGCTTTCACCAGGCCGACGCGCCCCTTGTCCTTGCAGATCCGGGTCACGGCGTTGTCATACTTGTCGAACACCGGCATGATAACGACTTCGTTGATCACATCCCACAGATCGACCACGCCCTTGTAGGCGCTCACCTCCCGGTGAATGCGGGCGATCTGCTTATCGAAGATTTCCTGATTGGAATACCTGAGCAGCCACGGCGCGCACACCGTATGCCAGCACAGGGGATGGCCCTTGACCAGCACGTTCCGTTCGCGCAGCCAGCGCGCGGCGGCCATGGTTTCGGCATAAGCCGTTTTGCCCTCCTCGGGCTCGTAGCGTCCCCAATAGAAGGGGATCGTGCCGTAATTGAACAGATCGAGCCATTTGTCCAGGCGCTCGGAAAGGAACGCCTTTTCTTGTTCGTTCCGGGCGTTCATCAGGGCGATCGCGGCGAACGCGCCGCAGCCGAACAGAAAGTGATGGGAAACCTGATCTACGGATACGGTTTGATGAGCGGCCGGCGTCCCGTCCGCGTTCTGGATGCGCAGGACGGCCCGCGCTTTTCTGTGCTGCAGCTGATCCATTGGCTTTTCTCCTTTTTTTCGTCCGGTAACGGTTGAAATCAAGTCATATCATATCCGAATACTTCCCATTCTGTCAATGCCGGAAAAGCGGAGGGATCGTCGCTTTTTTTCATTTTTTCAAGGCGCATCCAGCGAACCGCGTGCCCGCCCAGATCGACGAACTGCCGGTCTCCCGTCTTTTCCAGGGGGAAGGTTATTTCGCCGCCGTCCGACAGCGCGACGGTCCCTTCCGTCCAGTAGGCGTCGTGGGGAAAATCGGCGCGCAGCGTCAGCGCCATCCGATCCGCGAAAACCTCGCGGCCGAAGTCGATCCTGCACCAGGCGTCTTCCCGCGCGCCGATGCCCCAGCTTTGATACGGCCACTCGCCATGGAAGGTGTTGAAACGCATGCCGTCGATCACGTTGCGGGCGCAGAAGCAGGCTTCGTTCCGGGTTTCCACGTTGGCGGTGCAGTGCGGATAGAAATCGGTATCGCCCCGCAGATCGGCGGGGTTGCGGGCGATATTGCGGTATTTTTCGGTTTCCCCGGGCGGGATGAGCCGCGCGCTGACGACGTGCCGCGGGGCCTCGAAGGTCCCCGGCGCGTAGGCAAGCCGGTGCTCCCCGGCGGGAACAAACCAGGTCAGTACGCCGTCCGGCGCGTAAACCTCGCCCTCGGGCAGCTGCTGATCCATGCGGACGTACAGGCGATCGCCGCCGGAGATGATGATTTTATCCCCCGGCAGGTATGCCCGGTCCACGCATAAAAGCGCTTCCTCAGCGTGGCTTGCGGCGGCCAGCACGCGGTTTTCGGCGTTTTTCAGTTCAATCGTGATCATGCTCTTCTCACAGCCACAGCATGGGGTCGGTCCCGTTCAGCTTGGCCAGCGCCTCCGTCAGAAAATAGTCGCCGTAGGTAATATTGGTGTGCCGTCCCGCGCCGTCGTCGTGATAGCTGGCTGTGCAGTGGGTCAGCATGCCGCAGCGGTCCAGAGACCAGTCGCAGCAGCGGTCCAGCAGCCCGTCGACAAGCCTGCGGGCGCTTTCCGCGTACGCATCGACGCCCGTAAGCCCGTGCAGCTCCATCAGGCCGCAGGCGGCGATTGCGCCCGCGATGTTGTCGATGCGCTTCTCGGTATCCGGCTGGCAGAAATCGCAGTCGGTCAGCCCGTCGGGCCGGATATGCGCGATAAAGTTGGCGGCGATCCTCTGGGCGGCTTCCAGATACCTGCCGTCCCGCGCGTTCATGTAAGCCAGCGTAAAGCCGTACAGGCCCCAGGCCTGGCCGCGGCTCCACTGGGTCCCCAGGGCGTAGCCCTGGCCGGGATGCTCCCGCACCCGCCTGCCTGTCCCGGGATCGAACTCGATGATATGGCTCACCGAGCCGTCGGGCCGCAGAAATTCCTTCAGCGCGGTATCGGCATGGATCGTCGCCACGCGGGCGAAACGCGGGTCGCCGGTCTGCCGCGAAGCCCAGAACAGCAGCGACAGGTTCATCATACAGTCGATGATGGCGTAGCCGACCTGCGAGGGATTGTTCCATGCGCGGATATAGCCGACGGGATTGAAGCGCCCCATCAGCAGGCTTGCTGCGTGCAGCGTATCGGTTCGGGCCTGTTCGTCGCTGGTCAGCTTGAAATCGGCGCCGCAGGAGAGCAGATACATGAACCCCACGTCGTGATTCAGATGCCGGAACACGCGGAATTCATCGGTCAAAAGCGCTTCCACGCGGCGGGCTTCCTTCAGGAAGCATTCCTCTCTGCCCGCGGCGTACAGCTGCCACATCAGGGCGGGCCAGAAGCCGCCCGTCCACCAGCCGTTGCCGTCGAAGGGCGAAGCGATCCACCGGCCGTTTTCGCTTTTGTAGGGGATGATCCCGCTTTCCGCGGCGAAAACGGCTGTGCGGCGGAATTTGTCCTGTATTTTCTGAAAGACTTCCTCATAGCGACCGGGCATATTGCAGTACCTCCTCGGGCAGCGACTGCGGGCAGCAATCGGCGGTGTCCGTCCATACCGCGCAGAGCAGCACGGTTTTGCCGGGCGCTATGCGCGCGCGCAGCGTCGGGATTACGGTGCGGGGATACATGAGGCTGGTGTTGGGCTCGGCATGGATCACTTCGCCCCGCTCGTATCCCGAAAGCGCGAATATCGCGCTGGAGCCGTAGACCCCGTGGGCGGCGGCGCGGTCGGGGCCTTCTTCCCGCGCCGTTACGATCCGGTCGCAGGGGCGGGCCCCGGGGCCGTCCTTCTTGACGGCGAACGCGCCCTCGGCGGCTTCCAGCTCATACTCGGATACGATCACGTGCTTGCGGATATGCCACATGCCAAGCGGCGCGAGCACCGATTCGATGCGCACGCCTTCCATGGGGGACCACGCGAAGGCGATCCTGTCCGCGGAAAGGGCGAAGCTGTCGCAGCCGCTGCGGGCATGCCACAGGTCCTTGCCCGCCCGCTTCAGCGCGAGCATGGAATCGAACGCGCCTTTGTTCAGCGTGGTGGATTCCTTCGTGATGGAAAACGCGAACTGCGTGGAGTAGGCGAATTTTTCGTATTTTTCGTCCTCGTGCATGTGTTCCCAGGCGTGATTGCCCGCGGTGTACGCCACCACCTGCCGATTTTCGGCGTCCCGGGTCAGCAGCAGGCGTACCTGCTCGTCCAGGAATCTGGCCGGCGGCGTGTAAGGCTTTTCCTCGGCCTGCCAGAAGGGGTGATCCTCGGGCAGCGCCAGGGCGAGGAAGGCCTTCATGCCCCAGTAGGGCGAGCCGGGCGCGTTGTAGCCTTCGGCCGCGCACAGGTTGGGATAGCCGTAGCCGACGGTCAGCGCCCCGCCGCGGTCAAAGATGGGCATGCGCAGCCAGAAGCGCAGATTGCCCAGCAGCATATGCTTCATTTCGCCCCAGCCGAGCCCTTCGGCGGTGACGCCCGCGAAGGCCATGGCGGCCCAGAACGCGCCCTGGGCGAAGCGGTAGGTCAGGCTGCGCCCGTAGGGCAGCGCGCGGCCTTCCCGGTCGAACCAGCAGGCGAAGCGCGGCGCGATGAGCCGCGCGCGCTCCATGAAACGTGCGCAGCGCTCCGGATCGGCGTCCCGCATGGCGGCGGCGTAGATCAGGCTGTAATAATGGAAGGCCCAGATAGTGTAATAATCGCGCTTGGTGGGGTAATCAAAGTACCAGCCGTCGCCCACGTAATGGCTTTCCATCATGTCCAGATCCTCGGTCAGCCGCGCCTGATCGATTGGGCGGCCCACCTTCTGAAAGCCGATGTTGACCAGGATGCGGAAATACCGCCAGTTGTTCTTGGGCATGTCGTGCAGGTTGATCTGGTTCAGCCAGCTGTACAGATTGTCCTGCTCTTCGGGACTCAGATCCTCCCAGAAGCGCTGCGGAATAAAGCACAGGCCGGTGCCGATCACTGCCATTTCCACCATGCGCTGGTCGTAATCGCCGACCGTGCCCCAGTATCCCGCGTGCGCGGGATCGGTTCCGTGAACGACGCCCTCCTTCCACAGTTTCCAGAAGGGTTCGGCTTCGGGACAGCCGCCGATCAGCATGGGCACAAGCGCCCACAGCACGCGGGAGAAGCCTTCCATCCCGGCCACGTCCTCGGAATAATGGGCCGAGCCCTCGCCTACGATCATCCGCGATTTTTCGGGCGTCAGGCAATCGACCAGGGGGGTGATCATCTGAACCGCCGCCCGCGCCAGATCCTGACGGGTGCGCAGCGGGTTGCGCTGAATATCAAGCATGCGTACTGTTCCTCCTGACGGTGAATTTCATATCGAACATATCGCGGGGACCGGCGGAAAGCGTTATCCGCCAAAGGCTTCCGGGAAAGCTGCGGGACATGCGCTCGTCTTTAATGGGTATTTCTTCGACGGCACGCTTCATTTCTTCCGGAAGCGTCATCCGGATGCTTCCGGCAGTCAGCGCGTCTCGCGTGATTTCCGGACGGTTCCGCAGCATAAAGACCCAGACGACCGGCTGGGAACGCGTCAGACAAATCTGATCCAGAATTTCGCAGCCGTTCCCGGTCAGCGTCATCGTGCGCCTGAACGACCGTATCCCGGCCTCCGGCGCGTACGCGCCGCGCAGCTCCAGCGACAATCCGTCGGGCAGGCATTGCGCCTGCTCCGCCGCGTATTCCCGGCCGGGCTGCTGCTCATGGCCGCCTACGACGGGCAGGTTGTGATACGCGGCCCGCACGTTCCACAGCGTATAGCGCTCGGCGGAAAAGGTCTTCGCTGTATAGGTCATGTTCCCGGCGTCCACGATCCCGGGCAGGCCGTCCGCGTACAGCATAAAGGAGCCCACGTCGTTGTGGTTGTGGCTTTCGCCGTTGTGCCCGCCCTTGCAGCAAAGCGTCAGCCCGTTCCGGCGAACGACGCGTACCTGCAGATCGGGCAGCCATACGTCCTCGCGCGGGACGTCCGCCGCTTGCTGACGCGGATCGTGAAACAGCATCCGCAGCAGGCGGATGAAATGCGGGGTGTCGTTCAGCTGCGCGGCCAGCGTGCCGCGGCAGCGGCAGCCGAGGGCGAACAGGGCGGGATCGCGCAGCTTTTCCCCGGCGCATTGCAGCCGTTCGCCCGAAAGAAATGGCCGCGCGTCGCAGTCGGCAAAGTTTACAAACCAGCCGTTTCCGATTTCGGCCGCAAGCGGAAAGCGAAGAATGGCGCGTATTTTGGGCTCGTCCCAGAAGGTCATACGCCCCTCCGTCGCGTCCTCCAGCAGCTGCAGGCAGTCCAGCAGCGCGCCGCCGGCCATGTTCCAGTAGCCCGCGCCTTCATCGCAGCCGCCGTCGTCCGGCACGGCGTCCAGCCAGCGGTCCAGCATCCGGCAGGCCCGGTCCAGCAGGGCGGCGAGGGCGGAAGCGTCCGCGAGGATCAGGCAGGCGCTGAGCATGATGCTGGACAGGATCCACGGCGTCCAGTTGTTCAGGTCGCGCCGCTTTACGCCCATCCACCAGAAATCATCGGTCTCCATGAAAGGACGCAGCACGCGCCTGCTTATTTCGCGTTCGATCCGCTCGCAGAGCATGGGGGATACGCGGTCCAGCCTGTCCCGCAGCAGATGGCGGACCAGGCTCAGGATCATGGCGGTCTGAGCGGAGAACAAATCCACGTACGGCCGGTCGGGATCGGGCAGCGGGTAATCCGACGCCGCGGGAGCGCCGGGAATGGGGTTGACGTTATGGGCGCTGATCACCCAGCTGGTTTCTTCACAGACGCACCAGAGCCCGTCGATCACGCCGTCCGGCGCTTCCTCTTCGGAAAGACAGCAGGCCAGCGCCGCGGCGCACAGCTTGCGCCGCCGCAGAAAATAGGGCTCCTCGTCGGCTTTCCGGCTGCCCGAACCGACGAACGCCAGAAAGCCGGTGGCCGTGCGCGGGGGATAGGGCAAACCGGCATATTGCCCGATCAGTTCGCGCAGCTCCCGGGAATGCCCGGGGCTGATCCGCTCCCAGCGTTCGCGGTCGGCGGCCGTCGGAATGCGCAGGTCGGGCGACCGGGCCAGCAGCGACGCCAGGGGATGACAGCGCAAATATTCGGCAAACATGTTATCCTTTCAGGCCGCTGGTGGCGATGCCCTCGATAAAGTACTTCTGCAGGCACAGGAACACCACCGATACGGGCAGCAGCGAGCACAGCGACGCCGCCATGATCAGGTGGTAATCGCTGGAATTCTCCTGGATGAAGCGCCGCAGGCCCACCTGGATGGTCTTGTTGAAATCGCGGGTCAGATAGATCATGGGGCCCATGTAGTCGTTCCAGGTGTTGACGAAGGTGAAGATCACCAGGGTCGCGATGGCGGCCTTCGACAGCGGCAGCATGATGCGCGCCCAGATGCCGTACTCGCTCAGGCCGTCCAGACGCGCGGCCTCGCACAGCTCGGAGGGAATGCCGCGGTAGAACTGACGCATCAGGAACACGCCGAAGGCGCTGAACGCCTGCAATACCACCATGGCCCACAGCGTATCGTACAGGCCCATGGAGCGC
Source organism: uncultured Eubacteriales bacterium (assembly GCA_902761825.1). Taxonomy (GTDB): domain Bacteria; phylum Bacillota; class Clostridia; order Christensenellales; family Aristaeellaceae; genus SFMI01. The sequence continues at coordinate 11,562 of CACWLY010000009.1, forward strand.
ATCATGATGAACTGCGGCAGCATGTACGCCTGCCAGGGTACGGCGATGGTGGCGATATAGGCCAGGAACAGCGTATCGCGGCCGGGGAACTGCAATTTGGCGAAGGCGTAGGCCGCGAAGGAGGAGGTCAGCGTTTGCAGCAGCGTGACCACGATCGCGATAAACGCGGTGTTCTTGAAATAGGTGACCAGCGGCACGCGCTGCCAGATCAGCCGGTAATTTTCCCAGTGGAAGGTTTCCGGGATCCAGCGCATGGGATAGGAGAATACCTCGCGGTCCAGCTTCAGGCTGGACGACACCATCCACACGAAGGGGATCAGAGTGAACACGGCCAGCAGCGTAAGCAGCAGATAAATGACGCTGTGCACCACGCGCTGCAATACGGGATGATCCTGGCGAATGGCCTTTTGTCGAACGATCTGTTCCATTGCTTTTTTCTCCTTTCCCCGTCAGTCGTTGGAAAATTTCTTTTCCGAGCGGAATTGCAGAATGGTGACCAGCAGTACGATGACCAGCAGCACCATCGATATGGCGCTGGCCTGGCCGTAGCGCACCTTGATGAAGGCCTCGTCGTAAATGTAGGTGACCAGCATCTTGGTGGAGCGGCCGGGGCCGCCGTCGGTCATGATGGCTACAACGTCGTAGATCTTGAAGCAGGAAATGATCATCATTACCGATACGAAGAAGGTGGTGGGTTTGAGCTGCGGCAGCGTCACATGCAGAAACTGCTTCCATTTGCCCGCGCCGTCCACCGTGGCCGCCTCCAGCAGTTCCTGGGGCACGCCCTGCAGCGCGGCCAGATAGATGACCATGTAATAGCCCATGTTGCGCCACACGCTGACCAGGATGATCGACCAGATGGCCATGTTGCTGTCCGCCGTCCAGGATTTGTTGAAGGGGATTCCCAGACCCATGATCAGCTGATTGATGGGGCCGTCTTTCATCAGCATGAAGGACCAGCACACGCAGATCGCCACCATGGAGGCCACGTAGGGGAAGAAGAAGATCGTGCGGTACGCTACAGCGCCGCGGGCCTTGTTGAGCAGCATGGCCAGCGCGAGCGCGCAGACGATGGTGAGCGGTACGGTGATCAGCGTGTAGAACACGGTGTTTTTCAGCGCGATGCCCAGATCGACGCGGCTGAAAAAGTACCCGATGCCTTTTTCGGCGACCTTGTTCACGTTGAATATGGTGCCGTAGTTCTGCAATCCGACAAAGCGCAGCTTGCTGACGTCGCCGCCGTTCCATTCGCAGAGGGACAGGGCGATGGCGCAGATGACGGGCACCAGGGTGAAGATGGCGAAGCCCAGGAAGTTGGGGGCCAGGAAGGAATAGGCGATCAGCGCGTTTCTGCGCTCCTGCTTGCCCATGCGGGCCCTGGCTCTTTTCTGCTCCTGTAAGGACATAGGTGGCACGCTCCTTTTTGTTTCGGTATTCGCCTGTTTTCCCTTGGACGGACGGCGTCTGCCCAGGGGAAAACGGGCGAAGCATTGGAAAAGGCAGGGAAGGCAAGCGCCTTCCCTGCCTTGGGAACGGTTGTAAGGAATGCGGGGATCAGAACAGCTCGGCCACGCGCTCGTTCATTTCCGCGATGCCTTCTTCGGGCGTGATTTCGCGCGTCATGATCAGGGTGTGCTCCTCGTTCACGATGCCCTTGATGTCGGCGACCTTTTCAGCCACGGGCCATTCCATGCCCACGAAGGAAGGAATCAGCGCGCCCTTGCTGGTCTCGTCGGTCGGGAAGCCCTCAACGGAGGACATGGCGGCGGCGACGGTCTCGGAAACATAGGCGGGACGGGCGCCCACGGAAGCGGTGGCGGCAGCACCTTCTTCGCCGCCCAGCCAGGAGATGTAATCCCAGGCCAGGTCCTTGTTGGCGGACTTGATGTTGATCATCGCGCCGGTCAGGTTGCCGAAGGAAGAACCGGCCTTCACGCCCTCAGCGTGCGGGACGGCGGAAATGCCCCAGTTGAAGCTGCAGGTGCCGTCCTTGTTGTAGCCGATCAGGGTGGAAACATACCAGTAGCCCATGGGCAGCATGGCGATGTTGCCGTTGGCGAAGGCGGCGCTGTAATGCAGGCCGGCGGCCTTCAGCTCGTTATAGGCCATGCAGGCGCCCGCGTCTTCCAGCTTCTGATACAGCTGATAGAAGTACAGCAGATCGTCGTAGTTGCGGTCGGCCAGGGTGTTCACGCCGTCGGCCACGGTCCAGTTGGCAACAGCGGACAGCCAGGTGTGATAGTGCGTGCCGTAAACGCCGTCCTTGGTCAGGCGGATAGCCAGATCAGCGTACTCATCCCAGGTCATGTCGTTGGTGGGATAGGCTTCGCCGGCAGCGTCGAACAGGTCCTTGTTGTAGAACAGCACCCAGAAGTCGGAGCGGAAGGGAACGGCATACAGCTCGTCGTCCACGCTGTAGTTCTTTTCGGTGCCCACAAAGCCGGACAGATCGTAATTGGTCTTCTCAACGTAGGCGTTCAGGGGCTCCGCGAAGCCCTGGGCCTGCCAGTTGATGATGTTGTCGATTTCCTTGACCATGAACACGTCGCTGGCGTCGCCGCCTTCGAGCATGGTGGTGGTCTTCACGGCGTAATCCTGAGAAGCGACGTCCACATACTCGATCTTCACGCCGGGATGGGAGGCTTCAAAGGCTTCCTTCTGAGCGACCAGGTAAGGGGTGGTGGTGGCGTCCCAGGTCACCACGGTCAGAACGGCGTCCTCGGCGGAGGCGAAGCTGATCACAGACATCAGCATGATCGCCGCGAGAACCAGAGCAAGCATTTTCTTCATAGCGTTTTCCTCCTTTTATTTTATCGAAACGGTTCACCCGCTTTGATACGGTGTAAATATTTACACAGCTTGCCGCGCGTGCTGCGTCGAATTTGTATTTCATGATTAATTATATTCCATTTCTTTCATATGTCAAGAGCTTTTTTGTAAATATAATCATTAAATTTGTGTAAATTAGTGAAAATAAAATGTAAATTTACAAAATGGGGCTTGCGCGCGCGCGCCGCGCGTGCTATAATCGGAAGCAAAGGGAGGGGAATCCCATGAACGAAAAACAGCCAACGATTCTGGATGTGGCGGAAAAAGCCGGCGTATCCATCGCCACGGTATCCCGCGCCCTGTCCGGCGGCAGCGTGTCGGCGGCCTCCCGGCGCAAGGTGGAAGAGGCTGTGGCCGAATTGGATTATAAGCCGGCTGGCATCCGCGGGGCCGCGCGGAAGGGGATAGGGCGCGTCGTCGCCATGGTGCTTTCGCCGCAGACCAGCCCGTATTACGCGCTGATGTGCCAGGGGGCGACGGCCGAGGCCGCGCGCAGCGGGTTCAGGCCCGTCGTGCTCAGCTATCCCGACGGGACGAACTGCGAGGCCGTGACCAACGATCTATTGGATATGCAGCCGGACGGGGCGCTGCTGGCCGGGTTCGCGGTGGAGAGCGCGTTTTCCCAGGATACGACGCGTTCCTGTCTTCAGCGGATCCAGCAGGCCATGCCGCTGGTAGCCATCGGCCCGCCCATCGACGGCATCGAGTGCGCCCGGCTGAGCAGCGATCCCTCGCAGTGCGTGCGCAAAAGCATGGCGCATCTTGCCATGCTGGGGCACAGGAAAATCGCCTTTGTCGGCGGCGACCGGAGCGCCCGGTTCAGCGTCATCCGTGAGAACGCATATTATGAGGAAGTAAAACGCCTGAACTGCCGGGAGGATCCCGCCTATGTGATGCTGACCGGCTGCGACGCCCCGGCGGGCGAGCTGGGGACGAGCATCCTGCTCGGCAATCTTCAGCCCAGGGATTATCCCACCGCCATTTTCGCGATCAACGATCTGGCGGCGCTGGGCGTCATGCGGCAGCTGCAGCGCGCCGGCATCCGCATCCCGGACGATATCGCCCTGGTGGGCTGCGACAACGCCTTTTTCGCGCCGTACCTCACGCCTTCGCTGACCACGGTGGATCTGCATCCGTACGAGCATGGACGTTCCGCGATGGCGGAACTGATCATGTCCATCAACGCGGGCCATCCCATTTCCTTTAATCAGTCCTTTGAAAGCAGCCTGATCGTGCGCGAAAGCTGCGGGGCGGCACTGGGCGTGAGAAGGCTGGAGAAGGAAACGGAATAACGCCGCTTTATCGTAGCCCGGCAGTATCGGACGGGACGGCGCTCCGATGAAACCGCGTGAAAACAGATTGCGGGCGGCTTTGGTATACCGGACAATACATTAACATGTGTCCGGCATCTTTTTGTCTTTTTTAAGGTTTTATGCAAGGATTGCTGATATTATAGCGGTTAATAAAGTGCTAATGAATAAATTTTATGACAAGAATTAAACAAATAATACGCAAAATGTGATATACTGTTACCTGATCCTGCATTGCAAAACAAAAACGCCGAAATACTATAAAAACAGTGAGAGCATGGGATAACAGCATAATGCGTCAGGATCGTTCATTGGAAGGAGGAAAAACGCGTGGCCGTGAAAAAAGCGACGGATACCGGACGGGAAAAGAGCAAATTCCCCGACGGCTTCCGCATCCTGCAGGGAAAACAGGAATACATCACGTATCTGGAGCATTCTTCTGTCCGGATCTGGCCTTCCGATGTGGCGGCGCATTATGAATACCATATGCATTCTGCGGTGGAGATCATCCTGCCGAACCGCGGCATATCGGTCTATCAATTGCAGGATACCGAATACCGAGTGCATCCGGGCGAGATCCTGATCCTGCCGCCGGGCTGCGCCCATGAGCTGACCGAAAGGGCCAAAACGCAGCGCTATCTGATCCTCTTCGAGCCCGGCCCGCTGATGAGCCTGCGCGATATTCCCAATATCCGGGCCATGCTGCGCGAGCCCATTTACCTGCATGGGGATACCGAGCTTCAGCACAAGGTCAGTGAGCTTCTGATGCAGATGGTGGACTGCTATTTCAAACGGGAACCGATGTGGAATACGCAGTGCTATTCCTACCTGCTGCAGACCTACGCCCTGCTGGGCCAGCATTACCTGCGCTACGCGCCGGTCGGCCGCAGGCACGGGGACTGCAATATCGATCCCGCCATCATGAACAGCGCGATCACCTTTATCAACGAGCATTACATGGAAGAACTGTCCCTGGAGCGGGTGGCCGAGTTCGCGGGCTTTTCAAAGTGCTATTTTTCCCGCGTGTTCAAGCAGTTCTCCGGCCAGACCTTCTCGGATTATCTGATCTCCAAACGGGTCAGCGCGGCCACCGACCTGCTGATCAACACGAAGCGGCCGATCCGCGAGATCTGCGACGCCGCGGGATTCGGCAGCATGGCCACCTTCAACCGCGTTTTCCGCCAGCATAAAAGCTGCACGCCTTCCCAGTTCCGCGCCATCTACGGCGGCATCGGGGTGCCCGAAAGCGAATAGAACGCCGTACCTTTCCCTCCGCCGCACGCTGACGGCGGAGGCGTTTTTCTGATCGCGGATATGGGAAAAATGATACCAGATCATACAAATATAAGAATTGAGAAAAACGAGAACAATAAATAAGCATCTGCTGCAAAAACATGCACCCAGGATGTCGAGTGGCAGCGTCACAACAAGGCGCTTGCCTTCTGGCAAAGCAGCCCCAAGCGTCAGGGCTGGATTATGGAAGGCCCGCTGGCCGGCGACTGCTGGGAGCCCGGCAACCAGGATGAAATCGTGTTCGGCCTGATGAACGACTATGATAAGGAATTCCTGGCCGCTTATGGTTACAGCAAGTTCGCTGACTTCGTGAACCCGCCCATCGAGCTGGCTCCGTACGGCGAAGCGTGGCAGATCAACAAGGATCCCATCAACAAGGATTATCAGGACTTCCTGAATATCCAGGATCAGCAGCTGCCCGGCGTGATCATGGCTGCGCCCGAAGAGTTTGACGCCAAGTGGGACGCTTTCGTGGAAGCCATCAATCCTTCCTGCGAAGTGTACAGCAACTTCATGCATGAAGAAGTGCTGAAGCTGGTTGACATCTACTACGGCAAATAATTGACACGGATAATCAGGGGGAGAGAGTTTCTCTCTCCCCCTGGTTTTTCAAATTCTGCTTTGCGGATCGCCCGGCAATGAGTTGCCCGGCTTTTCTGTATAATTTGAAAAAAGCCTTTCGCACAGGGCAAATCTCCGCAGATCGGAATTTGGAGAACCAATCATCAACACACTGAAGCCGGGGGAGGATAAACATGACTGAGTATACCCAGGGTTCCCAAAAAAATCATTGTGCCAAAGCAAAAAGGATTCTTTCGGCGACTTGCCGGACAGTGGCAGCTGGCGCTGATGTCCGTGCCGATGCTGCTATATGTGCTGCTGTTCAATTACGGCCCCATGTGGGGCTGGATCAACGCGTTCAAGGATTACGGCAACCGCAAGCTCGTCGCCAGGGGCATCACGCCCTTTAACGGTCTGGACAACTTCAAATGGCTGTTCAGCCGTCCGGACTTTTTCGAGGCCATCCGCAATACGCTGGCCATGAGCGTGATCAATCTGGTGTTCGGCACAGTGTCCGCCATCGTGCTGGCCGTGCTGCTCAACGAGGTGCGCCAGAGAGCGTTTAAGCGTACCGTGCAGACCGTCACATACCTGCCCCACTTCCTGTCCATGGTCATCGTCGTGGCCATGGCGCAGAATATCTTCGCCACCAACGGCCCCATAAACGATATACTGGTGGGCCTGGGCCTGACCCAGACGCCCGTGTTCTGGCTTGGCGAAGGCAAGTACTTCTGGTGGCTGGTCGGCGTGATCAATGTATGGAAGGAAGTCGGCTGGGGCACCATCATCTACATTTCGGCTATGACCGCCATCGATCCGTCTCTGTATGAAGCGGCTTCCATCGACGGCGCGGGACGCTTCCAGCGCATCCTGCACGTTACCCTGCCCGGCATCAAATCCACCTTCGTGATTCTGCTGATCATGAATATCGGCCATCTGATGGAGGCGGGCTTTGAAATACAGTATCTGCTGGGCAACGGCCTGGTGGCCAATTATTCCCGCACCATCGACATTTTCGTGCTGGAATACGGCATTCAGCAGATGGATATGGGTGTCGCCACCGCGGCCGGCATGTTCAAGAGCGTTGTGGCTATCATCCTCCTGGTCGGGGCCAATTTTGTGGCCAAGCGGCTGGGCGAAGATACGCTGGTGTAAGGGAGGGGTATAAAATGACAAACGCACCATACCAGACGAAAAGATTGCATAAGCGCAACGATGTCGTTTTCCCCATCGTCAACACAATCATCCTGATCGTGCTGATGTTCATTACCCTCTACCCGGTGATCAATACGGTGGCCTATTCCTTCAACGACGGTACGGACGCCCTCAAGGGCGGCATCAGCATGTGGCCCCGCGTGTTCAGCCTGCAAAGCTACCAGTCCATCCTGCAGGATCCCGCCGTGTACCAGGCCGCGTGGATTTCGGCCTCCAAGACGGTTATCATCACGCTGCTCAATCTGTTTTGGACGGGTATGCTGGCCTTCGCGCTCAGCCGCAGGGAGTTTGTGCTGCGCAAATTCATCACCACCCTGATGGTGCTGACCATGTATATCAACGCCGGCCTGATTCCCAATTATCTGCTGATCTCCAAAACCCTGCGTCTCGCCAAGAGCTATTGGGTATACATCGTTCCTACCATGTTCTCCTGCTTTAACATGATCGTGATCCGCACGTATATCGCGGGTCTGCCGGATGCGCTGGTGGAATCCGCGCGCATCGACGGCGCGGGGGATATCCGCGTGTACTGGCAGATCATCTTCCCGCTGTGCACGCCCGTGCTGGCCACTGTGGCCCTGTTTGTGGCCGTGGGCAGCTGGAACAGCTGGTTTGACACCCATCTGTACTGCGCCAGCAAGAAGAACCTGCTGACGCTGCAGTATCTGCTGAAGATGAAGCTGGCCACCACGCAGGCCAGCGCCAACGCCGCAAAGGCTACCGCCGAGGCGCTGGCGAATTCAAATACCACCAAGACGACCCCTGTCACCATCCGCTGCGCCATCACCGTGATTTCCACCGTGCCCATCCTGGTGGTCTATCCCTTCCTGCAAAAATACTTCGTCACCGGCATGGCCCTCGGCAGCGTAAAAGGTTAATACACATGATCATTCGGCCCGGAACGCGGCAGACGCGCTCCGGGCTTTTTTACTTCAATCTGACAGGGATGATATGGAGGGCGACGGCAGGGCTTGCCGCTTGTTTTGAATTGATACTATTCTCAATCTAAAATCTTATCATCTTTGGGTGTCTTTTCCGTCTTGGCGTTGCTTCATTCCGGTCAACGTAGCGCTGCTACGCCTACCTCCATTCAGCTTAGCCAGGGCGAAAAATCCATCCCAAATCTGATAATCTTTTATACTGAGAATAGTATGAAAGGAAAAATAATGAAAGAATACAATAAAAAGGCAGCAGGCGCGGCCTGCGTATAGTAAAATATTACTGTATACTATTTTCCCTCTGCAAAGGAGGAAACATGCGAACCGAAACGGGAAACGGCCTGTTTGAGCGCAGCGAGGCGATGGAGCATTCGCTCAGGAAGCTCTATACCTCCTATGGCTACCGGCTGTATAAAATGAGCAAATTCGAGCCCTACGATTTATACCTGCAGCACCGCAGCTTCGTAACCGGCGGCCATATACTGACCTTTACCGATACCGACGGCCGTCTGATGGCGCTCAAGCCCGACGTGACGCTGTCCGTGATCAAGAACTACCGCGGAGGCCAGCAGAAAATCTGCTATCACGAGAACGTGTACCGCGACGCCGGCGCGTCCCATGAGTTCAGGGAGATCCCGCAGGCCGGGCTGGAATGCATCGGCGAGATCGACCTGTATACCCAGGCGGAGGTGCTCACCCTGGCCGCCGAAAGCCTGCGGCTGATATCGGAAAACGCGATTCTGGATATCGCCTCCGTGGAGTTCATCGGCGGTCTGCTGGAAGCGACGAGCGCTTCGGAGGGCGTCCGGCAGGAGCTGATGCGGCTGCTGCACGAGAAAAACGCGCATAATCTGCATCAGCTGTGCCGCAGGGAAAACGTGCCCGAGCCGCTGGCGCGGGTGTGGCAGAAGCTGGCGCAGATGTACGGCCCCGCGCAGACCATGCTGCAGGAGCTGTCGGCGCTGTGCCTGAACGACCGGATGCGCCAGGCGGTCGGCGAATTGGGAACGCTGTGCGCGCTGCTGAAGATCGCGCCCGGCGTGTCCGTCAACCTGGATTTCTCCATCCTGCAGGACCTGACCTATTACAACGGCCTGGTGTTCAAGGGCTTCGTGCCCGGGCTGCATGCCAGCATCCTGTCGGGCGGCCGGTACGGGAACCTGGTCAGAAAGCTGGGAAAGAACGCCGGGGCCATCGGCTTCGCCGTTTACCTTGATTTACTGAGCCAGCTTCCCAATGCGGAACGCGGCGTGGACGCCGACGTGCTCCTGCTCTACGGCGCGGACGCCGATCCCGCAAAGGTGCTCGAAAAGGCGGCGGAAATGCGCGCTTCCGGCCTTTCGGTGCGCGCGCAGCGGCAGGAAGACGCCGGGCATTACGGCAGGGTCGTCCGGATGGGAGGGGATTGATATGGTCAATATCGCGCTGCCCAAGGGCAGACTGGGCGAAGGCGTTTACGCGCTGTTTGAAAAGGCCGGATACGGCTGTCCCGCCATCCACGAAAAAAACCGCAAGCTGATATTTGAAAACGCCGAAGCCGGGGTCAGCTATTTCTGGGTCAAGCCCTCGGACGTGGCGATCTATGTGGAGCGCGGCGCGGCCGATCTCGGCGTGGCCGGCAAGGATATCCTGTTGGAGTACGCGCCCGACGTGTACGAGCTGCTCGATCTCAACATGGGCCGCTGCCGCATGTGCGTGGCCGGGCCGGCGGATTTTGAGGACGATACCTCCCGCCCGCTGCGCGTGGCGACCAAGTTTCCCAATATCGCCCGCGGGTATTATTCCTCGCTCAGCCGCGAGATCGACATTATCCACCTGAACGGCTCCATCGAGCTTGCGCCGCTGCTGGGACTGTCCGACGTGATCGTGGATATCGTGGAAACCGGCAAAACGCTGCTTGAAAACCATCTGGCGCCGCTGGAAACCATCGTGCCCATCAGCGCGCGGCTGATCGCGAACCAGGTGAGCTATCGCTTTAAAAACACGGAAATCGCCGCCATCAGCGCGGCGCTGGAGAAACTGACTGCACAGGAGGGAAACCTATGATCAGGATCATGCGCTACGGCGAGATCCCCGATGAGGAGATCTTTTTCCGCGGAGAAATCAAGACCGACGTGGCCGGGATCGTCAGCGAAATCCTGGATAACGTGAAGAAAAACGGCGACGCGGCGCTCAGAGAATACGCCGCGAAGTTCGACGGCGGCGCGCCGGAAAACCTGGAGGTATCCGAGGTCGAATACGAGCAGGCAATGCGCGCGGTCGATCCCGAACTGCTGGATATCATGCGGCAGGCGGCGGAGAACATCCGCGATTTCCATAAGCATCAGGTGCGCAGCAGCTTCGTGATCAGCGAAAAGAACGGCATCGTGCTGGGCCAGAAGGTGATCCCCATCGAAAAGGTGGGCCTTTACGTTCCCGGCGGCACCGCGGCCTATCCTTCCACCGTGCTGATGGACGCGATCCCCGCCAGGCTGGCGGGCTGCGGCGAGCTGGTGATCACCACGCCGGCCAAGAACGGCGTCGTCAATCCCGTGATCCTGGCCGCCGCCCGGGTCGCGGGCGTGGACCGCGTGTTCAAGACCGGCGGCGCGCAGGCGATCGCCGCCCTGGCCTACGGCACGCAGACCGTGCCGAAGGTCGATAAAATCGTCGGCCCGGGCAACGCCTACGTGGCCGAAGCCAAAAAGCAGGTGTACGGGCAGGTGTCCATCGATATGATCGCCGGGCCCAGCGAAATACTGATCGTTGCCGACGGCGGAAGCAATCCCCGCCACGTGGCCGCCGATATGCTCAGCCAGGCCGAGCATGACAGGGTGGCCGCCGCCGTGCTGGTCACCGATTCGCCGCTGCTGGCGCAGGCTGTGGCGGCGGAGATCGAAAAGCAGCTCGAGATATTGCCCCGGCAGGAGATCGCGCGCGCGTCCGTTGAAGGCTTCGGCAAGATCATCGTGTGCGAAAGTATCGCCCAGGCGATCGACGTGGCAAATACCATCGCGCCGGAGCATCTGGAGCTCTGCGTGGATCAGCCCTTCGACTGGCTCGACCGGGTCAAAAACGCGGGCAGCGTGTTCATGGGCCGTTCCTGCCCCGAAGCGCTGGGCGATTATTTTTCCGGTCCCAACCATACGCTGCCCACGATGGGCACGGCGCGTTTCTCCAGCCCGCTTTCGGTGGATGACTTCGTGAAGAAGACCCAGTTTTCCTATTATACGGCGGAAGCGCTGGGCAAGGTGGCCGACAGCGTGGCCCGGTTCGCCCGGGCGGAAGGGCTGGAGGCGCATGCGCGCAGCGTGCTTTCCCGTCAGGAGGGACGCTCATGAGCCGCTTTTTAAGCGAACAGCATAAAAACCTCGCGCCCTACGTGCCCGGCGAACAGCCCCAGGACATGCAGTATATCAAGCTGAACACGAACGAGAGCCCGTTCCCGCCCGCGCCCGCGGTGGTAAAGGCCGCGGCGGAGGAGGCTGGAAAGTGCAACCTCTATTCCGATCCCGAATGCCGGATCGTGCGGGAAAGGCTGGCGCGGCGCTATGGCGTGGAGATCGAAAACGTGCTGCTGACCAACGGCTCGGATGAAGCGCTGAACTTCATCATCCTGGCTTACGGCGATCAGCGGCATCCGTTCGCTTTCTGCGACGTGACCTACGGTCTGTATCCCGTATTGTGCAGGCTGTATCATATCCCGTTCACCGAACTGCCGCTGCGGCAGGATTTTTCGGTGGATGTGGAAGCCTGCATGTGGACGGACGCGCCGCTGATCCTGGCAAACCCCAACGCGCCCACCAGCCTCGCGCTGCCCAGGGACACGCTGGAAATGATCGCCGCCTCGCGGCCGGAACGGCTGCTCGCGGTGGACGAAGCCTATGTGGATTTCGGCGGAGAAAGCTGCGTGCCGCTGGTGAAAAAGTACGATAACCTGCTGGTGGTGCAAACCTTCTCCAAATCCCGGTCGCTGGCTGGCGCGCGCCTCGGCTACGTCATCGGCAGCGCCGCGCTGATCGCCGAGCTCGACGCGATCCGCTGCAGCCTGAACCCCTACAACGTCAACCGCATGAGCCTCGCGGCAGGCGCTGCGGCGCTGGACGAGAACGAATGGTATATGAACAACTGCCGGGTCATCATGGAAAACCGGCAATGGACGGCCGACCGCCTGAAACAGCTGGGCTTTAACGTGCTGGATTCCCGGGCCAATTTCCTCTTCGCCGGGCATCCGGCGCTGACCGGTGAAGCGGTCTATAAAAGGCTCAAGGCGCGGGGGATCCTGGTGCGCTATTTCAGCGTGGCGCGCACCGCTCCCTACGTGCGCATCACCATCGGCACGATGGAGCAGATGCGGGCGCTGAGCGCGGCCGCTGAGGAAATCCTGAAGGAGGCGCAGGCATGAGAAAGGCTGAAATCAGCCGCAAGACAGCGGAAACCGATATCCGGCTGACCATCGATCTGGACGGAAGCGGAAAGGCCGATATCGATACCGGCTGCGGCTTTCTGGATCATATGCTCACGCTGTTCGCCCGGCACGGACGGTTCGATCTGAGCGTGCGCTGCATCGGCGATACCCGGGTGGATTATCACCATACCACCGAGGATATCGGCATCGTGCTGGGGCAGGCGTTCGCCCGGGCGCTGGGGGAAAAGCGCGGCATCGTCCGCTACGGCAGCATGCTGCTGCCCATGGATGAAACGCTGGTGCTGTGCGCCGTCGATCTTTCGGGCCGCGCGGCGCTGCGGTATCATATGGAGATCCCGGCGCAGAAGGTGGGCGATTTCGATACCGAGCTGGGCGAGGAGTTCTTCTGGGGCTTCGTGCGCGCGGCGGCGGTGACGCTGCACCTCCGGCAGCTGGACGGAACCAATTCCCATCATATCCTGGAGGCGGCCTTCAAAGCCTTCGGACGCGCCCTGCGCCAGGCGGTAAGCATCGACGCGGCGGCAGCGGACGAGATCCCCTCCACGAAAGGCAGCCTGTAATGATCACGATCGTGGATTATGGCGTCGGCAATCTCTTTTCGCTGCGCAGCTCTTTCGGCAGCCTGGGCGAGCGGGCGCGCGTCAGCGGGGATCCGGAAGAGATACTGAACGCCGAAAAAATCATACTGCCCGGCGTGGGCGCGTTCGGCGACGCGGCGGAAAAGCTAAGAAGCATCGGCATGGATCAGGCGCTGCTGGCCGCGGCGCGGAAAGGCACGCCGCTGCTGGGCATCTGCCTGGGCATGCAGCTGCTTTTTGACAGGAGCTTTGAATACGGCGAGCATGCCGGCCTGGGGCTGATCCCCGGCAACGTGCGGCCTATCGCCGACGTGATCCCGTCGGGGCTCAAGATCCCGCATATCGGCTGGAACGCGCTGCGCTTTCACGGGCCTGCCTGCCCGCTGTTCCGCGACGTGCGCGAGGGGGAATGCGTGTATTTTGTGCATTCCTTTTACGCGGCGGCCCACGATCCCTTTGTGACGGCCACGGCGGAATACGGCGCGGACCTGACGGCCGCCGTGCGGCGGGACAATGTGTTCGGCTGTCAGTTCCACCCCGAAAAAAGCGGCGGGGTCGGGCTCAGGATTCTGAAAGCGTTCTGCGAAATGTAGGAGGGGCTGCGATGTATATTTTTCCCGCCATTGATTTGGTGCAGGGCAAGGCTGTGCGGCTGCTCAAGGGCGATTACGCCAGGATGACGGTGTACAGCGACGATCCGCTGTCGGTCGCCCGGAGGTTCCGGAGCGACGGGGCGGAATACCTGCATATGGTGGATCTGGAGGGCGCGCGGGACGGCGGAACGCCCAATTTTGACGTCGTGGCCGCCGCTGCCCGGGAAAGCGGCCTCAGGGTGGAGATCGGCGGCGGCATCCGCAGCGCTGATGTGATCGAGCGCTACCTGGAGGCCGGGGTATACCGGGTGATCCTGGGCACGGCGGCCGTGACGGACCGGCCGTTCCTGCGGGACGCGGTGCGGCGCTATGGCGCGCGGGTCGCCGTGGGCGTGGACGTGAAGGACGGATTTGTGGCGATCAGGGGATGGCTGGAAACGAGCCGCGACACGCTGGAGGATTTTTGCGCCGAGCTGCAGGGGCTGGGCGTGGATACCGTGATCTGCACCGATATTTTCCGGGACGGCGCGATGCAGGGAACCAACCGGGAGCTGTACCGGCGGCTTTCGCGGGCGTTCTCCCTGCGGCTGGTGGCGTCGGGCGGCGTCTCCACGCTGGAGGATATCCGCGCCCTGCGGGAGATGAACCTGTATGGAGCCATCGTGGGCAAGGCGCTGTATACCGGCGATATCGACCTGAAAGAAGCGATCGAGGTGGCAAAATGATCACCAAACGAATCATTCCCTGCCTGGACGTCAGGGACGGGCGCGTGGTCAAGGGCGTCAATTTTCAGGGCCTGGCCGACGTCAATTCGCCCGTGGAGCTGGCGAAGTATTATTCCGACAACGGCGCGGACGAGCTTGTGTTTTACGATATCACCGCTTCGGCGGAGGGCCGCGCGCTGTTTACCGATATCCTGACCGAAACGGCCTCGCAGGTGTTCATTCCGCTGACCGTGGGCGGCGGCATCAATACGGTGGACGATTTCGACCGCGTGCTCAAGTGCGGGGCCGACAAGGTGAGCGTCAACAGCGGGGCCATCCGCCATCCCGATCTGGTCCGGGAGGCCGCGCGCAAGTACGGCGATCAGTGCGTGGTGCTTTCCGCCGACGTCAAGCGCGTGGACGGCGTGTTCCATGTGTTCGCCAAGGGCGGCCGCGAGGATACCGGCATGGAAGCCATCGGCTGGATCAGGCGCTGCGTGGATATGGGCGCGGGGGAGATCGTGGTCAATTCCATCGATACCGACGGCGTCAAGAACGGCTTTGATCTGGAAATGCTCGCGGCCGTATGCGACGCCGTCAGCGTGCCGGTGATCGCGTCGGGCGGCGCGGGCAACGCGCGCCACTTCGTCGATCTGTTCAGGGCTTTGCCCAAGGTGGACGCCGGGCTCGCCGCTTCCATTTTCCACTTCGGGGAGGTCAGGATTCCCGATCTGAAAAAAGAACTTGCCGAAAACGGCATTATCGTCAGGAGATGAAAAACATGCTTGATATCGATCAGCTGAAATTCGATGAAAAAGGCCTGATCCCCGCGATCGTGGTGGACGCCGACAGCAAAAAGGTGCTGACGCTGGCCTACATGAACAAGGAAAGCCTGAAAATCTCGATGGAAAAAGGGCTTACCTGCTTCTGGAGCCGTTCCCGGCAGGAGCTTTGGCTCAAGGGCGAGACCAGCGGAAACTATCAGCATATCGTATCCATTACGGCGGACTGCGACCGGGACGCGCTGACCGTGGTCGTGCGCAAGGACGGCCCGGCCTGCCATACCGGGGCGGACAGCTGCTTCTTCGAGGAGGTTTACCGCGGCGGGGAACCGGAGGGCTTTACGCTGGAGGGCCTGATGGCGCTGCTGCAGGGACGCAAGGAAACGCTGCCCGAGGGCTCCTATACCAGCTATCTGTTCACCAAAGGCATCGATAAGATCCTGAAAAAGGTCGGCGAGGAATGCACCGAGGTGATCATCGCGGCGAAGGCTGACGATAAGGCGGAAACCGTTTACGAGGTCGCCGATCTGTGCTATCACGTGATGGTGATGATGGTGGAGATGGGCATATCGGTGGAGGATATCCGCAAGGAGCTTGCCTCCCGCCATGTGATCGATCATAAAGTCAAGCAGGAGAAGATGACCGGCAATGCCAAGTAATTATCATACGCATTCCATCTATTGCGACGGCAGGGACGCCCCAAGCGAAATGGCGGAAAAAGCCTTTTCCCTGGGGTTTGCCGCCCTGGGCTTTTCGGGGCATAAGGACCCGGCCTTTTCGTCCTGCGGCATGACGCCCGAAAAAGAGGCGGCCTACCGGGAGGCGGTGACCGCGCTGAAGAAAGCGTATGCCGGACGGATGGAGGTTTACTGCGGCATCGAGCAGGATATCCTGGCCGGGCACCGGGATCCGTGGTACGATTACGCCATCGGCTCGGTGCATTGGATAGAGAAGGACGGCGTGCGCCTCAGCATCGACTGGAAGGCCGAAAAGGCGCGCTCGAATATAGAGGAGGCGTTTCAGGGCGATCCCTATGCCTACGCCGCGGCGTATTTTGAAACGGTGGCGCGGGTAAAGGAGAAAACCGGCTGCGATATCATCGGGCATTTTGACCTGCTGACCAAGTTTGAGGATCAGTGCGCCTTCTTTGACCAGGAGCATCCGCGGTATCGCGCGGCGGTTTTCTCGGCGCTGGACGCGCTGTGCGAACCGGGGACGGTGTTTGAAATCAATACCGGCGCGATGTCCCGCGGCTACCGTTCGTCTCCCTATCCGGCGCCGTGGATCCTGAAGGAGCTGAAACAGCGCCGCTGCGCGGTGATGATCAACAGCGACTGCCACGACCGGCAGAAGCTGGATCTGGGGTTTGATGCCGCGGTGCGCCTGGCCGCGCAGGCGGGCTTCGACTGCTGTATCGAGATCAGAAAAGGACGGTTCACGGAGATCGGACTGAACGATTTCTTGAAATAACCTTTGCTTGAAAGCAGACAAATTTACAGCCTTTTTCGCCCTGGCGGCGGAAGAGCAGAAAGGGGAACGTCAGGGACCGCAGAGGTCCCTGACGTTCCCCTTTGAACAGTACAACCGTTACGGAGCAGCCAGCGTGAGATCGTCCAGCGTGTCCAGCACGGCGGTCTGGTCAAAGACCGAAGCCTTCAAAACCACCGTGGCGGGCTTGGCGGGATCGATGATTTCGTCGAGCGCCAGCGTGGCGGAAACGCCGCTGTTTTCAGCTGTATAGGACAGTTCGGTCACCGTGGCGGAATACACCGATTCGCCGTCCTGGAAGATTTCCAGCGCGACCGGGATGCGGAGCGCGGGCGACGGATCGACGGTATAGGCAGAGGCCGGGATCGTCAGCATGCGGTCTTTCAGCGTTTCGTCTCCCCGGACGTCTATCGTGAGACCGCGCTTTTCCTGATCCACGGTAAGCGTGCCGCGAACAGGCTCTGCCGCCGCTTCCCCGGCATGGTACATGTTGGCGCGCGCGTAGGAGAAAGCGTCCTGGAAGAAGGGCAGATAGAAAGCGCTGTCATGGCTGCCGTTTTCGATGAAGAAGCGATGGGGCACGTCCTTTTTCAGCAGCTCCTGATGCAGCTCGATCGCGGGAACGCCGAAGCCGTAGTTATCCTGGTTTCCGCAGATGAAGTAGAGGGTGAAATACCGCAGGTATTCCGCCGATTCCACTTTGGACACCGTTACGGGATTGGCCGCCGCGCCATAGCTAAACGCGCCGAAGAAGGAAACGGCGCCGCTGAAGAAATCCGGGTTGCGCAGCGCCACGCCGAAGGCTCCCTGGCCGCCCATGGAGCAGCCGGCCGTCAGGCGACAGCGCGCGTCGGGAATGGTGCGATAACGGCTGTCGATGTGCGGGATCAGTTCCTCCGTGATCATCTTTTCCCAGTCGCCGCGCCACCAGCTTTCCTCGGCGGAATTGGGGATCACCACGATCATCGGATCGTACCTGCCTTCCGCGATCCCGGCGTCGAGCAGCTCGTTGATCCTGTCGGTCCGGTAGGAGGTATGGTCGGAATTGAACTGATGCAGCAGATAGACCGTGGGATAGCGGCGGTCGCTTTGCGCGTAATCGGGCGGCAGATAGATCAGGTACGGCGTTTCGGCCTCGCCGGTCTGCCCCTGCGCCGAAGCCGCGAAGGCGGAGGCGAAGGTTTCCTCGTAGAACCTGGAATCATCCCCGGCGATCCGGGCAGTAAAGGTCTCCTGCGTATAGAGCCCGATGGGGCCGGCGTACCAGCCGCCCGCGCCGAAGGGCAGATCGTTCCAGGCGCGCACGACCAGCACGTTCTCTCCGTCCCGCTTCAGCAGCCCGGGATCGATCGTGAAATGGCTGAATACCGCCCAGGTGGTATCCCCGGTGGGCTGTCCTTTTTCATCCATTCCGGTCGCGCCGACGCGGACGCCGTTCAGGAACACCTCGCACCGGTCGTCGACGCAGCCGATGGAAAGCTCGGGCGCGTCGTCGCTGAAATCCTCGGGAACGGTAAAGACGCGGGCGTAATAACCGTTTCCGGTAATGAAGAAATCGAAATAATCGGGGCCGTAGGACGAGCGGACGTTCTCATCGCTGATATTGCCGTAGCCCTTCGTCCAATTGCCCATGCCGGGCTGAACGACCGGCCAGTCGGCAAAATCGGCGGCCGTCAGCGCCGCGGGGTTCACGTCGCTTTTCCCGCCGGCATACAGGAAATGCCAGTCGCCGGACAGATCCACCGCGCCGGGATCGTTCTTTTGCAGGATGAAGTTCGCCATCGCCCGCGCGACCGGCGTTCCAAGCAGCGATACCGTAAGCTGCGCTTCGCCGTTCTCCGCGAGCGCGTTTTTCACGGACAGCCGGCCGGAATACTCGCCCGCGCCGTTCACGGCCTGCGTTTCGGTCGCTTCCTGACCGCCGACGGCAAGACGGATCTCCATTTCCGCGCCGTCCGGCGCGTAATCGCGCAGCGCGTCGCTCACCGTAACGGTATAATCGGCGGAAACCGTTTCGTCTTCCTCCGTCAGCACGGCTTTTACGGGGTTCAGGGACGCGCTTGCGGCGTCGCCCAGCATGTAACGGGTCAGCCGATCCAGCACGCGCGCGGAGGATTCCGCCAGGAACGCTTCATCCCATGCGCCGGGCCGCGCCGTGTATTCATGGAAAGCGCTGCCGGTGCCGAAACCGATCATCATCGCGCCGATATCGTCGGTGGAGCCTTCCTGATCGATCCAGGCGTCCTCCACGGGCGCGTCCAGGTAAGTGTACAGCCGGTCCAGCGCGGTTTTGTCCGCGCTGTGCAGCGTTCTGATTTTATCGGCAGCGCTGCCGAGGCCGAGCCAGGGATTGTCCTCGCCGGCAAAATTGCCCCGGACGCTGACGGCCGCGCCGAAAGGACTGCCGTCTTCAAGCGCCAGCATGTAAGCCAGGTATCCGCCCGCGCCGGTTCCGACCGCCGCGCGGCGCGCGCGATCCGGAATCGTGCGGTATTCGCCGTCCACCGCCGCGACTGTTTCGGCCATAGCCGCGGCGATATCGCCGTCCCGGCTGAGCGAGGGACGCACGAGGATCATGGACAGGCCTTTTTGCTGTTCCATAGCCAGGGCCAGCGCTTCCGTAAGGCCGCTGTCATCGGGCTGGTTTTCGGCCTGGGGGAGCACATACAAAACGGGATAGCGCAGGCCGCTGTCCGCGTAGTCCGCGGGCAGAAACACCTCGTAATCTCCGGCAGCCAGCGCCTGCAAGGGAACGAGAAGAAGGAGCGCGACGGCGATCCATATCAGCTTTTTCATCGTTTTGTTTCCTCCTGTCCTGCATGATGCGAATGGTGTAAAAAGATCAAGGGATTCGACGAGGGCGCTGCCCTCGTGCTCGCGCTGGGGAGGGAGTCCCTCCCCAGACCCCGCCAGTTGCGGAGACAGCGTAATACTATTCTCAATCTAAAATCTTATCATCTATGGGTGTCTTTTCCGTCTTGGCGTTGCTTCATTCCGGTCAACGTAGCGCTGCTACGCCTCCCTCCTCGAACAAGCAACTTGCCGCTGTCAGTTGGATAGGTGTGCTATCGCTTCCGGGCAGGCCAGCTTTGCTGGCCAGACTGTGCGCAAAGCGCACAGTAAGCAAAAGGGTTTTTCCAGAAAAACAAACGAGCTTGTTTTTCTGGAAAACTCCTTTTGTTCTTTATGCCCGGGAGCTTGCTTGTTCCTATCTTTGTCAAACGGGGCCTTATACTATTCTCAATCTAAAATCTTATCATCTTTGGGTGTCTTTTCCGTCTTGGCGTTGCTTCATTCCGGTCAACGTAGCGCTGCTACGCCTTGATAATCTTTTATACTGAGAATAGTATTAAAACGCAAATAGTATAAGACAGTCCCTTTTGTACGGATGATTATTTGACCGCGCCGGTAATGCCTTCCGCGAACTGTTTCTGCAGCACGAAGAAGATGATGATGGTGGGCAGCGAGGCGAAAAGCACGCCCAGCATCAGCATGCCGTAATCCACGCCGTAGCCGTTGGACATGTTGGCTACCAGCATGGGCATGGTCTTGACGGCGTTGCCCTTCATGACGGTGCGCGGCCACATGTAGGAGTTCCACGCGCCCATGAAGGTGATAACGGCCGCCGCCGCGTAGGTGGACTTCATCATCGGGAAGTACATGCGGAAGAAGATGCCGATCTCGCTCAGTCCGTCGATGCGGGCGGCTTCCATGGTGTCGATGGGGAAGTTGCGGCTGTTCTGGCGGAACATCATGATTAGGAACGTCGTGGAGAGGCCGGGGATGATGAAGGCCCAAACAGTGTTGAGCAGCTTCAGCTTGGAGATCATGGTGAACAGCGGGATCAGCGTCGCAACCTGCGGCACCATCATGGCCAGCAGCAGGATGGCGAACAGGCGGTCCTTGCCCTTGTCGTGATAAAGCTCGAAGCCGTAACCGGCCAGGGAGCAGATCAGCAGCGAGCCGATCGTCTGCACGAACGCATAGAAGAAGGAGTTGCCCATGGCCTGCCACAGGTTATCCGTGGCGATCAGCGCCTTATAGTTTTCCACCAGATGCGAGCCGAACCAGATCTTGCCGCGGGCGACCTCGACGGTGGTGTTGGTGGCGGCGGTGAACATCCAGAACAGCGGGAACACCGACAGGAAAGCCATGATGGTCAGGAAGATGTAGCTGGGGATCAGCTTGCGCTGGATATGGGATACAGCGCGTTTCCGGGTTCTGGAATCAGTCACGCGTATCACCCACTTTCATGTTGATGAGCGCCAGCACGGCCACCAGGATGAAAACGACGAAGCTCATGGCCGAGGCATAGCCGAAGTTGGCCACGCCGGAACCGAGCGAGTTGTTGTATATGTAGTGCGACATGGTGATCGTCGTGTTCGAGGGCCCGCCGGCGGTCAGGTTGACCGATTCGTCGAACAGCTGCAGGGTGCCGTTGATGGACATGATGGCGGTCATGACGATCACGGGACGCAGCAGCGGCACGGTGACGTTCCAGAAGGTCTTCCAGCCGTTCGCGCCGTCGATGTTGGCGGCTTCATACACCGAGTATTCGATGTTCTGCAGTCCGGCCAGATAGAACACCATGTTGTAGCCCGTCCATCGCCACAGCATGGCGATGATGATGACCGCCTTTGCCGTGCCCGGCGTACCCAGCCAGTTGACGTTTTCCTTGATGATGCCCAGGCTCAGCAGCATGGCGTTGATCAGGCCCTCGCGGGCGAACAGCGTTTTGAAGATCAGGGCGTAGGAAACCAGGGAGGTGGCGCAGGGCAGGAAAATCAGCGTGCGGAACAGGCCGCGGAACTTGAGGTCCTTGTTGTTGAGCAGCTGCGCCAGCAGGATGGCCAGGATCAGCATGATCGGCACCTGAATGATCAGGTACAGGAAAGTATTGCCCATCGAGGTCTTGAAGACCGTGTCCTTGAGCATGCGGGTATAGTTGTTGAACAGCGGTTCGGACCATTTCAGCCTGGCGGACGAGCCGGTCTTGAGCGACGTGATGAACGCCTGCACCATGGGATAAAAGCTCGTCAGGAACAGCAGCAGCGCGGCGGGCGTCAGGAAAGCCCAGCCGGACGCCCGCTGCTTGGCAAGCAGGCCGAACCCTTTCTTTTTATTCATTCGGATCTCCTCCTCGCTGTGGAAAGAAAACGGGGGACCGGTATCCTGCCGGTCCCCCGCTTCGATTCATCATCTACGGGGTCGCTTCTATCACAGGCCCATGGCGAAGAGCAGCTGATCTTCAGCGGTCTTCAGCGCGGTTTCCACGTCGCCGCCCATCAGGACTTCCTGGATGGCGTTGCCGATGTAGCCGCGGCAGGTGTAGTGATAGTCGTTCTGCTCGACGATCGGCACATGAGCGCCCATCTCGACGATCTTGGAGTAGATGGCCTGGCCGTTGAAGAAGGGCACGCCCTCCTGGTACACGCCGGACTGAGCGGCGCTGATGCAGCAGCCGATGACGCCGCCCTTGCGCAGCGCGTTGTCATAGGTCTCGGTGGAGCCGCCGAAGGTGTAGGCCAGGAACTTCTTGGCAAGCTCAAGGTTCTTGCAGTTGGCGGTGATGTACAGGGAGGAACCGCCGTTGGCGGCATAGCCCTCATGGCCGTCCAGGGTGGGCAGGGTGGTGATTTCCCACTTGCCGCTGTTCTCGGTCACCAGGCTCATGGAGGGGATCATCCAGTTGCCGTTCATGACGCCGGCAACCTGATCCTGCAGAACGGTCTCGTTCACATAGCCGGTCCAGTCGTTGGCCAGGATCAGCACATGCTCTTTGGCCATTTCGCAGATCACCTTGATGATCTTGACCAGGTCTTCGTTCTCGGTGATGTAGGGCTTGCCGTCCTTGAACTGGCTCTTGCCCTCAGCCTGCAGCATGATGTAGGGCAGGTCGTTGCCGCTGCCGTCCATGGACAGCAGGGCCTTGCCGGTCTTGGCATAGACTTCCTTGCCGACTTCCAGGAACTTGTCCCAGGTGATGCCGGTCATGTCGGCCACGGTGTAGCCGCACTGCTCCAGCAGGTCCACGCGGTAAGCCATGATGGCGGTGCCGTTGTCGACGGGCACGCCGTAGTGCACGCCGTCCACGGTGCTGTAGCTCAGCTTCTCAGCGCCGAAGTCATCCCAGTTGATGCCGGCGTCGTCCAGGCTGACCCAGCAGTCGGGATAATCGGCCACATAGCGCTGAATGAAGTGATCCTGGAAGAGCACGATGTCGGACAGGTTGCTGTAGTCTCCGGAAGAACCGGCCAGAGTCATGTCGTTTTCCACGTCGCTGGAGCCGGAAACGATGTTGATTTCGAGCTCGAAATCGGGGTCGACGTTGGCCTTGTAGTCATCGGCCGCGGCCTGCAGGGCGGAGCCGTTGAAGGCGGCGTCCCACGCGCTGACGGTCAGCTTATCGGCCAGAGCGCTGGAAACGGCCAGCATCAGGCACAGAGTAATCAGCACAGCAACGAATTTCTTCATAACAGAAATTCCTCCTTGATATATGTCGGCCTTTTTTCAGCCGCACCTTCTAACCGTAATTTAGCACAAAAAAAGAACATTGTCAATGTATAAAATGCGAAAATTTGTTAACAATGTCTTGATGTTTACCAGATCCGTCAACAGCGGACCGCTTTCCTGTTGATATGGCGGATGCAGGCGATGGCCTCGGGCGTGAGATCGAGCAGGAATTTGACCCGCGTTCCGTTCTGCTCCACGATCATGGTGTAATAGGGCACGTCGTCCTGATACGAGGTGTAATCGTATTTTTTTATTTTCACGCCGCCGCCCTTGCGGTAAGGCGCGGCCGCGGGATCGTCCGGCACGGACAGAAGCGAAATGTCGGTCATCGGGAACTCATGCAGCCGCCGACGCCCGCGGTCGCTGGCGCGGTCGATATAAAACCAGCCGTCCTCCAGGGTGTATTCATACTCCCGCCGGATGACGTGGCTGTACCAGAAATAGGTCAGGGTCATCAGCATGCAGGGCAGCATGAAGCCGGTGGAAAACATGATCCCCTGCAGCAGGAAGACCACGGCGAAAACGATCATGGCCGTGCGCAGGACTTTTTCGGAGGGACGGCCCTTGCGCTTCACGGCGATAATGAGGGTATCCATCGGAAAGAGCTTCACCGCTTTTCTTCGCGTATTTTCTCCCCGTTATTGTATCCTGATTTTCGCGGGAAATCAACCGTTTTTCTCAGCCTGCCCGCGGTTGACAAAGCAATCGGTTTGTTTTATCCTGTGAGCATGGAAAACCTGTAAACCGCCGGGCGCGGCATGATAAAAAAGGAGGCTGTCCGTATGATCCCATCCGTTCCCGTCCTGCCGATGAACCCAACCCTCAAGGGCCAGGCCGAGCTGATCCAGCACGTCCGCTATTCCCGGAACGGGCAGGAGCTTACGCTGATCCTGCCCTGGGCGAAGAACGACGACCGGTCGAAGACAAGCCCCTGCCCGGTCGTGCTTTTCGTGCAGGGAAGCGCCTGGACGACGCCCAACCTGAATTACGAGATCCCCATGCTGAGCCATTTCGCGGAGGCCGGGATCGCCGTGGCCACCGTTTCCCACCGCAGCGCGAACGACGGCTTCCCGTTCCCCGCCTTTTTGCTGGATGTCAAGTGCGCCATCCGCTTCCTGCGCGCGCACGCGGCGGAATATGCGTTGGATCCCGGCAGGATCGCGGCCTTCGGCACCTCTTCCGGCGGCAATACGGTCTGCCTGCTCGGGCTGACGGGGGATGATCCCGAACTGAAGACCGAAGAATACCCGGAACAGAGCGACGGCGTATGCGGCGTGGTCGCCTGCTTCGCGCCGACCGATCTGCCCGCGCTGTTTGAGCATCTGGAGGACGCTCCCGATATCCGCGCCGTGAAGGCCGCGTATTTCGGCGCGGACGAGGCGCGCTGGCCCGGGGAAATGCGCCGCTGGAGCCCGGTTTTCCGCGTGGAAGACGGGAAGAAATACCCGCCTTTCGTGCTGCTGCACGGAACGGGCGATCCGCTTGTTCCCTGCGATCAGCTGGACAGGCTTTTCCTTCGTCTGCGCGAGGCCGGGGCGGACGCGAAGGCGTATTACGTGGACGGCGCGGAGCATGAGGGCAATTTCTGGAGCCCGGACGTTCGCGGGGCGATCTTTGCGGCGCTCACGGACATGCTTTCGGCGGACGGACGCTGAACCGCCGCCCTTCGGTTCCGGCGACGGGGAGAACAAAAAGAATACAGCCCATACCGCAGGCCGGCGCGCCGGAAAACGGGCTTACTGTAGGTTTGTCAAACATGTTGGACAGTATAGTTATGAAGGACCTGGATTGGTGATCGCCAAAGGAGGGGACGCATCGGAAGCTTGTTGCTGTTTCTTT
>CACWLY010000010.1 GCA_902761825.1 uncultured Eubacteriales bacterium
GGCCGCCTCCCGGGGTGGTCTGTTTGTCGTACTCTTTTTCTCCTCTCTTTTTCTGCAAATTTTTGTCTTCAGGGGCTTGACTTTTTATTCGCAGACTTGGTTGATGTAAGTATATCAAAATATCTTTAGAAAATCAAGTTGACCTCGTTTGTTTCGTAGACCAACGTGATAAGATACTTTATGATTTTCTTAAACAAGAAGCACTTATTTACAACCAGTTCCCGGGGCCACGTATGAAAGGATCATGGACAAACTCCGTATAGTAGTTGCGGCCTTTCTTATCGGTGACGTAATACATGGTGCCGATGAGTTCGCGAATGGACGCAATGCCAATGCCGGGAACCTCGTCCAGAGAATCACCACGCGGGGAACAGAAAGACATTTTTGTGCCATCGTCCAGTTGCATATAGACCATGTAGCCTGTGGTGACGTGATAATGCTCATAGGTGTGGATGGTGGTCACTTCAAATTTGGGGCCGACGGCATAACCGCCTGGGCCTTCACCCATGCGGGATGCTTTGATGGGCTCGGTTCTCACGATTCTCCCGTGACATTGGTGAACGTCGTTCATCATTGCTACGCGTTCTTTGTATCTCCTTATACACAGAGCGATGATAGTGGCAACAATGATGGCGTTGAGGAGAAGAAACCAAAGCATTGAAGGCACCTCCTTTCACATTCTTTAGTATAAAACAGCGGCTCCGCCCATTCAAGGCAAAGCCGCCGTCTTGTCATTGTATTTGCTCCATCTGTCGCCGGATTCGTTTCATTGTCCTGCATATTTGCACATCCTACTTCTCGTTGCGTTCAATGACTTCCTGCGCGTTCTCCATCGTGCTTTCCCTCATGTGATTGTGTGTTGATCTTCACAAGGGGACAGCACGGCCATGCCTGTTTGTATTATTTGGTTACCAAATTTTCGGGTCTCATATGCTCCACCACGAAAACCCTTGGATTTTCAAAGTTTTTTACATTTCGCCCGGGGGAAAAATGCCTCAGCCGTGCCCCTGCCGATCGGAGGCGTTCGCAGACCGCGGAATGAACGGGGGCGCTCCGGCGAAAATGCCATCCAGTATTTTTTCTGTTGCTCAAATCCGCGTTTTAATATAAAATACCTACTGGAAGAAAACCCCGGCTGATCCTCGGGGGTACGTACGGAGAGAAACAGATGCGGGCATATCAAAAAGCGTTTGGGGGATGTGCGGTCCGCTGGGCGGCGGCCGTTGTGCTGTCAGCCCTGTTCGTGATCGGAACGGCGCGGGCGGAAGCTTCCCCCTGGCAGGAGCTGCAGAATGCCATCGACCGGGCGGACAACGGCGGCGTAATCACGCTGACCGGCAGCGTGACGGCGCTGAAAGAGGACGATGCGCTCACCATCGCATCGGGCAAGCGCCTGACGCTCGATCTGAACGGCCACACGCTGGACCGGGGCCTGAAGGATGGCGGCGCCGTCAGCCCCGCCGTTTATGTCCAGGAGGGGGCGATCCTCATCCTCCGAGACAGCGGGACTGTCCCGGGCGTCATCACCGGCGGGTACCGGGATACCGGCGGCGGCATCATCAACCGCGGCACGCTGATCATGGAGGGCGGCTGCGTAACGGGCAACACCGCCCTGGACGCCGGCGGCGGCATCGCCAACTACGGCACAATGGTCCTGCTGAACGGCAGCGTGACGGGCAATACGTCCCTTGGGGAAGGCGGCGGCGTCTACAATCAGGCGAAAGCGCACCTAACGCTCCGCGAAGACGCGGTATACGGCAATCTTGCGCCAAAGAAAACCGACATCGCCAACGAAGGCACGCTGACGGTCGTCGGCAGCCAGCCGGCGGGCACCTATATCGAGGATATGCCGGTTCTCAAGCGCTTTATCGCGCAGACGGCGGTGCTTCCCTCCGCCGGGCTGCTGCTGGCGCTGCTGCTGACGGTGTGGCTGGACACGTATCTGGGCCGGGAGCGCAGGCGGATGATGATCGTAATCATCGTGCTGGTGATCTGCCTGGTGATTCAGAATTATCTGGAATACCGCCTGGCGCCCCTCCGGGGGAGCAATGCGCTGCGGCTGCCGCTGTCCGTGCTGGGTTATTCCGTCCGGCCGGTGATCCTGCTGATGTTTCTCATCATCGTAAAGCCCGGGCGCTATCGGATCGCGTGGGCGCTGATCGGCGTGAACGCCGCCGTTTACGCCACGGCGTTTTTTTCCGGGATCGCGTTTCATTTTACGACGGACGCCGTGTCGGGCGGACATTTCATTTCGGGCCCGCTTCGTCATACCTGCACGGTCGTCAGCGCGGTGCTGCTCGCCTGGCTGCTGTTCCTGACGATCCGGCAATTCCATCCGCAGACGCGGCGGGAATCCTGGATCCCCATTTTTGTTACGGTGCTCATCACGGGATCCGTCCTGATGGATTTCAACGTGCGGTTTGACGAGCAGCCGATTTCTTTCCTGACCATGGCGATCATCATCAGCTGCGTGTTTTATTATATCTGGCTCCATCTTCAGCTGGTCCGGGAGCACGAACAGGCCCTGCGGGCGGAACAGCGCATCCAGATCATGCGGACGCAGATCCAGCCCCATTTCCTTTACAACACCATCGCGACCTTTAAGGCCCTGTGCCGCAAGGATCCGCAGCAGGCGGCCGGGGTGGCGGAGAAATTCGGCGCATATCTGCGGCAGAACCTGGATTCTCTGGATATGCCGGGAAGGATCCCGTTTGAGAAGGAGCTGGAGCACACAAAGCTGTACGCGGACATCGAAATGGTGCGGTTTGACAACATCCGGGTGGAATACGATATCGAGGACAGCCGCTTTACGGTGCCGCCCCTGACGCTGCAGCCCATGGTGGAAAACGCCATCCGCCACGGCGTGCGCGGCCGGGAAGAAGGGGTGGTGCGCGTTCATACGCGGAAAACGGCAGCTGGGCATCAGATCATCGTTCAGGACAACGGAAAAGGATTTGATCCCCAGAAAGCGGAAGCCGGGGAAGGGCAGCACCTGGGCATCCGGAACGTGCGGGGACGGATCGAAAGCATGTGCGGCGGGACGGTGACCATCCAGAGCGCCGAGGGGATCGGCACCACGGTGACGATCACGATCCCGGATACGGAGGAGAAGCAATGACGATTCTTTGCGTAGACGATGAAAAGCTGCTGATGGAAGATACGGTGGCCATCTGCCGGGAACTGCCGCAGGCAGGGAATGTGCAGGGCTTCATCCATGGGAAGGACGCGCTGGAATGGATACGGGGCCATGCCGCGGACGTGGCCCTGCTGGATATCAATATGCCGGATATGAGCGGGCTGGAATTGGCGGCGGAGATCAAAAAAATACGCCCGGATACGGCGATCGTTTTCCTGACCGGCTATTCCGAATACGCGCTGCAGGCTTATAAAGTGCACGCCATCGGATACCTGATGAAACCGGTGGCCAAGGATCAGCTTGCATCGGAAATCGGCTATGCGATGGCGGGCAGGTATCCGCAGCCGGGTCTTCGCGTGAAAGCCCGGACGTTCGGAAATTTCGATTTATTCGTGGACGGCGTGATCGTCCGTTTCAAGCAGGCGAAATGCAAGGAGCTGCTGGCCTACCTCATCGACCGGCAGGGCGGCGACGTATCCCGGGCGGAAGCTTTTGCTATCCTGTGGCAGGACCGGATGTACGACCGATCCATGCAAAAACAGTTCGACGTGATCATCCGGTCCCTCAAAAAAACCCTGGAGGAATACGGCGTCGCCGATATTTTTGAAATGAGCCACGCAAAAATGCGCGTCTGCCCGGAGAAAATCTCCTGCGACGCCTATCGCTTCCTGAACGCCGACAGCGCGGCGGTGAACGCCTTCCGGGGCGAATATATGAGCAATTATTCCTGGGCCAGCAGCACGGAGGGCTATCTGTTCATGCGCTTGCACGGCGGGTGAGCCTCCCTTCGCGGAGGGGACGGAGGGAACGCTGCCGCTGGCCTTTCCGGGCGCGTATGCGCCTTTTTTATTTTCCGTCCGGGTCCGGGCGGCTTTTACGCGCATCCGCGCCGCTTGGCATTGCAACGGTTTGCAGGATCGCCGGCGCAATCACGTCCAGGGACGCTTCGTCCATCATCCGGTCGTGCTCCAGGGGAGTGGGAATAACGCGCAGCTTGTCCGCAAGGCAATAATGCTCATAGTTGCCTGCCGAAAACTCCATCATGGTTTCCCAATAAATCCGGCTTTTCTCCGATACGCCGGCGGGAATCTGCCGGGGCTTGAAATACGTCGTCGGCCCGCGGTAGAAGGAAGGAACGTGGGCCATCATATCCTCCGACACGTGGGCGGCGTTGGCGATCATGGCGTCCAGCATGCCGTTGGCCCGGAGCTCGGCGAAAAGCGGACAGGTTTCAAAGTATTCCCGGCTGATTTCCGCGTGCATGCCCCGGGACAGCGCCACCAGGCCCTTGCTGCCCATGGCGTGGGCGTCCAGCAGGAAAAGATGCCGCACATCTTCTCCCACCGCCATCAGCTGGCAGGCCATTTCATGGGCCACTACGCCGCCGTAGCACCAGCCCCCCAGCAGATAGGGGCCGTGGGGCTGATATTGCTTCAGGATCCCGATGTATTTTTCCGCGATCTGCCTGATGCCGTAGCGCGCCTGATCGGGATGATACAGATTGAAGGGCTCGATCACCGCGAAGGACACCCGGTCTTTGATCCTTTCAGCCAGGCGGTAGTAGGCTTCGCTGCCTGTATTGCCCGTATGGACGAAAACGAGCCGGGGGCCTTCCACTTCTGAGTATACGCAGATTTCGGAAGGGGTTTCCCGTGCGGCGGCCAAATTCGTTTTTCCGGCAGCCTGCTTTTCCGGCTGTTCCCCGGCAAGCGGCATTTCCAGGATCTCGCGCCATCCGCGGATAGAAACGTCGTTGGGAAACTTGCTTTCCAGAATATGCATCATCCGGGCCAGATAAGACCGGCGCCGGGCTCTGTCAAAGGCGATGCGGTGGGCCATGACGCAGAGAAAAGTCTCCGTCTCCACGTGTACGGCGATCACCTGCATCAGGCTGCTGTACTGCAGATCCAGCGGCGTGTGCAAAATGCGGTCCCGGATTTCCGCCATCGCCTGAGGCCCGAAGGCTTTCGCCTCGATCATCTCCAGCGGGATTTTCCTGTCCGTGATTGCCTGCTGGACAGCCGTGACGCCATGGAACACGATGGCCGAACGCAGTTCTTCATTCTCTGCCGACAGGATATCCAGCGCCTGCCGCAGATCCGCCCGTGAAACGATGCTGTCCAGCTGCAGAATCACCGTGTTGCGCAGGCCGGTCCAATCCGGGTGAAGGATCTGGTCGAAAAGCATTTCATCCTGCCAGGATGCGATGGGCAGCACTTTCTCGATATGTTCTCCCCGCTCGGCAAAGCCTTGCCGCACCGCTGCGTATTCCTTCGGCGTCCAGAGCTGTTCCCATATGACGTCCGCTTTCTCCGCGATCCTGCGGAACGAGCCCAGACGCAGGATCTGCACGCTGCTGATCCGGATGCCCTGATCCCTCAGCCGCGACGCCAGCTGGATGGCGGTCAGGGAGGTGCCGCCCAGTTCGGTGAAGCTGTCATCCGGGCTGATGATCTCGCCGATTTCCAGCACTTCGGACGCGGTCCATACAATGCGGGCGATCAGCTCGCTGTCCAGGGGGCCGCCGCCTTTCATCTCCCGTTTCGGCTGCGGCAGTTCATGCTTCATCACCTTGCCGTTGAGGTTTCTGGGCAGCTTATCCATTCTCACCCAAACGTCCGGGATCATGTATGCCGTAAGATATCTGGCGATTTCCCCGGTGATCCCGTCTTTGTCCAGCTCCTGCTCCGCTTCGTAATAGCAGCACAGATGCTCCGTGCCGCCGATCGTCTTTTTTGCGACGACAAACTGCTTGCTGCCGCAGCCCAGCCGGGCGGCGGCGAGGGAGATCTGCGTTTCCACTTCGCCGGTTTCGATGCGATATCCCCGGAGCTTGATCATATTGTCTGTCCGGCCCAGAATATCGTAGTCCCCGTCCGGCGTGCATCTGGCCCGGTCGCCGGTGCGGAACCAAAGATCCCCGTCCGCCTCCGTCCATTTTCCCGCGCTCAGTTCCGGCAGCCTGTAATACTGACGCGCCATATATTCGCTGGAGATCAGCAGCTCGCCGGTCTCTCCCGGCGGCACGGCGCGCATTTCTTCATCCACGATCCGCGCTTTCGTATGGGGGTTGAGCTTTCCCACCGTAATGCGTTTTTCGTTTCCCCAGATCTTTTTTGACAGCACGCCGCTTATTTCCGTGCTGCCGTAGAGGTTGACGAGAAAGTTTTCGGGGTTATGCGCGCGGAAAAACCGAAGCCTCTCTCCGGCGGCAAAGATCCAGATGCCGCGGAGATCGTAATCCTCCGCCATACAGGCGGCGATGCTGGAGGGAAGAAAAATGTGGGTGATCCGCGCCTGAAGGAGAAATTGATACAGATAGCCGAAATCCTTCCGTGACGCATCCGGCGCGATGATCACGGCGCCGCCTTTCGCCAGCGGACTGAGCACGAACATCAGCGTGACCACGAACGGAAATGCCGATATGACCCCGCTGCGCGTATTTTCATTCATCTCCGCTCCTTCGTGATTCTGCAGATAATCCACAAGATGCAGAACGAATCCGTGGGTATGCAGAACGCCCTTGGGCTTTCCCGTTGTGCCGGAGGTATAGAGCAGCATGGCGGGGGAAGCCTCGGTCCGTGCCGGGGAGCAGAAGGGCCGTCCGTCCTCCGGCGCCGGTTCGTTCAGGAAAATCACCTGATTCCCGGGATAGTTCAGCTTTTTCTTTTCCCATAGCTCCCGGACGGTCAGAATCGCTTTGGCCTCGCAGTTTTCCAGCATATATTCCAGCCGCTCCGGGGGATAAGTGTCGTCAAAGGGCACGAAAACGCCGCCGGCTTTGAGGGCAGAAACAGCCGCCAGCACGATTTCCTTCGCATATGGCACGTAGACAGCCACGGCGTCGCCGGCGCGGACGCCGACAGCGGCGAGCGCGGCGGCCAGGGAAGCGCTCCGGGCTTCCAATTCGCCGTAGGCGATTTTTCCCCACACGTCTTCCGCGGCCGTCTTCGCGGGAAAAGCGCCGGCATGGTCTGCAATCAGCTCGTGCAATAATTTCATGGCATTGCTCCGTTTTCCGTTGAAACAGGTATGGTCCGGCGCGGCAGGCGTCCGTCGCCGTCTGAAAGCATATAAGCATCTGCGTGCCTATACAAATATTATATAAAAAGTCCGTTAATTGTCCAGAAATTTTTGCGGACAAGGCTTCCTCGGGCGATCCGGGCCTGGCAGAGGGGCGGATCCTTGCGGTTTGAGGCCGGTTTTTCCGGGGAACGGCGCAAACGAAGGAAATTTTTAAGAAAGACTTTTGAAAAGAGCTGTTTTTACTGGACATTTATTGGACAAATTGTTTATTATTAAATTTGTATAAGTATATTCTGGCAATTTGTCGAGACTGACGGCCTGTTGTAATTCAAAAAACCGGAGGAAAACAAAAATGAAAATGCGGATGGTCAGAAAATTATTGGCGATGGCGATGGCGGTATGCCTGCTTTTGACGGCGGTGCCGGCAATGGCCGAAACGGCGGCGGATACGGCGGCCATGGAACAAAAACTGGACGCCGCCTTTACCCTGGCGCAGAATGCCAGCAAAAAAGAGGATTGGGCGACGGCCAGAAAGTATCTGAACATCGCCTTCGCGTACTGTGACCGGCAGAGCAATCCCACGGCGTTTGCCGTGCTGCTGTTAAAGCAGGCGTGTCTCGACGTGATCGAAGGGGACAACGACATCGCCCTGCTGGCGCTGGACGCGGCGCTGACGGTGGATCCGGATCTGGCCGATGCTTACCGGGTGCGGGCAGAAATCTATACCGGCGCCGGCAATTTCGCCGACGCCGCGGCAAACCTGGAAAAATACATCGAGCTGTCCCAGAATACCGCGCTGTATGAAACCGTGGCGCAGCTGCACGAAGCCAACGGCGATATGGCCGCGGCCGAGGCCGCCTATGAAAAGTACGCCGCCGCCGTCGGCGAGGACGACAGGGACGCCGGGTTTCAGCTGGGCTATTACCGGATGAACAACCAAAAATATGAGGAAGCCGCGGAAGCGTTCCAGGCGTATGCCGAGGATGAAACCTACGGCGCGGGCGCGCTGTACAATATCGGCATGTGCAGGATGAACCTGGGCGATTATGCCGCCGCCATCGAAGCGTTCACCGCCTTTGAGGAAAAGGGCGTCGTCTTCGCCGATTTGACCCCTTGCTATTACCGCGGCTACTGCTATTACATGAGCGGGGATCCTGCGAACGCCGCGGACGATTTCGCCCGTTCCGTTGAAACGGAATCCAACGCGGACCAGGCCCGTTTTTTCCTGGGCATCTGCAAAATGGATCAGGGCGAGTACGAAGCGGCCGTGGCGGCGTTTGACGAGCTGGTGAACGCCTATGAAGGCCAGGAAGAGCTTACGCTCAACGATGCCGTGTATAAATTCCGCGCAGTCTGCAATGCGCAGCTGGGCAATCTGGAACAAGCCGTTCAGGATCTGACCGTCTGCATCGATCACGGCTATGAACTGGCCGATACCTACTATCAGCGCTCCCAGGTGTACGCCGCCATGGGCGACGCCGAAAGCCAGGAAAAAGATATGCAGGAATTCATGAGGTATGCCAAGTAAGCGTTTTTGATGCTGCCCGAGACTGAAATCTTTTGTTACCGACAGATTGTTCGAGCCGGCGCCGCAGCGCATCCCGCTGTCCGGCCTGCCCGGAGCACAAATAAAACCAGTGTTCGGAAACGCCTTGCAATATTCAAAAATCCTTAGCGGACATGATCCGGATGTACCCATGACAGGAGGTCACTCGTATGATAAAAAGCAAAACGATGCTGAAGCGTGCCGCCGCTTTCCTGCTGACGCTGGCGTTGGTGTTCAGCTCAGGGGATTTTGTGCCCGGCATCGCCGCTGCGATCGCGGAAGAAGGGCCGATTGTTTCCTATGAGGAACAGCCGGATCTTGCGCCGCTTGTTTATGAAGCGGATCATACTATGACGGAGGACGAGGCTGCCATTCAGGAAGCCGCGGACCAATCGGCCGCCGAGGAAACTGTTCCCGAGGAAAAAGCTGCACCTGTGGAAGAAGCTATTCCCGAGGAAGAGGCTGCTCCCGAGGAAGAAACTGTACCCGAAGAAGAAGCTGCTCCTGCGGAAGAAACTGTATCCGAAGAAGAAGCTGCTCCTACGGAAGAAACTGTACCCGAGGAAGAGACTGCTCCTGTAGAAGAAACTGTACCCGAAGAAGAAACTGTACCCGAGGAAGAGACTGCTCCTGTAGAAGAAACTTAGAAGAAACTGTACCCGAGGAAGAGGCTGCTCCCGAGGAAGAAGCTGCTCCTGCGGAAGAGGCTGCTCCTGCGGAAGAAACTGTACCCGAAGAAGAAACTGTACCCGAGGAAGAGGCTGCTCCTGTGGAAGAAACTGTACCCGAAGAAGAAACTGTTCCTGAAGAAGTGACTACTCCCGAGGAAGAAGCTGCTCCTGCGGAAGAAACTGTACCCGAGGAAGAGACTGCTCCCGAGGAAGAAGCTGCTCCTGCGGAAGAAACTGTACCCGAAGAAGAAACTGTTCCTGAAGAAGTGACTACTCCCGAGGAAGAAGCTGCTCCTGCGGAAGAAACTGTACCCGAGGAAGAGGCTGCTCCTGTAGAAGAAACTGTACCCGAGGAAGAGGCTGCTCCCGAGGAAGAAGCTGTTCCCGAGGAAGAGGCTGCTCCTGCGGAAGAAACTGTACCCGAGGAAGAGACTGTTCCTGAAGAAGTGATTGCTCCCGAGGAGGAGACTGTACCCGAGGCGGAGACTGCTCCTGCGGAAGAAACTATTCCCGAAGAAGAAACTGTTCCTGCGGAAGTATCTGCTTCTGCGGAAGAAGCTGTTCCCGAGGAAGTGACTGCTCCCGCGGAAGAAGCTGTACCCGAAGAAGAAACTGTTCCTGAAGAAGTGACTACTTCCAAGGAAGAAGCTGCTCCCGTAGAAGAAACATCCGCCGCGCCTGTGGAGGCGGAGGAACCGGCTCCCGAAGCTCCGGCGGAGACGGAGGAAACGCGCACCCTGAGCACCCAGGTGGGCGATTATGTCATTACTGCTTCCGGCAATATCCCGGAGGGAGCCGAGATCCAGGCCGTGGAGATCCCGGCAGAAACCGCGGGGACGATGACCGGCAAAAAGCTGCTCTTTGCCTATGATATTCGCCTGGTGGTGGACGGGCAGGTGTGGCAGCCGGAAGAGCACGGGGCGTCCGTCCGGATCTCCGTGAAGGATCTGACCGGCAAGCTCAGTGAAGAGGACATCGATATCGTTCACGTGAAGACCGACCTGATGGCCGCCGACGGCAGCCTGTCCCAGGAGGCCGTGGAAAACGCGGTGCAGGGGCTGAACGATGGCAGCGTGGAGCGGGAACGGATCGACACGGATGCTGACAGCGGCTCCGTTTCCTTTGACACAGGCAGCTTCTCCGGCTTCCTGGGAACTGCCATGGCGAAGCTGCAGTCCATGTTCAAGGACGCTATGCAGGCCAAAGCGCCCGAAGATAAGAAAGTACAGCTGAATCTTGATAAAGACACTACCTATGAAGGCGACGTGGAGTTTTCCACGGATCAGTATGACGTCGGGGAAGGCTTCGAGGTGGAGCTGCTGGCGCCGGATGCGGGGGAGGATCACCTGCAATCGGCAGGGACCACGGCCATCGCCGGCAATATCTCCATCAAGGGCATGCTGGTGCGGATGCTGGGCGTTTCCATCGCAAAGGGAAACAAAGTGTCCGTTGAGGATGCAAAGCTGGAGTATTACGGCACAAAAGCGGATGATACCGTAAGCGTGGAGCTCAAGGACGATCAGAGCGAAGCGAACATCGTGACTGGCGAAGGCAAGGATACCGTGAACCTGACGGCGAAGGCCGGCAAGGCCTCCGTGGATACCGGCGCGGGCGATGATCAGGTGGAAGCCGCCCTGTCCGATGCGGCGAATGTGACGATTGCCACCGGCGACGGCGACGACGCCGTAACCGCGTCCGTGACGGGCGGCGGCAGCCTT
The DNA here is from genome assembly GCA_902761825.1 of uncultured Eubacteriales bacterium. Classification (GTDB taxonomy): domain Bacteria; phylum Bacillota; class Clostridia; order Christensenellales; family Aristaeellaceae; genus SFMI01. The sequence goes on from CACWLY010000010.1 coordinate 11,098, forward strand.
TCCGTCGAAACCGGCGACGGCGACGACACTGTGACGGCCCGGGCCGACAGCGGCGAAGTGAAGATCGAAACCGGCGACGGCGGCGACAAAGTGAATGCCACCGCTGTCAAAACCGCCCAGACCGCGATCAGCACCGGTGCGGGCAACGATCAGGTGAGCCTGTCGGATTCCTCCGTCGGCAAGGCGGAAGTGGACACCGGCGACGGCGACGATACTGTGGAATTAAACGCCGGCGCGGCCAACGGGTACAGCGTGGGCGAAGCCGCCATCCGCACCGGCGACGGCGACGATACCGTGACCGTCGTCAACAAGGACAGGAGCACCGCGGTCGGGACCGGCCGCAGCGGAAATATTACCGTCGATCTGGGCACGGGCGTCAACGAGGCGACCGTGAGCACCGACGTGGCGGGTGTCGCGCCTGCCGTTGCCATCAACGGCGCGGAAGGCAACGATCACGTGCATATCACCGGCACGCTGGACGAGAAAACGGCCGAAGCGGCGCGCATTACCGGAACCAGGGAAAACCTGACCCTGGCTGCGGACGTCGGAACGATGAACCTGACGCTTTCCGGCATTGAGAGCCTGACAGACGATCTGAAAAACAAGCGCACCGTGGCCCTGACGCCTGGTGCGGCAGGCAAAGTCAACTTCTCTTATAACGAAGCGGAATCCTTCGTCAATTATGTGCTCAAAGCGCCCGCCGACAAGATCGAAAACATTACCGTCAGGAGCCGGGACGGCAGCGCGCTGACCCTGGCCAATCTGGTGATCGACGCCGAGACCGCCTGGGACGGCGAAAACAAGCTGGTCATCCCCGAAGGCGCGGTCATCGACGTGCAGGGGCTGAACCTGCGCCTGACCGCCCGGAACATTGAAGTCGATGGCACCATCAAAGCCGACGTGGTGCAGATCGAAGCGCTGGACGGCACGGGCATGTACAGCCGCAGCTTGGGCGAACTGTACTCCGCCTTCAAGGGCACCATTGATATCCCGGTGATTGATGAGGTGGGCTCCGGCATCGCCGCCGGGGCGATGGCGGCGTGGGATCTGATCAATATCAACGACAAGGCCACCATCAACATCGGGAAAAACGGCGCCGTGCTTTCCTCCGGCGACGTCATCCTGCTGGCGAAGGTGGAGCAGAGCGGCACGCTGATTTCCATTGTTCCCCTGAACGTGGTGAACGTGAAGGTCGCCCATGCCAGCGTGGACATTGCCGGCAAGGTGTACGCGGGCGTTTCCAATCTGGATGCGGTGAACGACAGCCTGAGCAACGTGAAATTCAGCGAAGGCCACGGCTCCGTGCGGGCAGACGCCCAGATCAAAACCACCATCGGCTACGATGATGAAGGCAAGATGACCGACGGATTGCCGCTGGCGGTCTCCGTGGTGTACGCCAACGCGGCCGTCAATGTAAAGGAAGGCGCTGTTGTTCAGGCATCCAGGGACGTCCAGCTGGGTTCCCGGTCCGAAATCAAGGCGGCGACCCGCGCCGACTCCGGCCTGGAAGGCCTGCCTGCGGCGGTGGCGGTGGCCGTGCTGATCAACGACGTGCATACGGCGGTGAACGGCACGCTGAACGCCCGGGGCGGCAACGGGAAAGTAACGGCCCAGGGCGACGTGAACGCGAAAACCATCGCCGACAAGGGCGCGGGGCACAAGAGCCTGTCCGGCGGCTACGCGGCGGTTTCCGTAGCGCTTCAGGATGTGAAGGCTGAGCTGGGCAAAACCGCCTCCGCAACCGCGAAGGGCGATATGCAGGTTCTGTCCGGTGCGGTTGAAAAAGTGGAAAACCGCGCCGCCGCCGCCAAGGTGGACAGCGAACAGAAGAAGGAAGGCGGAGAGGTCAAGACTTTCGCAGATCTGGCCAAAACGATGATTCTCGGTCAGCTGGCGGACAAGGTTTGGCCCGAGGTCAAGGATTTGCTCGGCGACGGGTACTTCTCAGAATCTGCAGAAAAAAAGCTGGACAAGGCGATCAAAAAAGTCTCTCCCGGTAATCGCTCCGTAAAACTGGACGACGACGCCCAGGCCCACGGCGACGTGCAGACCGCCGTGGATACCCTGGACGGCAAGACCCGTGTGAACGTGTACGTCACCCCCCGGGAGGGCTACAAGGTCAAGGAAGTCCTCTGGCGCGGCTATAACGCCGGCGATAAGCAATATACCGCCGGCAGCGCCATCGGCTCCGGAAACGACTGGTCCTTCATCCAGAACGTGCAGAACCTGACGGTTTATGTGCACTATGAAGAAGCCGAAGCCCCCGATACGCCTCCCACCCCCGAGGAACAGGCGGAGATTGAGGAGTTTTTCAAGCAGTACGAGCAGAGCGAGGAGGACAACGCCCCCGTTTCCGATGATGAAGTCAATCAGATCATCGAGGGCATGAATACCGAGCTCAAGGAGAAAGAAGACCTGGACAAGCAGCTCAGGGAGCTGGAGGACGGGATCGAGTTTGCCGATCTTACGCTGAGCGGCACCAACGGCAGCATCCTCACCCAGGAGACGAAAGACGACGATAATATTCATTGCCTGGACCAGGTGTACACCGGCCAAAAGGTGCGCCTGATCCCCAACGCCAATGAAGGATATAAGCTCAGGAACGGCGGCCTGACTGCGCGTTATTCCGTAACCGAAACGGTGGACGGCGAAGACGTGGTGGTGGTCAGGAAAGTCGTCATCAATCCGGACGAGCAGGGCCGGTATTATTTGGAGATCCCCGAAAAGCTGGACGCCGGGGAAGGCGTCACCGTTTCGGCGGAATTTGAAAAGGGCGAAGAAAGCAAGGACGCGGACAGCACCCAGCTCCAGCTGACCGGCACCGTGGCGGTGGCGGTGGCGGACAACGACAATCAGGCCGTGATCGCCAAAGGCGCGCAGGTCAATGCGGGCAGCGTGACGGTGACGGCCAACGCCAACACGGCCATACAAAACATTGCCGACGGCACCGCCGCGTCGAAAGCGGACGGTTCGGCAGACAAAAAGAACGACGATTATGCCATCAAGCGTCCCGACAAAACAGAATACAAGGGATACGATGCCGAAGGCCTGAAATTCGGCCTGCTGGCGGACGCCACGCAGAACGGCAGCATTCAGGTCGAAAAGGCGGCGGGCGAAAACCGGTATGCATTTATCGTGAAAGCCACGCCGGATGAAGGCTATGCAGTAGGCGCCGCGCTGATCAGCTATTACAGGGACGGCGAGAAGATGACCCGGGAACTGATCCCGGGCAGCGACGGCAAGTATCGCGTGGTGCTTACCGGCGCGGACCTGGACGTGGACGAGGGCAGCACGGCCTATCTCTCCTTCGGCTTCGTCAGGGCTGACGGCGGCGGAACGGGGGGCGTCACCGCCTCCGCGATCAGCGCGCCCCAGGTGATCCTCTCCAACCCCATCCAGATCGCCTACAACGCCGAGAAGGATGAAAACAGCGATCAGGTCGCCGGTTCCATGGGCAAGGTCGTCTACAACGGAAACAAAAACAAAACGGACGACGACGGGAACGTGACCGCCTATGCGTTCCAGGCGAATCCGGAAAGCGCCAAAGGCTACGCGCTGGACGGCAAGCTGAAGGCCACCTGGAAGGACGCCTCCGGCAACGAACAGAGCAAGGAGCTCACCGAGGAAAACGGCGTCTGGTATCTGGAGATGGACGGCATCCCCGCGGGCTCGCCCATTCTGGTGAGCGGCGCGTTCAAGGATGATCTCCACGATTTCAAGGTGGATTCCGGCAATACCAAGGACGGCGCCGTCACGCTGCACGACGAAAAAATCAAGCGTTCCGAAAAGCCCAGGATCACCGTGACGCCCAACGCGGGCTATTCCCTGGGCGACATCACGGTGACCTACAAGGACGGCACGGAGAAAAAGACGCTCAAGCTGTCCGACGGCAAGCTTGTCCAGGTCAAGGACAAGAACGGGAAGCCCGTGGAGGGCCTGTATGAGCTCAAAAACGGCCTGCCCGCCCTGTCCGACGGCGAGGTGACCGTCAGCGCCAGCTTCAACCGCAAGAGCATCGGCATCAACGCCGGAGAAAACGATACGGACAAGACCTTCGTCCTGTCTGAAAAATTTGCCGCGAAGGGCGATAAGATCACCGTGACGCCCAACGCCGACAAGGTGAAGGCGGGCTACAAGGTGACCAAGGTCACCGTGACCGACGGAAGCGGCAGCCCCGTGACCAGCGGCAACGGCAATTCCTTTACCGTGCCCGAAACCATCGACGACAGCGCCAAGCTCACCGTGCAGGTGGAAATGGGCCTCAAGGAAATCGAAATCAAAAACGCACAGCTCAGCGGCGGGAAGATCAATTCCGCCGTGGCCCGCGCCGACCGCGGGGAGAAGGTGACGGTCAGCGTCAAGCCGGAGGACGGCTTCCGCGTCAAATCCGGCACGCTGAAGGCCGTGATCACGGACGCGAACGGCAGCACCACCGAGGTGTTCGCCTCCCGCCAGAACGATACGGCCTATACCTTCGACATGCCTTCGGATATCAGCGCGAATTCGACGGTGTCCTTCATCGCCGATTTTGAGCCCGGCCAGTCCGATACCACCGCCGTGGATACCAGCCTGGGCGCCGGCATTGCCGTGACCATCGTGGGCAGCGAGACCCGCGCCGACGTCCTGGGCGCCGTTGACAGCCAGGGCAACGTCAAGGTCCAGGCGGCGATCGACGGCGGCGTCAAGACGGAAGCCAAGGCCGGCTACAGCAAGGGCAATATCGGCATGGGCGGCGCGGTCTCCGTGCAGGTGGCGTCCATGGACGCCAAAGCCCTGATCCATGACAGCGCGAAAATCGGGATGAACGGCAAGCTGATCGTCGACGCCAAGGCGGATATCGTCTACGACGTGAACGCGGACGCTTCCGGCAGCAAGCAGGCTTCCGGCGTGGGCGTGGGCGCGGGCATTGCCGTGGCGGTGAACGGCTCCGATGTGTTCGCCGGCGTGCAGGACGGCGCGGCCGTGGGCCCGCTGGCGGGCAGCAAAGCCATGAAGGGCGTTTCCGTGACCGCTGTGCAGAAGCTTAAGGACGCTGTGAAGGCCAAAGCGGGCGCCTCGGGCGGCACCGCCGCCGTGCCTGTGGCCGCCGTGGCGGTGGACGCCGCAAAGGCAAGCGCCTATATGGGCCGGGTGTCCGAAGAAAAACTGAATCTCACCGAAAACGCGGCCGTTTCCGCGATGACCCAAGCGGACCACACCATTTCCGCGGACGCTTCCGCGGCCGGGAAGGGCGCCGGTATCGGCGGCGCGTTCGGCGTGTCGGTGCTGTCCGACAGGGCGGCGGCGAGGCTCAATCAGAGCGTGAATGCCGAAAACGTCACGGTGGCGGCGGAGACTGTTTCCAACGTCAAAAGCACTGCCACGGCCTCCGCATCCGGCGGCAAGTCCGGCGGAAAAGATGCAGACAAGCAGACGGACGGCCTGATCGGCGGCGCAGGAAAGCTGGCGGGGAAGAACAAGTCCAGCGGCGTTTCCGGCGATTCCATCGAAAAAATGACCAAGGACCGCCAGAAGGCGGAAACCGCCGAAGGCTCCGTGGCCGCGGCGGGCGCCGTGGCTGTGAACGTGCAGAACAGCGAATCCCGCGCGGAAATCAAGGACGGCGTGAATGTCAAGGCCGGCGGTCTGCTGGCGGTCACGGCGCTGAACGGCACCGTTTCCAAGGTCATGGGCAACGCCAGCGCCACCAAATCCAATATCGGCGTGGGCGTCGGCGTGGCCGTGAACGTCATCGGCCTGAAGAATATCGCGCAGATGGGCGACGGCGAATTCGAGGCCGCTATGCTGAAGGTGACCGCTCTCACGAAGGAGGCCGAGCCCGAAAAGAAGGAAACCGAATCCCCCAAGGATAAGGCGAAGAATCAGGACGCCGCAGTGACGGAACTGACCGAAATGGTCAACGGCTACATCTATGATCTGGCCAAAGAGATCGGTCTGGATCAGTATGTGCCGACGGAAATGCTCACCGGGATCCTGGATCCCATCGTGGAGGAGGTCGCCGGAAGCCTGCTGGAAGCCACCGGGATGGGCGAGCTGTTCAGCGGCGGCATCGGCGCAAAATACGACGCGGCGGTTAAGCTGCTGACGGATTCCGGGAACGCGCTGGCCGATCTGCCGGAGCAGCTCATCGATCCCCTGATGGAGATCATGACGGACGCTTTGGATCTGGACAGCCTGACGGAGAAGCAGTACAAAGCGCTCCGGGAAGCGCTGCTGAGCGAATTGAAGCAGCGGCTGCAGGACAACCTGTTTGATGCTGACGCCCTCAAGGACAGCGTGCTGGATACGCTCAAGGGCGCCGCGCTGGAGTGGGTCGAGAAGGAAGGCCCCGGGCTGCTCAGGGGCATGCTCACCGACGGCGCGGATGCGGCCGGCCTGGAGAAAGCCGGCAAAGAGGCTGCGAAATACCTGGGCCAGGCGCTCAAGGCCGAAATCAAGCGCATCGCCCAGAAGAGCTTTGAACAGGCGCTCCAGAATGTGAACGTACCTGGCGTGACCATGCTGAACCGCTCCCGCGCCGTGAAGGCGTTCAGCGAGGTCAAGGATGCCTGGCAGGCCGGGACGCTGGACAATATCTTTGAGAGCGTCACCGGTTATGCCACGGAGACATTCAAATCAAAGGTATTCGATTATGAAAAGATGATCGAGACCCTGTCCAAGACCAATTTCAAGGACAAGATCGTTACCGCCCTCCGCACCGGCGCCAAGAAAGCGCAGGTCACGCTGGCGAACGAAGCCGTGGCCAAGCTGACCAGCAAGCTGGGCGTGGTCATGGAAGCGGAACAGGAGAAGGCCGTCGGCCATGTGGTGGAAACTCAGGCCGTCTCCGGCGCCGGCGCCAAGGACGTGGGCGTGGCCGGCAGCGTGGCGGTCACCGTGCTGAACGCCGCCACGAAAGCCGAAATCGCGGCGTCCGAAAGCAAGATCACCGTCGCCCGGGATATGACCGTGGAAGCCAAGGAACTGCGGGCCGTGAAGAATGTTTCCTCCGCTGCGCTGGATAAGAATGGTAAGGCGGAAGGAAACAAGTCTGCGGAAAAGGCCGCCAACGGCGACGCGGGCGGAAGCAATGGCGCTTCCTCCACCGTGAAGGCAAATCACGCCACCCTGGAAGCCAGGGCCGGCGCCACCGCCAGGATCGCCAACGCCGATTCCGGCGACGCCAAGCCGAAATTCTATATCGCCGTGAAGGAAGGCTATCAGCTGAAAGCCGAAAAAGACGGCGGGGAAGATAAATACTACGCGGAATACAGCTATACCGACAAGACCGGCAAGGAAGTCACCGGCAAGGTGGAAATGACCAAAGCCGGCAAGGAATTCGTGGTCGATCCGACGTCCGGCGATCTTTCCGGGATCGATGAGAATACCGACGTCCGGCTGGTGGTCACGCCGGAGGAGGTGCTGCGCGAATTGCCCGCCGTGGACTTCTCCATGTCCGAGGTGAAGCCCGGCGAAAATGAAAAAGACCCGGTCACCGTCAGCGTCAAGGGCCGCGAAAAGGAAGACGGAAAGGTCGTCGCGCGGGCGGGCGAACAGGTAGAGATCACGGTCAAAAAGGCGGAAGGCCGCCATGTGAAGCAGATCGGCGTTTCCTATAAGGATGCCGAAGGGAATTATAAAGACGTTTACCTGCCCGTATCCGCCAACAACAGCAAGGAAGTCACCTACGTGTTCGATATGCCCGACGCGGAGGTGGAAGCGATCCTGGTCAACTTTGTGGAAAACGAAGAGGGCTATCAGGACACCGCGAATTCCGATGCCACGGGCACGACGGTGGGCGTCGGCGCGGCCTTCTCCATGGTTTACGGCGATGTGGATGTGAAGGCGGCCGTGGGCACCCGCGGCGGGCTCACTGCCGGCGAGCTCACCATGAACGCCGAATCGGACCATAAAGAGGATATCGCCAGCGCGGCGGGCACCGATCCCCTGACGGGCGATCTGGATACCGACGCCACGAAGGATTTCTCTCTGGACGCTTCCGTAGCGCTGAATATCCTGGATCATGATATCACTGCTGAGATCGGGGAAGGCACCGCGGTCGAAACCACGGGCTACACCGCCGCGGCGGAAAAAGAAGGCGAAGAAGATACCGTCAAGGACGGCGATCTGAAGATCACCGCCAAAGAAACCGCGCTGACGGAAACCACCTCCAGCGCCTTTGCCGTGGGCGGCGAGACCGCAGTGGGCGCCAGCGCGGCCCTCAATTTGGCCTGGTCCAAAGTGAACGCGGCCGTCCTCTCCGGCGCCGTCGTGGCCGGCAGCGCTTCCGTGGCGGCCGACAGCCACTCCGAGGACAAGACCGCCGCCATCGCCTCCGCCATGGGCGCGGACATCGCCCGCACCCTGGCCAAAGCCGGCAAAACGGCGGACAATATCGCCGAGAAGAGCAACCAGGTGCTGGACGGCTCCATCTGGGACAGCAAAGACGGCGGCGATAAAAAAGACGGAAAAGACAGCAAGGACAATCAGAAGAATACCAAGACAGGCGAAAACATCAACAAACGCCTGGACGAGAAGAAGGGCGACGAGGGCGCCGCGCCTCCCGCCGGCAGCCCCGTGAGCACCGGCGCGCTGGCTTCCCAGGGCGTCAGCACCTCCACCGACAAGGCTGCGGAAGAGGGCAAGAACGAAGCAAAGGACCAGATGAAGGATCAAGCCCTGGATCAGGTCGGCATCGACGATTCGTCAGAGCCTAACAAGGTCCAGGTCGCCGCGGCGGTGGGCCTCGCCATCGCCAGCCACGACGCCCAGACCCGGATCGGCGCAATCAGCGCGGGCAAGGGCATTTCCGCCACGGCGGAGAACACCGGAAACTTCAGCACCATGGGCACCGGCGCCGCCATGTCCCTGGCGAAGAAGGCAAACTCCATCGCCTTCGGCGTGGCCGTGAGCGTGAACAAGAACACCTCCGGCGTGACGGTAACGGGCGATCTCACCGGCAGTGAAGATATCGCCGTCACCAGCAAGCTGACCCAGAACATGGACGGCGATTTCGCCGGCAAGCTGGCTGCCCAGTCCCTGGCCGGCTCCGTGTCGGGCAAAGACTCCAAGATCTCCCTGGCGGGCGCCGTCAGCGTGGTGGTGAGCAAGGCGCAGTCCACCGTGGAAATCGAAGGCGGCACCGGCAACGGCGACGCGGCCCGGAAGCTTTCCGGCGCGAACGTGACCGTGGAAGCCACCGATAAATCCAAGCTGGCGGCCCGGGCCGGCGGCGTCAGCTTCAGCCGCGGCTCCAGCGTGGGCATGGGCATATCCTCCACGAATATCATCAGCAGCAACAACGTTACCGCTGAAGTGGGAGATAATACGGCCATCACTGCCGACTCCTTCAGGCTGAACGCGGAAAAGCTGGCCGTGACCCAGGCGGATTACGAAAGCCCCATTGACCTGAAGTACCTGGTCACGGATTCCAGCGCGCTTTCCGACGACCAGCGCAAGGAAGCCGATACCGGCCTGATCGATTTCCACAAGGAAAAGGACAAGGACGGCAACGAAAAATATAAGATGGAAGTCAGCCTGTCCAGCGAAAAGCTGCTGGAAGCAGTGGACGGCCTGAATTTCCTCTCTTCCCAGAACACCTACGCGGAGGCCATCGGCGGCTCCGTGATCGCCGGCGACGGCAACGCCCTGGCCGGCTCCTTCGCCGTGGCGATCGACAGCAATAACGTGAACGCCGCCTTGGGCAGGAACGCCGTCGTTACCCTGAGAGACGGGGATATGACCGTGAATGCCGCCAACGGCAATACGGCCCGCCTCATCACCGGCTCCCTGTCCGTGGCGGCCGGAAAGAAAACCAGCGCCGGCGGCCTGAGCGCATCCGTCCTGGTGGACCAAAACACCGTGAAATCCGAAATCGGAGACGGCGCCGAGATCAAGGGCGTCAACGATTTCACGCAGAACGCCGAAACCACCGGCAATATTCAGGCCTACACCGTCGCCGCCGCGATTGCGGGCGGCAATGTGAAAGGCGGCGCGGTCAACGTGATCGTGACGAAGAACGCGTCCGAGGCCGTGATGGGCAGCGGCGTCAGGATCACCGCCGCGGGCGACGCCAGCGTAAAGAGCAATACGGATCAGGATCTGATGACCATTTCCGTCAGCGCTCCCCTGGGCCTGGGCCAGACGGCGGCGGGCGGCACCGTGAACGTGATCGTGGACAAATCCACGTCCGGCTCGAAACTGGGCAACGGCGTGAACATCACAGCCGCGAAGGGAATCGCGATCACTTCCGACGTGAAGGATCAGCTGATTTCCGGCACGGCGTCCGCCTCCATGGCGAAATCGACTGATGTGTCGCCGAGCGATGCCGACGGCGAATCCGAAGGAACGGACGGCTCGTCCGATGGCGACGCGTCGAAGGCCGAAAGCCCCGTCGCGAAAAAATCCTCCTTTGCGGGCGTGGTGAACGTGATCGTTTCCAAGTCCGCCGCGGACACCAAAGTGGGCAGCAGCGCCGTGCTGACCGCCGCGAACGAGGATCTGAAGCTGACCGCCGACAACGACGCCTGGATGCTCAACGCCTCCCTGGCCGCCGCGGCGAACCTGGGCCAGGGCGAAGCCACCGGCGCATCCATCAACGTCAACGTGTTCAATCGGGACGCCAAGGTCACCCTGAAGGACGCCACCCTGACCGCGGGCCGCGATCTGATCATGCAGTCCGCCGGGAAGGACACCAGCATCCTGGCCGGCCTGTCCATCGCAGGCGGCGGAAAGGGCGCCCTCTCGGGCAACATCGGCGTGCTGGTGGAAAAGAACAGGATCAACACGGTGATCGAAAACAAGGTCACCGCCGCTGCGGGCCGGAACGCTATCCTGGAAGCCTATTACAGCGATTTCACCGTGGACGTGGCGGGCACCATCGCCGGGTCCGCGGAGGAAGCCTCCGGGGCCACCATCCTGACGGTGGTAAAGGGCAACAACATCAGGACCAGCCTGGGCGAGAGCACCGTGAACTCCAATACCGAAAGCTTCGACGCGTCCAGGAACCGCCTGGGCGAGGACGTGAAGGGCGTGTATGTGGGCGCCAACGCCACGGAAACCCAGATCATCGGCGGCGCCGGCGTTGCCGTGGCCGGCAAGAGCGACGGCCTCTTCTCCTCCCTGAACGGCGTGGTCGCCGTGCTGGTCAATAACAACAAGGTGCACAGCGACGCTTCCAAAGCCACGCTGACGACGGGGACGAAGGATTGGAAATACGATACGCTCAGGCTCATTTACCGGCCTGCCGGCGCCAGCAGCAATTACGCTACCACGCGTGATATAGACAGTTTCAACACCATGATCAGCCGGCTCAGCAAAGGCGAGTATGCATGGCTGGATTTCTACGAAGGCAATACAACGGATTCGAGCAAACGGCACAGGGTGGACCTCAATAACCTGCAGGCGGTTTACGACATCCTCCAGATTGACCGGAAAGTGCCCGCCGATGTCACGGCTGCTGTTTCCGCGAAGGACGACACCGTCCAGACTGTGTTCGCGGGCGGCCTGAGCGTCAGTGGAGGCAGCGGCGCGGGCGCAGCGGTGGTGACCATCGTGAGCAACAAGGACGTGCAGGCCAAGGCGCACAACGTCTCCGCCGGCACCATTGCCGTTTCCGCGGATAACCGGGACAAGATCACTCAGGTGGCCGTCAGCGCGGGCGTGAGCACAGATGAAAGCGCCTTCCAGGTCGGCGCGTCGGTGCAGGTGCTCCAAAGCAAGGCGCTGGCCGCGGTGGACGGCGTGTTGAACGCCACAGCCGGGAACGTCGATGTGGCTTCCAATAATGAAACCAACCTGACCAACGCGGCCGTTACCCTCGCCGTGGGCGGGAGCAATGCCATCACCCCCGTTGGCATCGTGACCTACTTCCGGGGCGAATCGGAAGCTTTGGTAAAGAAGAACGCCAGCGTGACCGCCGCAAAGGACGTGAACGTCAGCGCTTCCGCGGATAAGGAGATCAAGGGTTACACCATCGGCGCGGCCGCTTCCGGCGGGCTGGGTCTGTCCGGCGCGGTGAACGTGATCGTCACCCGGGATAAGACCAAGGCCGCCACGGAATACGGCTCGAAGATCACTGCCACGGAAGGTGACGCGAATATTACGGCCCATAGCGATTACCGGCTGCGCGCCGATTCGGCCGCCGTCGCGCTGACCACCGGCGGAAAGCTGGACGCGGCAGCCAAGGCCGCCGTGGCCGTCAACGCCGTGGTGAGCGTGCTCAAGGGCAGCACCATCGCCCAGGTGGACGGCCAGGCCGAAGCCAAGAGCGGCAAACTGAACGTGAACGCTTACGGCAGCCGCGATGTGATCAACGTCGCCGCCACCCTGAGCGCCGGGCTGGGCACCGCCAGCGTGGGCGTGACGGTGATGGCGCTGGTGGCAGGCGCGAAGATGAGCCAGGATGCGTCCGACATGCTGGTGTACGGCAATGCGACGGAAAAGAACGACGATAACACCACCTTCGATTCCGACAAGTTCCTCAAGGCCGCCGGGATCGGCGGCGCGTCCGAGCACTACGATTCCGAAATCGAGTACGACGAAAACGGCAACCCCGTCATGGAAACCGTGTACGACAAGGACGGCAAGCCCGTCCTGGATGAAAACGGGAACGAAGTGAAACGGGAGAAGCGCAGGAAGAACGATACCGCCCTCTCCGATATGATGAAGGACGATCTGGCGGGCAACAGCCACCGCGAAAGCGAACAGAAGGTGGGCTCGAAGGACAAAAAAAATCCCGAGGAAAGCAAGTTCGACGCCACCTCCAAGTACCGCAGCGGGGACTTCGACGAAGAAGATTTCAAAAACGATTCCGAAACCGGCCGCGGCGAGAACCTCCAGACAGAGGACAAGAATGGCAACGATATCAGCGACAGCGAAGATGTGAAGAACGCCAAGAACGTTAACGTCTATACCTACGAGGATCCCACCGACGCGGTCCTGGCGCAGATCACCTCCAACGCCGTTGTGGAAGCCAGGCAGGTAAATGTGGAAGCCACCCAGCCTGTGGCGGTCGATCTGATCGGCGCCACCCTGTCGGCTTCCCAGGGCACAGGCGCGGGCGTCAGCGCCGTATTCGCCATGCTGCACAGCAACGTGATCGCTTCCAGCACAGGCGAAATTAAAAACGCCACGGACGGCGTGAACGTCAAGGCGTTCTCCGTCAGCGGCGCCTTCGATTCCGATACGGACGCGGCGGCGCGCAGCGATGCCATGTCCGAATACATGTCCAACAGCAACCGGAAAACGGACGAGATCACCGAAAAGGACCTCACAGACGCCGAGAAGAAGGAACTGGAGGGAATCGACGACAGCAGCAAGCGCGAAGCGCGGAAAAAGCAGATGCTCGCCAATAAGAAGGAGCAGGCCAAGAAAACCAAGAACGAACAGAAGGCCAGCCTCCTGGATAAGCTGGAGAACCGCAGCATCCGCGCGCTGGGCATCGCCGCCGGCTTCGGCAGCACCGGCCTGGCCGTAAGCGCGGCAGTCGTCCTCACGGATAACAATACCCAGGCCATCCTGGGCGGGAAAGTGACCGGAGCGGGCGACGTGAACGTCACGGCGAACCACGATTACGGCTCCGTCATGGCGGCTACCGGCTCCATTGCGGTGGGCGGCACGGCGGCGAACGCCTCCGTGGCTGTGGCCCAGGCCAACGGCACCGTGCAGGCGCTGATCACCGCAAAAGGCGCGCAGCCCGTGAATGGCAAGGAAGCCTACGATATCCAGAGCAGCGGCAGCGTGAACGTGAACACCAATTCCAGGGTGGACGCGGACGCCCTGGCCGCCACCGTGGGCATCGGCGGCACCGCCGTCAACGCGGGCGTGGCCCTGGCCTTCAACCGCCTGCATCAGGAAACCGGCATCGCTTCCGGCGCGAAGATCCTGGCGGGCAAGGACGTGAACGTAAAGGCCGTGTCCAACACGGCGTCCAACACCTACCTGCTGGGCGTAGCCGCGGGCAGTACCAGCCTGACGCTGAACGCAGCCGTCAGCAGCGTGGACGCCGATATTGACACCCACATCGGCAGAAGTTCGCCGGTCAAGGATGGCAAAGTTTCCAATACGGAGCCCGTTACCGTGATCAAGGCCGAAAACGGCGATGTCACCATCGAAAACAACGTTACCAGCAGCGCCGTTCCCAAGGTGCTGTCTGTGGCTGTGGGCGCGTATACGGCAGGCGGAAACATCCTGCTGGCCTTTAACGAATCCAACGCGCAGGCCACAGCGGACAACGCCGATATCACTGCTAAGAACCTGAAGGTGGCCGGCAACCTGACCGGCAGCGTGGACAGCACCCTGCTGTCCGCCGTGGTGGGCCTGGCGGGCGCCGGCGTCAGCGTGAACTACGCTGATATGCGGTCGGCCAACCGCGCTACGGTCATGAACAGCACGGTCAAGACCACCGAAAGCACCAGGATCCTCACCAATGAAAATGGCGAAGGCACCGAAGCGAAAGCCCACACCCTCTCGGCATCCCTGGGCCTGATGAGCGCCGGCGTCAACGCGGCCATCGCCCGCAACAACGCCAAGAGCTACGCCACCCTGATCGGAGACAAGCAGCTGGATGTGGGCGAACTCACCGTCCACGCCAGGGGCAATTCCAGCGCCAAGGCCGAGGTGGAAGGCCTGAGCATCGGCCTGGCCAGGGCCGCGGCCACCGCCGTGATCGCCCTGAACGACGCGGACGCCCGCACCACCGTGCTGGTAGGCAGCGCCGAAAAGGGCAAGGACGAAGACGGCAACGATATCGCCGTCAGCACGAAAAACCTGCTGAAAGCCGAAAAGGGCGTGAACCTCAACGCCGACCAGAAAGGCCAGACCGACACCACCGTATGGACGGGCGGCGGCAGCGTCATCGGCACCGGACTGACCTTCGGCCTGGCGTACGGTCGCACCAATTCCATCGTGGACGCTTCCATCAACGGCGGCGGGCACTATGCTTATCTCAAGAGCACCAACAACGGCAGCGATACCATTGCCTCCACCATCAAGAACGCGTCCTTCGACGTGATCAGCGCCACCGCCCTCTACGGCGCGGCGTACAGCCAGGATCTGTACCGCACCAACATCCAGCTGACCGGCGGCGACTACGTCATCGACGGCAACGTGGATGTGAACACGAATTACTCCCTGACCGGCAAGGCGGACGTGGAACCGTCCTCCGCCGGCGTGGACGTCGGCCTCGCCAGCCTGGCAGCCAACGTGGCCATCGCCAAGAATACCGGGTATGCCGGCGCCGACTTTGAAATGAGCATCGGCTCCTCCCACGTCCTGGGCGACGTGAACGTGAAGACCCAGGGCGTTGCCAGCACCGACGCCAAGGTGCAGACCGCCAAGCTCAGCGTAAAAGGCGCGTCCATGACCGCCAACATCGCCAATTCCAACCTGAGCATGACCCAGGCCGCGGTGCTGCGCTCGGGCGGAAACACGACGGTGGACGGCAAGGTGGACGTGCAGAGCGTGGTCAAGTCTGTCTCCGCGCAGGAAGCCCTCAGGATGAAGCGCGACGCGGTGAAACAGAGGCTTGCCGAAAAGGAAATCGTCATCACCTCGAAAACCAGTCTTGCCAGGATCATCCTCAAGAAAGGTGCTGACGTGAGCGCGCTGAGTGACGAACTGATCGAACAGGCATATAATGCGATAGGCGGCGAGCCCATCGTCGTAGGCGGCGCTGCCGCGGCTACGGCCAGCATCGGCTCCATGGCGTCGACCGGCGTTTCGGTGAACCTGGTGGGCCTGGACGTCAGCAAAGCCATCGCCCGGGAGAACATGTCCAATACCGCCGCCATCATGGGCGCGGCAGTGGATACCGAAGAGACCACCGTTCCGGTGGACTATGGCCACTGGAAAGATGAAACGGTCTGGGATTACGATTACGACGAGATCGAAAGCGTCACCTACAAATACGACGTGGGCGACTACCACTTCTCCACCACCACCGCCCGCGGCGATGCCGTGGCGAAGGAAAGCCTGATCGCCGATCTGATCTTCTCCGTCGATACCCCGAAGCGGGTGACGGAAGGCAACGACTGGAAGAATGGGCTGAAGGCGCTCTTCCATGACAACGCATACGCGGATAAGGTGTACCAGGTGGCCAAGACCTTCGAGGACAATCATAAGGGTGGCTACGGCAGGGCCTGGAACTGGAACGATGAAGACGGGCGCAGCGTGAAGCTCTTCCGCCGCGACGCCGGCGACAAGGACATCGAAAACGCCATCAGCAAGGCCATCGCAAAGGCGGATGAGCTGGGGCTGTTCGACATGTTTACGGACGAAACGCACTGGAAGGAAGAAAACAACTATCCGTACCGCAAGATCACCCGGGAAGTGTGGGATGATGACATCAAGGACGAACCGGGCCTCAAAGCAGTGTACGACATCGACAGTAACTTCCTGACCATCGGCGGTAACATGAACGTCTTCTCCGGCGTACAGAACAGCGGCAAGACCCTGTCTGAAGCCAGGGTTGAAAACGGCAAGGCCTACGGGCTGGCCACCGCCGGCAGCATGTCGGCCAATGCCAGGAGCACAGACAGCTTCAGCGCCATGCTGGAAGGCCTGCACGCCACTGTTGGCGGAACAGCCACCATCAAGGCCGAGAGCAATACCAACGCAGAAGCCATCGGCGGCAAGGCCGGCGGTATCTCGGGCTTCAGCGGCGGCTCCGTCGACGTGCTGGCCGGCGTGGGCAGAAGCTCCGACTTCCAGACTGTGAACGTCATCATCGGCAAAGGCGCTTCCCTGACGGCCGGAAGCATGACGCTTTTGGCGAAGAACCTGGGCAACGCGAAAGCGGGCATGAAGGCGGATACCACCATTTCCGCCGCGGGCATCAGCTCTTCCAGCCAGCCCACCGAATCCTGGTACAGCACCGCCGTGATCGTCGGCAGCGACGCCAGGCTGGAGACGACGAAGGGCGTGATGCACCTCTACAGCGTGGACCGGCCCTCTGCCGAATCCATCGCCAAGAGCAGCAGCATCGGCATCGCCATGAACTTCAATACCATGAAGGGCAAAAACTATGTCAAGCAGGAAAACGGCATCGACATCGGCGCAGGCGCCAATCTGGACAGCAAGGCCCAGCTTGACATCGTCAGCCTGACGAGCACCGCGGCCCACGCGGAAACCGTGGCCAGCGGCGGATCGCTGGCCGACGGAACGACGACCCAGGCGGAGAACAGGATCGACCGGATGGCCCGCGTCGCCATCGGCGACGGCGCGATCATCACAGCCGGCAACGGCGTCAGGCTGGATGCGATCAGCGGCGAGTGGATCCTGCTTGATCTGCGTGATCTTGGAAGAATCAACGACAGAATCTACACCCGCGCGGCTTCCGACGGGGCGGGCGCGTTTTCCATCGCCAACGCCAAGGCCCTGACGGACCTCGTCAGCAACAGCATCGTCTCCATCGGTCAGGGCGTCACCATTACCTCCGGCAAAGGCCCAAGCGCCTACAACATCCTCGGAGACGGGGTGGATATCAGGGCATATTTCAGATCGGTCCTGCAGGAAAGCGACTATAACGAGGAAACCGGAACATCTAAAGTCACGAACAATCCGGGCATAGAAACCATTGCGATCGCGGACAGCGCATCTGCGATCGGCATTCCCAAGACCATTGCGAAGACCACGATCACTGCCACAGACCTGATCAATATCAATTACAAAGGAACGAAGAAGACCACCATTACGGGCGGCTATGTTGCAGGTGATGCATCCACGGGCGGCACCACCGTAAAAACGTCGGCCAGATCCTACGGCAAGGGCGGCGTCGGCGTCGCCAGCTCGACCGCCTGGATCATCGCCGACCTGACCAACGCCATCTGGATCGACAACACGGAGTTGAATTCCACGGAAAGCAACATCAACTTCTGGGCGTATAACGGATCCGGCGGCACGAGCAGGACGCACCTGATGGCCGATTCTTTCAGCGGACTGGATGCTCTGGCCGGCAAGGTGGCGCCCACCACGCTGGTCACGGGCCTGACGACCAATCAGGTGCGCAGCAACGATACCGAAAGCGTCGCATTCAACACGACCAAAAACGAAAGGCATCAAGCGTCCTATCCGGTCGTCGGCCTGTGGTCCGAACTGTCCGCGACCTACAAGCGCTGGCAGAAAAAGATCCTGGGCATCACCGTCACCCTGACCAAGGCCAACGTGACCAAGAGGTACGAGTGGATCGACACCGCCCGCTGCGATTTCTGCGATGAAGGCGAGAAGGCAGATGTGACGCCTGGCGACCAGGGCGATATGGAACAGCGCTACAAGGACGCGTATGAGCGGGCGCTGGGGCCCATCGGCGTCATCGGCGCCATGGCCAGTGCCCTGGCCGTTGACCGGACCGCCCTGTACGCCTCGCAGCTGGCCAAGGGCCTGCTGCCCCTTACCTACATGAACACCCTGGCCACCCGGACCGCGCCCATCACCAAGGCCCGCTACGGCGACGAGGAAAACGAAGCGGCGTCCACGGTGTTCGTGCTGGATGAGCATGCCAGGGACACGCTGGACAAGGATGTGACCATCGGCAAGAACAAGCTGGCTTCTTACCGCATGTGGGAAAACAACGCCACCTTCCATTCCGTGTATATGCTGCCCAATGCGGCGCGGCTGTACATGAGCTCGGGGAACTGGCTGGATTACGTGACGGATATCATGAAAGGCGAGGTGCTGAACGACGGCTATACCTATGAGATCGAAATGATCACCGCGCTGAACACGTATGCGTACGAGAATCCTGAGATTCCCATCGGCAAAACGGGCCGCCTGAACTTCCGCACCGGCATGCTGACCGTTCCTTCCTACACAGACTTTGAACTGTACCTGCACGAAGTCTCTTCCGCCTGGCTGATCGAACAGATGCAGAACGGATACATCCGCACGCTCATGGGCGATCAGGACGAACTGAACGCCTGCGCCAGGAACGGAAGCGATCTTCTGCCCGAAGGCGAAATCGTTGAAAACCTGATCGACGGCGGAACCGTGAACGGCATCCGGCTGTACTGGATCGGCGAAACGCCCGAAACGGCGCAGGATCCCGACCAGACGCTGCTCCTGCTGATGGTCAACGAAGAAACGGACGAGGTGGACGCGTTCCGCACCAGCCAGAACATGCTGCTCCGGAACGATCCGCTGGTGGACGTTTCCATGTATCTCTACCGCGACAGCGAAAGCGACCGCAGGGAGGAAGAAAAGTACAACGCCTTCTGGTTCGATTCTGACGATCCGGAACTCAGCCTGGTGAAGCTGCTGACCAACGTGGTGGGCGGAAAGAACCTGGAAGTGCCCAGGCCCATCCGCGTGGTGCTGCGGGCCTACACCATGCCCGGCATCGACCTGCCCGTGTACTCCCTGACGGATCACCTGTTCATGATGTGCGACGGCACAAAGGGCGATTACAGCCTGTTTGACGGAGCCTACCACGTCAGCTTCGACGGCGATACCTTCGACAGCGATTATACCCACATTGAAGGCATCTCCTCCGGGGAGATCACCCTGACGATCAAGAAAGACCAGCCCGTCTGGCTGGAATGGATCGACGAGGACGAAGCGCGGGACATCGGCGGGGAATACCGCCAGCTGGTGGACGGCGAATGGGTGGAACAGACCCAGACGCCCGACACCCAGGCGGACCGCGACAATTCCGATGCGGCGTGAAGCGCTGAAAACGACCCAAAACTTCCTGAAGGGAACCGCGAAAAGCAGCGGTTCCCTTCAGGACGTTCATAGATAGGAAAAAGGAGCTGTCCGAAAGTGAAAAAATGTCTGTTTGCGCTGGCCGCGCTGCTCTTGCTGCTGTGCCTTCCGCTGGCCGCGCCGGCCGAAGAAACCGAGGCGGCGGACGAGTGGACGATACTGATTTACATGTGCGGCTCCGATCTGGAAAGCAAATACAGCTGCGCCACCGGAAACCTGGAGGAAATTGCCGGCGTGAAGGCGCCGAAAAACGCCTTGATGGATGTTATCAGCAGGAACGAGGAATTGGCCAGGGAGGACTACGCTTTCCCCGGCAAGGTGAACGTGCTGATCGAAACCGGCGGCGCGAAAGCCTGGCACGCCCGGGAATTGGGCATGAATATTCGCACCGATGCGCTGCAGATCTGGCGGTACGACGCGGCTGAGGATGCCGGAACGGGCACTTTTGTGCCGGAGGAAACATGGCCTCTGAACAATATGGCGAATCCGGACACCCTTTCTGAATTCATCCGCTGGGGCGCGGAGAGATACCCGGCGAAAAAATACGGCCTGGTGCTGTGGAGCCACGGCGGCGGAAGCGCGACGGGCATCTTTATCGACGAGCTTTTCGGGGGAGAATACATGACCCTCGATCTGCTGAATCAGGCGCTGTCGAACGGCGGGGTGCACTTTGAGGCCTTGCTCTTCGACGCATGCATGATGGCGAATTATGAAACCGCCTGCGCGGTCCAGGATCATGCAAACTGGATGATCGCTTCCGAGGAACTGGTGGCCGGAAAAGGAACAGCCATCGGAGAATGGCTGCAGCAGCTGTACTGCGTTCCGTCTGTGAATGGGAAGCTGCTGGGACGCTGGATCTGCGATACCACCATGATCAAATACAGCAACAGCGACGACAGGCAGGCCCAGGAGCTGATCACCTGGTCGGTGATCAACCTGAGCAAAGCCAGCCGACTTGAAGAATGTCTGGACAGATATTTTGAAAGAATCTACACATTCTACATGAACTACCCCGATATCATGCTCCGTTTTGTCAGCGCCCCGTTCTTTTCCGAAGCATACGGCACGAGGCATGAGAATATGTTTGACATCGGCGGAATGATGTATGAGCCCGTATTCCGCACGTCCCTGGATGTGGATATGCAAAAAAACGTGCAGGAAGCGCTGGCCGAGGCGGTGGATTACTGCGTGCGCGGCACGGGGCGGCCTGCCGCAACGGGCCTTTCCTTCTGCTATGCGACGAATTTTTCCAGCGAAAAGCTGGAAGTTTACGCCCGGAACTGTCCCAGCCCCCATTATCTGGCGCTGCTGGACGCGATCAGCGAATGGGAAGCTCCGGCTTTGGTATATGAGAAGGTGGACACGCTGCCGAAGCAGACGGATGTGGGCAAATTCCAGGTTGCGATCGAAAAAAAGGTCTGGAAAAACGGAACGCCCGCGTTCGTCGTGACGGAAAGCGAAGCGTATATCAGCATCGTACGGTATGATCTGTATATGAAAGACAAAGCCACCGGCCAGATTATCCGCCTGGGCACCTCCATACCGGTTTTTTACGATGACGATACGGAACTGTACCGTATTTATGATCTGGTCAAGTGGCCCACCATCGACGGAAATCTGTGCCAGATCGACCTGCAGAATATGGTCACGCGCGAAAACTATAACAGCCTTTTCAATATTCCGATCATGGTCAATTCAGAAGTGATGAACATGCGGTGCGTCCGATGGTTCGATACCGATTCCTTCGAGGTGCTCGGCATATGGGAAGGCTACGACAACGACAGCAGCCAGTTTAACCGCAATGTGAAATCCCTTGCCCAGATGGCGGGCCAGGAATTCAATCTGCTGTATGAGGTGGCGGAAAACAAACGGGGCACGAAGCCCTTTGTTTTCAGCCCCACCATGATCCTGTACCGCGCCATGACAATGGAAGAAACTACGCTGCCCCCCGGAACATACTATATTCAATTTGTCCTGTACGATGTGTTTATGCGTCCCATGCGCACGGAACTGGTGGAACTGGCCTGGGATGGGACGAACATCAGAATTCAGGGCGCGCCCTGGGAGGGAACGGAGATCCTGAAAATATCAACAAATTAAACCAAGCCTCACATCCCTGCGATTCGTGAATGAAACGCTGTTTTCGTCAGATCATTGATGCGATGAATGTGCACGGAGGGAACCAAGCTGGAGCATCCTGGCATGAATGACAAAAGAAAGCACTGAAGAAAGACTTGCAAAAACGGATCTCATCCCCGGATCAGCCGACGGATTACCTGCGCGTGGCCAATCCGGGGATCTGGGTGCTCCTCGCCAGCGTCATTTTTCTTCTGGCCGGCTTTGACAATGTGGTTTGCGTGACCCGGGACTGACCCTGCGCGAGAAAGGATAGATCGAAATGAAGAAAATCTGCTCGCTGCTGCTGGCGGCGCTGCTGCTTCTGCCGGCGGCCTGCTTTGCGCAAGCGGATCGCCCTGTGCTGACCATCGGCGATGTGAACGACCGATCCTCCAAGCGCGTGGACGGTGATAACCAGCTGGGCCTGTGGCGGTATCTGGAGGATTTGCTGGACGTGGAGATCCGGTATGTTTATCTGCCGTCGGACGCCTACGCGACCGCGCTGTCCAGCGGCAATCTGCCGGACATTGTCGCCACCAACAACAATCTGTCCACGATTCTGGAAAGCGGCGCGGCGCTGAATCTCGACCCGTATCTGGAGGAATACGTTCCGAATTTCCTTCAAGGGGCCGCCCGGCTGACCTATGATGTGTATAAACAGCTCGGGGACGAAGGAGACGGACTTTATTTTTTTCCGGCAAGAATCGGCTATAATAACGTCGGCTTCAGTATCGGGAGCTCCTATCGCGGCTATGTCCTTCGCTGGGATTATTACGCGGAACTGGGCTACCCGCCCATCCATAATGAGGACGAATACCTGGACGTGCTGATGCGGATGCATGCAAACCATCCCTTCACGGAGGAAGGTTATCCGACTTATCTGTACGGGACATTTGACATGGACGGATATGAGACCGCCTTTCGCGCTGAACTCAATCTCGACTACTGGGCGGCGTACAAGTACCAGAACAACATCTTCACAAATGAGATCTATGACGGCTACACCGATCCGGGGCATTCCATGTGGTGGACGTCCATGGCATGGCTCAATAAGCTGTATCACGCCGGAAAAGCGGACGGCTCCTTCGATATGGATATCTTCACCCAAACCAAGGAGCAATACAGCCAAAAGCGCATACGCGGCCAGTACCTCGGGCTCCCCGGTATAAACGAATCGCTTTACAGGGAAAAGGCCAGGACGAACCCGGATACGCTCAGCGGATACAGTGTCGTTCCAAGCGACGGCATCAACCTTTATACCAATGTCTATCAGCTGCTGGGCAATGGCTCCGCTTATATGTGGTTCATCTCTGCAAACAGTCCGCACAGGGAAGCGGCCCTGCGGCTGTTCAATTATATGTGCGACCCTGATTTTCTGCGGGAAGCGTTCATGGGACGGAAGGGCGTTACATGGGATTACGGCTCGGACGGCGTTCCCCAAATGACCGAATACGGCCAGGCGCAGCTGGAAGCCTTCAAGATGGGCGCGGGCGGTTCGGACAACTATTTCGCGCAGTGGGGGAGCTTCAGCGATCTTCCGAACAACTGGCCGCTCCTGCGCGAAAACCTGACGCATCCGGACGGGTATCCCCTGGATTTCGTTACCCTCACCCGGGAATACGGAGTGGCGACCATGACCAACAATCTCTCTCTGGACATTTGCGCGCATTATGGCACGGAACTGCCCTCAGACGCCTTCTACAATGCCGGCGCGCTGGATTTCCGCAACGACTGCGGCGAGGCGATCTCCTCCACCATCAGCAGCATGGATCGGAATCAGCTCCATATCCTCACCGAGGCGGAAGCTATTTTGGCAGACGCCCGGGTGGATCTGATCCTGGCGGAATCAGACGAAGAATGGAACGCGATCCGGGACGAGACGATCCGGAAGCTGATCGAGCTGGGCGAGCCGGAGGTGTTTGAGGCCTACCGGCAGAAATGGGACGCCGCCGCGGCTGTCATCGTGCCCATGGTTCAGCGGGTGCAGCGGGAAAACGGAATCGAACCGTACACGCCGGAACAATACGAAAGAAATCCGGCGGCGGGAACGGAGGAACAGCAGCCATGATGCAGAAACTGAAATCCCTTCGATTCCGCATTCTGCTGCCGGTCATCGCCATGGCGCTGTTCGTGGTGCTCCTGCAAACCACGCTGTTTTCCCGTGCGTTTATCAGGATCATTCTGCGGCAGGAGCAGGAAGTAAACGCCATCGGCTTTGAAACGGTTTCCAATACGATCACGCCGCTCATCAGCGCCTCCATCAGCGAAGTGTGGAGCATCATGGCGGATGACCGGGTCACGTCCTACGCGCGGCTTCAATACGATTCCGTGCCGGATTTGATTCACGCCCGGATCAGGTGCCGGGATTACCTGCAGGCGGAAATCGCCTCCCGCGACGGGATTTACGGCCTGCTTTTCATGCGGAAGGACGGAAGTCTGTTCGGCGCGCTGCCTCTGGGCAACATTTTTCAGGACAGCCCGGAGGGCAATCCGCTGCCGGAAGATGTGAAGACGCGGATTCTGGACGCGCCGCTGGGACAGACGGTGTGGCTGGGCCCGCTGCCCGGGGCGGCGCTGTATGGCTTTGAAAATTCCTCCATCCCCCAAAGCGTCATGATCGCCGCGTGGAAATCCGTGAACGTCAGCTACGGCGAGTGCTACGCGCTGATGCTGATCGACGAAAGCATCTTTGACGGGCTGTTCGCCGCCCTGCGGGACGCGAAAAGCACCTGGCATCTGTTTGCGGAGGATCACGCGGAAATCTACCATACAGGCCCGGACGCATGCGCCGATCCCGAGCGGCTCATCAGCGAAAGCAACAGCGGAGACATCTTCCACGATGAAAACGGCCGCGCTGTCAGCGCTTTCTCCATGACGATGGCCTCTCCGGCCTGGACGCTGGTTCGGGAGATCTCCATGGAAAGCTCCGAACGGGCGGTGGAAGGGGTGCGCCGCTCCATTGCGGTGTTTGGCGGCCTGGTGCTGCTGATTTCACTGGGCGTTTATCTGCTGTGGCTGAAAAAGTTCATGGGCCAGTTCCGCTCGCTGCTCAACGGCATTGTGCGCATGGGGCAGGGCGACCTGAAATCTACGGAATTTGAGCCCACCTCCATTGAGGAATTCCGGCAGATGCAGGGGGAAATCAACCGAACCAGCGCAGCCCTCTCTCAGCAGATGGAGACGATCCGCCGGATGGAGCGGGAGCGGATGGAACTGGAAAACGAGCGGAAGGAGCAGGAACGCATCGCCCAGGAGCTGAGCACGGCCAGGGAGATTCAGGCCAGCGCGCTGCCGCAGGTTTTTCCGCCGTTTCCGGACCGGACGGAATTTGATCTTTTCGCTTCCATGACGCCCGCCAAGGAAGTGGGCGGCGACTTCTACGATTTCTTCCTGATCGACAGCGACCATCTGGCCCTGGTGATCGCGGACGTTTCCGGCAAGGGCATTCCCGCCGCGCTGTTCATGATGGTGTCCAAAACCATGATCCAGAATCAGCTGATGACCGGGTGCGACCCTGCGACCGCGCTGGAGCGGGTGAATCTTCAGCTCATCGAACGCAATACTTCATCCATGTTCGTCACGGTCTGGCTGGCGGTGATCGAAATCTCCACGGGCAAAGGCCTGGCCTGCAACGCCGGGCACGAAAACCCGGGCCTCTGCCGTGCAGGCGGGAAATTTGAACTGCTGAAATACCAGCATAATCTTTTCATTGGCGTGATGGAGAATGCAAAATATAAGAATCACGCCTTTGAACTTCATCCCGGCGACTGCGTGTTTGTTTACACGGACGGCGTGCCGGAGGCAACCGACGCGGACAGCGCGATGTTCAGGGAGGAGCGTCTGCTGGAAGCCCTGAATCAGCGCCGGGACGCAAGCCCGGAAGAACTGGTGCGCTATGTGCACGAAGCCGTGAACCGGTTCGTGGGCAGCGCCCCGCAGTTTGACGACCTGACCATGCTGTGCTATCGGCATATCGGCAGCGGGACAAACTGCGCCGATGACGGAAAAGGATAAAAACAGAATCCCGGTCAGCCTGATTGAACCGCTTCCCGTCAGGCGGACAGGGAAATAGATGAACAAGAAATCTCTGGCGACCGGCAAAGGACACCAGAGATTTTCTTTGAGGTGAGCTGTTCGATGGGCTGACGCGTCCTCTCCCTGATACACGCGGTTCAGGAAGCCTTCATTGATGTCCTCCACAGCCATGTACAGGCCCTGATTCTTCCGGAAACACCACACCGTTCAGAATCCAGACGTCAAAAGCGATGGGCTCTCCGTCCGCGCCCTTCCGGCATACCGGCAGCAGCGCGAGTTTTTGTGATTGCCTTTTTTACGCCGCGTCCGGGATGGCTTCGGCTTCGTATTCGGCGCAGTATTCGTCCAGCAGTTCAAACAGCCGGGATGCGATTTCCACATAGTCCTCGGTGTGCAGGTTTGCCAGGGAGATGCGCACGGTTCCTTCCGAAGCGTTGAAGCCGGGGCCGTACATCAGCACCACGCCTTTCTTCCCGGCCAGGTCGTTCAGAAAATCGATTTCCGTGCGGCTGTCTTTCAGCCAATCGGCAAAATCTTCGCCGTACTGGGCGGAAGCGATGGCCAGCACGTCCACCAGCGTGTAATACCGGGCGTTCTGCGCGCTGTCGTCAGCGGGCAGGCCCAGGGCGTTCATCAGCGCCGTATACCGGGCGCGCACCGTATCGTTCGCCAGCTTGATATAGGGGTCTTCCGCTTCGTAAATCAAATGGCTCAGCGCAAGCATGTCCATGAACACCTGGCTCGGGGTGCTCAGGCCGCTGGTGTGGTACAGGCCGATGGAACGGCTGTCCGCCACCATGCGGTCCAGGAAGGGCATTTCATCCGGCTCGGAGGTCACGATGGCGTATTCGCTCCGCAGGAACGCTTTGTCCTCCTCGGGCAGCTCCCGCAGCAGCCGGTCGCATACGTTGTCTTTGTTCATGGCGATCATGCCCACGCGCCAGCCCGTAGCGCCGTACAGCTTGGAGTAGGAATAAACCAGGATGGTATTGTACGGCAGCACGGCATACACCGTCTTAAAACCCTGGGCGAAAGTGCCGTACACGTCGTCGGTGAGGATGATGAGGTCCGGATTCTTTTTCACCACAAGCTCCAGCCTTTTCAGCGTTTTTTCCGACAGGGCATGGGAGGCGGGATTGGAGGGGTTCACCAGGAAAAAGGCTTTCACGGCGGGGTCTTCCAGCTTGGCCAATTCGGCTTCGGGGATATCCCAGCCCTCTTCTTCCGTGCTGCTTACGTCGATGGAAACCAGGCCGTAATCCTTCACGGACGGGATCTGCATATAGGGGGTGAAGATGGGCGTGCCGATGGCGATCTGATCTCCTGCTTTCAGCAGCTTATTATGACTGAGCGCCTCGAAGATGTACACCATGGCCGCGCTGCCGCCTTCCGTGGGAAACACCTGCGTTTCCGCCGCCAGATCGGCGCCGCCGTACAGCGTGGATTGCAGGTAAGCGTTCTGGATGGCTTCCGTGCAGGGCAGGCACCGGCTGGGGGAAGGATAGTAGTCGCCGATAACGGCGTCTCCCAGCTCCTTGAGCAGGACGTCCTTATCCAGGCCCAGGGTGTTCACGCAGTAATCCACGGCGGAAATCAGGAAAGCGTCGGTCGGATCGTCCGGATTCATGGCCGCGTCGAAGCGTTCGCCCACGCCTTCCAGTTTTCCGTGCCCAGCCATGCCGCCCCGGTTCATATCCAGCTCACATTCGCCGATAGCGAAATTCATGAACCGGGTGAAGGCGTAGCGCGTTTGGGTGTTGATCCAGTTGGGGTTGCCCCGCCCCGCGTCCAGCACGGAATAGCCCGCTTCGTTGGTCTTTGCCAGTTCCCGCTGCATGGCGGTGATTTCAAACGCGCCCAGTTCCTTTTCCAGCTGCGCTTCCGCTTCCTGGTGCAAAGAGATC
>CACWLY010000011.1 GCA_902761825.1 uncultured Eubacteriales bacterium
GATTTGGGATGGATTTTTCGCCCTGGCTAAGCTGAATGGAGGGAGGCGTAGCAGCGCTACGTTGACCGGAATGAAGCAACGCCAAGACGGAAAAGACACTCAAAGATGATAAGATTTTAGATTGAGAATAGTATTAATACCCTTTTACATCATGGCGCTTAGCCTGAGAACAGGTTAAGTCCATAAACAGATCGCGCTCCTGCTGGAGACTTTCGGCAAGCAGGGCGATCAGCTCGCTGTTGCTGGGCTGATCTTCCTGGGATACGATATGGAAGCCCAGCAGCGCGTTGAGCCGTTCGACTTTACCCCTTTGCCAGGCGACCTTGATGGCATGGCGTATGCATCTTTCCGCTCGTCCGGGGCTGGTGCCGAATTCCGCCGCGATCGCGGGATACAGCTTCCGCGTGATCGGCTTCATGAAATCGGAGGATTCCATCACAAGCCGCACCGCTTCGCACAGGTATAGATACCCGTTCAGGCTTGCGGGAATCCCCAGCGTCAGGAGCATGCTGCCGATGAGCTTATCCACGCCTGATCCGGCTGTTTTCAGATGATTCAGCAGCAATCGCAGCGATTGCGACTGCTCCAGCAGAACGGGATTCGTATCATTGTCGTCGGTAATTACAATATGGTAATGCTTCACGGGTTATCCCCTTTTCTTCATCTGGACAGAAAGAACGAACATGTTTGCTTTTATTATAGGGAACACCGTTTTCGGAATGATACGGAATGTTGACAATCAGAAGTATTTTATACTATTCTCAGTATAAAAGATTATCAGATTTGGGATGGATTTTTCGCCCTGGCTAAGCTGAATGGAGGGAAGCGTAGCAGCGCTACGTTGACCGGAGTAGCGCCGAACGCAGTGAGGCTGAGGGCGGGCAATCCTGCAGATTGCCGCCCGAAACCCGCGCGCAAGCCCTTTTCGGTGGTATACGGTCCCGCGCTGGCGCGCACCGTGCCCTGCGTGCCAAGCCAGCGGTGCATGCAGGGAGCGCAGTGCAGCCCGCCGCGCAGGCAGAATCCCTTTTGATCCAGCAGGTCCGCGATTTCCGCGCACTCGCGGCCCTTGACGTTGAAGCTGAGCACGCCGACATGCGGCGCGTTCCGGTCGCCGTAAACGGTCACCTCGGGCATCTGCTCCAGCGCGCGGCGCAGCGAATCGATCAGATAGTTTTCATACTCGTGAATGGCCGGCGCGTTCGCGCGGACGAAGCGCGCGCCCTGCATCAGTCCCGCGATGGCGGGCAGTTGCAGCGTCCCGCTTTCATACCTGTCCGGCAGCAGGTCGGGCTGATGCACGCTTTCGCTGGCCGATCCCGTGCCGCCCTCCCGGAACGGACGGATGGACGCGTGCTCCCCAAGCCACAAAATGCCCGTACCCATCGGCCCAAGCAGTCCCTTATGCCCCGGCATGGCGATCATGTCCGCGCCGATGTTTTTGAGCCCGACAGCCCCGGCTGTCTGCGCCGCGTCGAGCAGGACGGGCAGGCCGAAACGATGCGCCTCCCGGATCAGATCGCCTGCCGGCTGCAGCGTGCCCGTCACATTGCTGGCATGCGTCAGTATGCAAAGCGCGGTAGCCGGCTGCACCGCTTCATCGATCGCTTCCGCCGCGATTATGCCATCCGCGCCGGGCCTGAGAACGCTTATGGTGATCTCACCGCGCTGCTCCAGTCCCGCCAGCGGCCGCATGACCGCGTTGTGCGCGTCATGCGTTACCAGCACGTGATCGCCCCTGCGCAGGCTGCCGCGAATGGCCATATTGAGCGCGTCCGTGCAATTCAATGTAAATATCACGCGCTCCGGCAGGCCGCCCAGCAGATCGGCCAGGGCTTCCCGGCACGCGCTCACTACCCGGCCCGCGCGCAGGGAAGCCTTGTGGCCTCCGCGTCCCGGATTCCCGAAAGGCTGCATCATCACGCCCGCCGCCGCCTGAATCACCTGCGTGGGCTTGGGCCAGCTGGTCGCCGCGTTATCCAGATATATCATATCCCATTCCTCCCGAACGCGGACGATCCGCGCTTCATATTATGTTATGAATCCTTTTGGGAGGGAATGCTCTATGCAGGAAATATTCGCGATCGCCGCTTTCCGTTCACGGCAGCAGGTGATGCGCTTCGAGGCCGCGCTGCGCCGGGCAGGCATTCGGGCGCAGGTGATCTCCACGCCCCGGGATGTTTCGGTCGGCTGCGGGCTCAGCGTGCGCTTTGATATGCGCGATGCCGCGGCCGCGCAGCAGGTTTATCGCAGCGCGCGCCCCGGAAACCTGATCGGTTTTTACCGCGTGGAACGCATCGGGAACGGGCGGCCTATCGTAACGCCGCTTTACTGATACTTTTCGCGTTCTAAGAGCCAATTCACGAAGAATGAATGAAGAGCAGAAAAGGAAACGTTCGAGGCCTCCGCGGCCTCGAGCTCTGCGCCAGGGGACTTCGCCCCCTGGACCCATCCCGGCGATGAAGCACGGAGCGTAAACCAGACTTGCTTCCGCCTGTTTGGTCTATGGGGCCAAGTGAGTTCCCGGGCATAAAGAACGAGAGGAAAAATTCACCGAAAAACAAGCGAGCTTGTTTTGTCGGGAATTTTCCCTCTCGTTCACTGTGCGCTTTGCGCACAGTCGGCCAGCGAAGCTGGCCTGCCCGGGAGCGGTGGCATACCCTATCCAACTGACAGCAGCAAGTTGCTTTTTCGCCAAGTCACGCAACGACCGCCCACAGCCGGGGTCCGGGGGCTTTGAGCGCCTGGAAAACCTTCCCTTGGGATGGTTTTCAGCGAAAAGCGGGCCGGAAGGCCCCGGACAGGCTCCCTCCCCGGCGGGAGCTCGAGGGCAGCGCCCTCGTCGTTCTTGGCTCTTAGAAGAATAATAGTATGAATACGCCGCCGGCACGATGACGTACCGGCTGCGTTTGCCGATTTACTGATTTCAGTCCTTGATGGTAAAGTTCTCATCGGTCAGTTCGTTATACCTGCCGCGCTTCACGTAATGGGTATGCAGGTATTCGTGGGAGAGATGGCAGCCCGGCTCGCCCCATTCCTTGTAGAATTCGAGCAGGGCGGGGTTTTCGTGGGATTTGCGGATCGGCTTGCGCTCGTCCTCGGCGTAGATGGCTTCCAGACGCTTCTGCCGCGTGACGCGGATATCCCCGCGGGGCCGGGGCTGGCCGCCGCCCGTGATGCAGCCGCCGGGGCAGCCCATGACCTCGATAAAGTGATAGGGGCTTTCACCCGCGCGGATCTGCTTCATCAGTTTGCGCGCGCCCTCATATCCGCTGGTCACGGCGATGCGCACCTCGAAGCCCTCCGCGGCCTTCCACTCAGGCTTCACATTCTCCAGCTTGATGGTGGCTTCGCGGATCTGCTCCAGGCCCACGATGGGCGAAACGTGCAGGTTGGGGAAGGGCAGCTCGCGTCCGGTCACGATCTCGTACACCGTGCGCAGCGCGGCCTCCATCACGCCGCCGGTAACGCCGAAGATATCCGCCGCGCCGGTGGACAGGCCCAAAGGCGAATCGAACTGCTCTTCCGGCAGGTCCATAAAATCGATGCCCATGGACTTGATCATATCGCCCAGTTCGCGGGTGGTCAGCACGGCGTCCACATTGGGCACGCCGTCGTTGCTCAGCTCCGGACGCGCGCACTCGGTCTTTTTCGCGGTGCAGGGCATAATGGACACCACATACATATCCTCGGGCTTCTTGCCGATCTTCTTGGCGTAATAGCTCTTGATCACCGCGCCGAACATCTCGTGCGGGGATTTGCAGGTGGACAGGTGCTCCAGCTGATCCGGGAAATTGTGCTCGATAAACTGGATCCAGCCCGGAGAGCACGAGGTCATCATCGGCAGCACGGCCTTTCCGCCGGAGAGCACGTCCTTGAAGCGCTGCAGGAACTCGGTGCCTTCCTCCAGGATGGTCAGGTCGGCGCTCCAGTTGGTGTCAAACACCGCGTCAAAGCCCATGCGCCGCAGCGCCGCAGCCAGGCGTCCGGTCTCGCAGGAGCCGGCGGGCAGGCCGAAGCACTCGCCGATGCCGACGCGCACGGCGGGCGCGGGCTGCACCACGACATATTTGCCGGGATCGCCAAGCGCCTTGAGGACGCGCTCCTTATGGCTGGTTTCACGCAGCGCGCCAACGGGGCATACCACCACGCACTGGCCGCAGAAGGTGCAGGAAGAGCTGCCGATGGGCAGGTTGAAGCCGGGGCTGATGACGGTATGGAACCCGCGGTTTTCCGCCGTGAGCACCGATGTGGTCTGGATATTGCGGCACACGCTGACGCAGCGGCGGCAGAGGATGCACTTGTTGGGATCGCGCGTGATGGACTCGCTGACGTCCAGGGGCAGGATCTCGCGTTCGCCCTCGTAGGGGGAATCCTCCACGCCCAGCTCGCGGCCCAGGGCCTGGAATTCGCAGTCCTGGTTGCGGGAACAAGTCAGGCATTTTTTGTCATGGTTGCTCAGCAGCAGTTCGTACATGGCTTTGCGGGCTTCGCGCACACGGGCGGTATTGGTTTCGATCACCATGCCGTCCCGGGCTTCCACCACGCAGGCCGCCTGCAGATTGCGGGCGGGCGGGCTGACCTGCTCCACCACGCAGATGCGGCAGGCGCCGTACTTGTGGATTCCTTTCAGGTAGCACAGCCGGGGAATATGGATGTTGTTCAGATCCGCTGCTTCCAGGATGGTGCTCCCGGCAGGAGCGGTACAGGCTTTTCCGTTGATGGTCAGTTTGATATCCGCCATGTTCATTACCTCCTGTCACAGCGCAGGCAGCGGCTGGCTTCGGCCCGGGCATCCAGCTCGTGCATGCCCAGATTCCGCTCGCAGAAACTGCCGATGGCTTCTTCCGCGCCTACCTGGCGGGTCAGGAACCGATTGTGCGGGACGATATCGCCCTCGATATGATAATCCGTGATGGTCTGCTCAAAGCCCTTGTACAGCTCGCCCTTGCCGCCGAGATACTTATCGATGCTGGCGGCGGCCTTCTTGGCTTCGCACACGGCGTTCACAATATCCTCCGGACCGCGGTGCGAATCGCCGCCCACGAAGACGCCGGGCATGGACGTGGCCTGGGTATAGCGGTCGGCCTTTACGCGGTCGCGGTTGAGCTCCACCTTGCCCTTGAGGAATTCGGTATCCGGCCGCTGGGAAATGGCGGGGATCACCACGTCGAAGTCCTCGATAATGGTCTCGCCGCTGGGGACAGCCCTGCGCCTGCCGGACTCGTCGAAAGCGCCCAGGGTCTGCTTCATGATGACGACGTAGCGCAGCTTGCCGTTGACGCCGAGGAATTCGACCGGGTTCACCAGCGTGCGCAGCTTGACGCCCTCCTCCAGCGCGTCCTTGATTTCCATTTTATCGGCGGGCATGTCTTCCCGGTTGCGGCGGTACAGGATGGTGACTTCGCGCGCGTTCAGGCGGATCGCCGTGCGGGCGGAGTCGATGGCGGTATTGCCGCCGCCGATGACCGCGACCTTCTTGCCGGTGAAGTCCAGATCGCGCTCCAGATAGTGCCGCTTGAGGAAATCCAGGCCGTGATAGATGCCCTCGAGGTCCTCGCCGGGCAGTCCCAGCGTGAGCGCTTTCTGCGCGCCGATGCCGATGAACACCGCGTCATACTTTTTGTTCAGCGCGCTGAAGGAAATATCCCTGCCCACTTTGGTATTCAGGATGATGTTTACCCCGGCGCGCTCGATGTTATGGATCTCGCGCTCCAGGATATCGGGCGGCAGGCGGTAATCGGGGATGCCGTAGGTCATAACGCCGCCGGCGCGCTTTTCGGCTTCATAGATATCCACCTGATAGCCGAGCCGCGCCAGGTAATAGCCGCAGGTCAGGCCGGAAGGACCGGCGCCGATAATGGCGACCTTCTTGTCCAGATGCGCGATGGGCTTGAGATCCTCGTCCGTGGGGAAGCCCTGCCGGTAGGCCCAATCGGTGGCAAAGCGCTTGAGCTCGCAGATGTTCATGGCCTCGTCCACCGTGGCGCGGCGGCAGCGCCGCTCGCAGGGATGCGTGCACACGCGTCCGCAGATGCCCGACAGCGGATTGTCCCGCAGCATGATCCGGGCCGCGCCCATATAATCGCCGGTGGCGATCAGGCTCATATAGCCGGGAATATCGATCCCCGCGGGACAGGTATTCTTGCAGGGGCTTTCGACCAGATCGCCGCATACGCCGGCAGAGCACTTATGGATGTGGATATGATCCTCGTATTCCTCGCGGAAGTTTTTGATGGTGGACAGCACCGGGTTCGGCGCGCTCTGGCCCAGGCCGCACATGGCGGTATCCTTCACGATTTCGCCCAGCTTCTGCAGCGCAGCGATATCGCAGGGCTTGCCCTGGCCGGCACAGATGCGGTTGAGGATTTCCAGCATGCGCTTGGTGCCCACGCGGCAGGCGGTGCATTTGCCGCAGGATTCTTCCTGAATGAAGTCCAGATAGAACCGCGCGGTATCCACCATGCAGGTATCCTCGTCCATGACGATCAGGCCGCCGGAGCCGATGATGGAGCCCAGGCTCGCCAGCGACTCATAATCCAGGGGCGTATTGATGTTCTCCCTGGTAATGCATCCGCCGGAGGGGCCGCCGGTCTGCGCCGCCTTGAAGGCTTTTCCGCCGGGAATGCCGCCGCCGATGGAGAATATCACCTCGGACAGGGGGGTGCCCATGGGCACTTCCACCAGGCCCGTGTTCACGATATTGCCGGAAAGTGCGAACACCTTTGTGCCCGGGCTCTTTTCCGTGCCAAACTGCCGGAACCAGTCCGCGCCGTGAAGCATGATGGCGGGCACGGTTGCCAGCGTTTCCACATTGTTGATGATGGTGGGCTTGCCGAACAGGCCGCTCTGGAAGGGGAACGGTGGTTTCTGCCGCGGCTCGCCGCGCTGGCCTTCCACCGAAGCCATCAGCGCCGTTTCCTCGCCGCACACGAAAGCGCCTGCGCCGATGCGGATCTCGATATCAAAGCTGAATCCGGAGCCCATGATGTTTTCGCCCAGCAGGCCGACTCTGCGCGCCTCCTCCAGGGCGGGCTCCAAGCGCTGCATGGCAACGGGATACTCCGCGCGCAGATACACCACGCCGTGACTTGCGCCGATCGCGTATCCGCCGATCAGCATGCCTTCGATCACGCTGTGGGGGTCACCTTCAAACACCGACCGGTCCATAAACGCGCCGGGATCGCCCTCGTCGGCGTTGCAGATAATGTATTTTTCATCCCCGGGCTGTTTGAAAGCCGCTTCCCATTTTACGCCGGTGGGGAAGCCCGCGCCGCCGCGTCCGCGCAGGCCGGACTTCTTCATTTCCTCGATGACCGCGGCCCGGTCGCCCTGCTCCAGTATCCTGGCCAGGGCCAGATAGCCGTCCTTCGCCACATAGCTGTTGATGCAGTTTACGTCGATCATGCCGCAGTTGCGCAGCGCGATGCGCACCTGATCCCGGAAGAAAGGCACGTCCTTGATGTCCAGCATGTGCTTTTTCTGGATGTTGTCATAGAAGGTGTATTCCTCCACGGGCTTGCCGCCGATGAAGTGGCGCTTGACGACGTCCCGCACCTTTTCCGGGGTCATTTCGGTATAGTAGGTCTCATCCGGCAGGATGTACACCACGGGCCCGACGGCGCAGGTGCCCATGCAGCCCGCTTCGATCACGGCGACCTGCTTATCCAGATGCTTCTTTTCGATTTCTTCCACCATGGCGTCGCGCACTGCTTTGCAGCCCGAAGACAGGCAGCCCGTGGAATAGCAAACCAGCGCCTGATACTTGTACTGGCCCATTTTGGCCAGGTAGGATTCCTTCATGCGCTGAAGATCGTCGATCGTTCTGATCATTCCTGAACGCCCTCCTCTTCCGCTTCCTGTGTATACCGGGCCAGGATCCCGCGCAGCTTGGTGGGAGATACCTGCTTGTATACGTCGTCGTCCACCATCATGGCCGGCGCGAGGCCGCATGATCCGATGCAGCGGACGATCTCGAAGGTGAACTGCCCGTCCGCGGTGGTGCCGCCGACCTCAACATTCAGCTCCTTTTTGATCTCGTCCACCACTTTTTTGCCGCCCCTGACATAGCAGGCCGTTCCCTGGCACATACGAATCGTATGCTTGCCGCGCTTCTGTGTGGAGAAGAAGGAGTAGAAGCTGATCACGCCGCAGACCTCCGACAGAGGAATATCCATTCCGTCGGCAATGAACTGCTGCAGTTTGGTCGGAAGGTACCCGAAGATCTCCTGGGCAGCGTGAAGCACCATGATCAGGGAACCGGGCTTGTCTCTGTACCGCTCAATTACGCCGGCGACCTGGTCGTACAGCGCCTGTTCATTGGCGGCACAGCAAGCGTCTCTTTTGTTGTCCATATGCTTCTCCTCGTATTTCTGCGGATCGTCTGTCCGCGAATATTCCATAACCCAAAATAACGTTGCTGATTATGGTTTAATATATCACAAATAATACATCAAAAAAAGCCGTCAGTCAATATGTTTTCTCATATTTGGACGCTTTTGAGCAAATTTATAACCCCGGCTGTAATACTATTCTCAGTATAAAAGATTATCAGATTTGGGATGGATTTTTCGCCCTGGCTAAGCTGAATGGAGGGAGGCGTAGCAGCGCTACGTTGTTAGATTGAGAATAGTATAAAACCGTACGTCAGCGCCCGCGCCGACGCATGTTTTTCCGGGCCCGCAATACGCAATTTTCTTTTGTGAGCATAAAAAAACGCCGGGGAATCCGGCGAAATTTACAGCGCGTTCCAGATCCGCCGCATTTCCCTCGCGTCCTCGGCCTGGGTGCCTTTGCACTCGCAGATCACGACGCCGCAATAGCCGCGGGCCTTGAGAAGCGGGGCCAGGCATTCAAAGCGCGGGCCGTATTTTTCCTCCGCGAAGGTGCGGTGGCGCTTCTCTCCCGCGGGCGTATATTCGATGGTGGAAAAATGGATATGCATCTGCCGGGCGCGCTCCGGGCCCAGCATGCGCTCGACGGTATCCAGGATCCGGGCAAAGTCCGCCTCGTCCCTGAGCCCGCCGCCGGTCAAAGCGTGCAGGTGGGCAAAATCCACGCAGGGCAGCATACGCGCGTCCAGCAGCGCAAGCTCCAGCGTCTCCCGAAGATCGCCGATCTGGCTGTACTTGCCCATTGTTTCGGGACACAGGCGGATCCCGGACAGCCCGGCGTCGTCGATGCGCCGGTAAGCCTCCTTCAGCCCGTCGGCGCAGCTGCGCAGCGCTTCCGCGCGTTCCAGCTTCATGACCGCGCCGACATGCACCACCACGCGCTCGCCGCCAAGCCAGCGCGCCGCCCGGGCCGCGTCCAGTATATACCGAAAGCTGTTTTCGCGCTTTTCGGGATCGGGATTTGCCAGATTGATAAAATACGGCGCGTGCACGCTGACGGCGATATGATGCTCGGCCGCCTTCTCCCCCACCTTTTCCGCCGTTTCGCGGGAGACCGAAACGCCGCGGCCGAAGGAATACTCATAGGCCGTCAGTCCCAGGCTTTCGAGCCAGCCCGGCGCCTGCAGGGTGGATTTGTATCCCTGCGCGTAAAAGCTGTCCGAATTGCCCGCCGTACCAAACAACATCCGTATTTCTCCTTATTCTTCCCCGTTATTCATCAGCTGATCCCGGATCCTGCGGATCGCCCGGGACTCGATGCGCGATATATAACTGCGCGAAATGCCCAGCTTTTCGGCGGCCTCATGCTGCATCATGGGCTTGCCGTCCAGCAGGCCGTAGCGCATTTCCAGCACGCTGCGCTCCCGCGGCGGCAGCGTTTTCAGCGCCTGCCGCACCTGCTGCATGCTGACGCGGCGGATGGCCTCGTCCTCCACCAGATCGGGCGGCGTGCCCAGGATATCCTGGAAGGAAATATCGTTCCCTTCGCCGTCCATGCCGATGGGCTCGCTGAGCGACACCTCGCCCTTGCGCTTTTTGGAGGAGCGCAGCAGCATGAGCACCTCGTTTTCGATGCACCGCGCCGCGTAAGTGGACAGCGGCGCGGGCGCGTCCGGCCTGTACGTGTTCACAGCCTTGATCAGCCCCAGCGTGCCCACCGACACCAGATCGTCCGGCGTATATCCGGGCACGGTGTATTTCCGCACCACGTGCGCCACGAGGCGCAGGTTATGCTCGATCAGCTTCGCCCGGGCGGCTTCGTCTCCCCGCCGCATGGCGTCAAGCGCCCGCGCTTCCTCCTCCTTGCTCAGCGGTTTGGGAAAGCTTCCGCCGCCGGAAACATAGCCCAGCAGCAGCAGCGCGTCCCGCACGAGGAACAGCAAAAATTCCAGCATGGTCACACCCCCGTACAGGGTATGCTTCCGCCGGAATAATATGAACCGTCACACCGCCCTGCACAGAAGCGCGGGCTGACGCAAGGCCAGAAGCTTCTCCGGATCGCCGTCGCGGTCCAGCCATCCGTCCCGCAGGCTTTCGGGAACGATCAAGGGCATGCGCGGATGGATGAACGCGATTTCCGGCGCGGCCTCGCGCGTCAGGATCGAAAACACCGGCAGGCGCTGCTCCTCCTCATACCGGTAAATCGCCGCCAGATACATGCAGGGCTCGTCCTTCGGGCGGATGGCGTATTTGATCTTTCGCTTCTGCGGCCCCTCATCCAGGCGCTGCCACTCGTAATAGCACGCGCCCGGGATCAGGCAGCGCCGATGCAGCACGGAATCGCGGAACATCTCCTTTTTCAGCGCTGTTTCGCTCCGCACGTTGATCACCAGTCCCCTGCCGAACGGGCTGGAAAACCCCCAGAGCATGGGATACGCGCCCTGCCCGCTTTTGCCCATCGCCAGCGCGGCGGCCACGCATCCGGGCGTCACCTCTCCCGAGGCGATGCTTTCCTGCCCCGTCAGCGCCATCTGCCGCCGCCTGGCCTCGAAAAGCATTTCCTGCACCTGCCTGTTCAGCGCGGCGTCCGGCGCTTCATATCGTCCGCACATATTCCGGCCTCTTCAATAGATGGTTTTGATCGAATCCGCGCCGATGCTGCGGCAGAAATCCTCCAGCGCCTGCTGGTCCTCCGCGCGCATCAGATCCTGAAACTTGCCCGTTTTCCTGTCGATGAACCCCACCGTCATTTCTCCGGTGCAGATGCTTTTCCGGACAGCGGGCTCCTGCTTTTCCGGATCATATGCGATCGCGGCAGGCTTTTTCCTGAACAGCGGCATTTTGTTTCCTCCTGACGACGTCCGATTTTTCATAAGCCAGGCGGGGATCGTGATCCTCGCGCACGTAGATGGTGCCGCAGTGAACGAAGCCCAGCTTATCGAGAAGCCCCTGCATCACGCGGTTGTCCCCGTGCGTATCGATGCGCAGATGCCCGCACCGGGCGTAAGCCCATTCGATGCAGAACGCGCCGGTCCCCTTCACCGTTCCGTCGGCGGCGATGCGGTGCACCACGCCGTAGGGGCTGTCGTCCAGCCACGCGCCCTCGGTGATATCGGCATAGGTGGGTTCGATATCCTCGCCCGAAACGAAAAAGAAAGTGCCGATCACGCGGCCGTCCTCGGTGCATACATAGCTGTTCCCCGCCGCGATATCGGCGTGGATCAGCGCTTCCGGCGGCCAGTTGGTGGGTCCCCACTGATTCGGGTTCCCGTTTTCGGCCATGAATGCCCGCGCGCGGGCGTAAATGCGCATGACGGTATCGAAATCCCGTTCCGTCGTATGCCTGATGATCATTTTCTGTACCTCAGCTGCCAGAAGGCCACGGCGGCGGCAGCCGCCACGTTCAGCGAATCGATGCCGGGCGCCATGGGGATCCTGACGATATAATCGCACTGCGAAACAGTGCGTTCGGAAAGCCCGGTATCCTCGGTGCCCAGATAGACCGCGAGCTTCTGAGCGGCTTGCAGCGCGGGATCGTCCAGCGCCAGGCAGGGCTCGCGAAGCGCCATGCCGACGGTGGAAAAGCCATGCCCGCGCAGCAGCGAAAAGCCCGCGTCGTCCCCGGTCCAGGCCCAGGGCACGGTAAACACCGCGCCCATGCAGACGCGCACGGCCCGGCGGTGCAGCGGATCGCAGCAGGTGGGCGTCAGCAGGATGGCGTCGGCTCCAAGCGCCGCGGCCGAGCGGAAGATGGCCCCGACGTTGGAGGGCTCGTTGATTCCCTCCAGCACGGCCACGCGATGGGCGCGCTCCAGCACCGGCCCGATCTGTCGCGGTGCGGGACGCCGCATGGCGCACAGCACCCAGGAACGCTGCAGCTTGAAGCCGGTCAGGCCGGCCAGGAGCTCATCGTCCGCCGTATATACGGGAGCCTCCCCGCAGCGGCGTATGATGGCAAGTCCCTGCTCGTTTTCGGTAAACCTGCGGCGCATCAGCAGCGATACCGGTTCATAGCCCGCGTCCAGCGCGGTGTTGACCACCTTGGGGCCTTCCGCGATAAAGATCCCCTTTTCGGGCTCCTGCCGGCTGCGCAGCTGGGCGTCGGTCAGATGGTAAAACAGCCCCGCGCCGGGCTGGGCGATATCGGTCAGTTCAACGACCCGCATCGGCGTTCACTCCCATATCCATGCGATGGTTGCGGTTGGGGCCCCGCAGGTAATCCCCCGCACCGGCGGAAAAGCCTGCCGGCAGCAGCACCCGCTGCCCGGCCACCGAAACGAAATCCAGACGCTCAAGCGTATCCTCCCGCAGGATATCGGTTACGGCAAAGGCATGCGCGCCGTCCGGCGACAAAACCTCCAGCGTATCGCCCGCGTGGAAGCGGTTTTTGACCTCGACCAGCAGGCAGCCGTCCCGCATGCCCAGTATCCTTCCGGTGAACTCCATCGTCTGGCTGAAGCCCTCGGCTCCGGAGGACGGCTGCGGGCTGCCAAAGTAAAACCCGGTATTGCTGGCCCGGTGGCTCACCTTGCGCAGTTCGCGCTGCAG
The DNA here is from genome assembly GCA_902761825.1 of uncultured Eubacteriales bacterium. GTDB lineage: Bacteria > Bacillota > Clostridia > Christensenellales > Aristaeellaceae > SFMI01. The sequence goes on from CACWLY010000011.1 coordinate 12,882, forward strand.
CTCCGGCAGCGCGGCCCGGTAGGCGGCTTCATCCCGCGCCAGCAGATCGAGCGCGCGGCGGTATACGCCCGTCACGCCCGCGACGTAATAGCCGGTCTTCATGCGCCCTTCGATCTTGAGCGAATCGATGCCGGCGTCGCGCATTTCGGGCAGATGCGAAAGCATGTTGAGATCGTAGGCGGAAAAGATATAGGTGCCCCGTTCGTCCTCGATCACCGGCATAGGCTCGTCCGGCCGTTTGGCTTCGGTCACGGTATATTCCCAGCGGCACGGCTGCGCGCAGGCGCCGCGGTTGCCGCCGCGCCCCGCCAGATGGTCGCTGAGCATGCAGCGCCCCGAATGCGCCATGCACATCGCCCCGTGGACAAAGGCCTCGATCCGCACGCTCTGCGGCAGGCTTTTGCGCAGCGAGGCGATGCGCTCAAGCGAAAGCTCCCGGGACAGCACGATGCGCTCGGCGCCCAGGTCGGCAAACACCCGGGCCGCTTCGGCGTTCATGACGTTTGCCTGGGTGCTGACGTGCAGCGGCAGGCCGGGCACGCGCCGCCGAAGCATCGAAAACGCGCCCAGATCGCTGACAATGGCGGCGTCCACGCCCAGATCGCAGGCGCGCGCGGCGTCGGAAGCCAGATCCTCCATTTCGTCGTCGTAGGGGAGAATATTCAGCGTAAGGTAAAACCGTTTGCCCGCGCCGTGCACGATCTCCAGGGCGGTTTTCAGCCCGTCCCAATCGAAATTGCCCGCCTTCGCCCGCAGGCCGAAGCGGCAAAGGCCGCCATAGACGGCGTCCGCGCCGAAGCGCACCGCCGCCTTCAGTTGTTCCATGCCGCCCGCCGGGGCCAACAGCTCCGTCATGTTCCTTATTTCGCTCCTGTCTTCTGATCGTAGGCCTGCCACAAAGGCGCGTAGATCTTCACGGCGGCTTCGTGCTCTTCCAGCGTTCTGGAGAAATACAGTTCGCCGGTATCGGGATCCTTGGAGCAGAAATACAGGAATTCCTGCCTGACGTATTCTTCGTCCGGATACAGGGCGGCTTCGACGGCCGCGGCCGACGGATTGCAGATCGGGCCCAGGGGCAGGCCCTTGTGCTGATAGGTATTGTACGGCGAGGATACGGCCAGGTCGCTGTCTGTCAGGCTCATGCGCGTCGTCCCCGTCACGTATTTCACGGTCACGTCGCTGCCCAGCGTCATGCCCTTTTTCAGCCGGTTGTGGAAGACCGCGGAGACCCGGGCGAAATCGCCCTTTTTGGCTTCCTTTTCGATCATGGACGCCAGCGTTATCACCTGATCCATGCTCATGCCCAGCTCGTCCGCCCGGTCGTGCCAGGCTTCCCGGAACATCGCCTCGGTCTGCGAGAGCAGCTTTTTGATGATCTCCTCGTCGGTGGCGTTCGTGTAGATCTCATAGGTATTGGGCGCAAGGTATCCTTCAAGGGCGTACAGGCGGTCCGAAGCGTTCGCGCTGGAAAGCACGTCGGCCACATAGTAATACTGGGAAAACTGCGCGCCGTCGCGGCACAGGCTCAGGAAGCGCTGCGGATCGGCGATCACGTTTTCCCGCGCGAGATAGGCGGCGATGTTTTCCACCGTCCAGCCTTCAATGATCGTGATGTTGCGCACCAGCGGCGTGCCGTCGCCCATCGTGAGGCGCTCGGCGATCTCGCGCATGCTCATGCTTTTGTTCAGCTGATAGGTGCCGGACTGTATCTTCTGCCCAAACCCCAGGAAATCGGCGTAATACCTGAACACGGAGCGGTTGCGCACCAGCCCGGCGGCTTCGAGGTTGTTTGCGACGCGGGTCAGGCTGCTGCCGCTTTTGACCTCAAAGGAGATCGGGGCGGTGTTGTCGGGCTCCATCGGCGCGACAAAGCGGCTGTCGATATACCGCCAGCCCATCGTGAGGATGCCCACCACGATCACGGCGACGCACAAAAACACCAGCACGGGCCGGAGAATGTTCCACAGCCAGCTGTACCAGTAAAGCCCGTATTCCCTTTCCTCCCGCAGACGCTCATAGCTGTAATCCTCCGGGGAAGGACGGATATCTCTTTTCTTTCTCAAGGTTCCTCCTTGGGATACACCTTTTCAAATTCCTCGCAGACCACCGGCATCCGTTCGTCGAACGCCATGCCGGCCCGCCGCATTTCTTCCTCGAAAAACGCGCGGTGCGCCCGCCGCCACCCGTTCAGCGACCGGTCGCCCTCGCCTTCGGCGGCGGCATGCTCCGCCGTCACCCGGTCGAAGGGAGTGACATACACCCGCGTCGTGCGGATCACGCAGACCGCCCGCTCCCGGGAATCGAGGATCACACCGTATTCCCCGGGCTGCGGCAGCGGTTCGCCCTCCAAAGCGTAAAGCGGATAGGCGGATGCCGTCGCCGTCTTTTTCCCGCTGAGAACCAGCGCTGCCAGGCCGTCGGGATCGTCTCCGAAGCTCCACGCCTCATACGCGCCTGCGATCCCGCTTTTTTCCCACATTTGCGCGGCCGTCATGCTCAGCCTCCCATGCCGGGCATTTCCATGTCCAGCCCGGCGGCGTCGCTCAGCGTTTTGTACACGTCGGCCATCATCTGCTGCACGCGCATTTCGCACAGCAGGAACCGGGAGGTGACGGGCTGCGCGAACAGCAGCGCGCCGATCTGCTGGAAGCGCTGGGCGTCGGCATCCTGCGCCGCCGTTCCGGCGACCGCCGCGAACTGCAATTGCATCTGCAGCTTTTTGTACTCCCGGATCAGGGCGCGGTTGGTTTCATTGCCGTTGATTTCTTCCTTCAATTGCCTGTACTCGCGGCAAACGTCGCTTTCGCGGATCGCCCGGGCCAGGGCGGCGGCTTCGTCGTATACCTGCATTGTTTCCCCTTTCGGCGCATTCATGCGCACGTCAAAACGGCGGCCGGAAACCCGACCGCCGTTATTATACCATATTTATCCCAAATCCACAATCACGGGCAGGATCATGGGATTGCGCTTGATCTTTTCAAAGATATAGTGATGCAGCTCATCCTTGATGCGGGTCTTGATGCTGGGCCAGTCGCTGCCCTCGATGCGGCCGTAGCTGGCGATGATGCTGCGCACGCTTTCGCGTATGCCTTCGATCAGGTTTTCGTTTTCGCGCACGTACACGAAGCCGCGGCTGATCACATCGGGGCCGGAAACCAGCACGCAGTTTGTGCGGTCGAAGGCCATCGCGACGATGATCAGGCCATCCTGGCTCAGGTGCTTGCGGTCGCGCAGCACCACGTTGCCCACGTCGCCTATGCCGAGGCCGTCCACCAGCACGGTGCCGGTGGGCACTTCGCCCGCGATGCTCACGCTGTCGGGGCCGAGCTCGATCACCTGGCCGTTTTCGGGCAGGATGATGTTCTGCCGCGGCATGCCCATGTTCTCGGCCATCTCGCCGTGCTGCCACAGCATGCGGTATTCGCCGTGGACGGGGATGAAATACTTGGGATTCACCAGCGCGTGGAAGAGCTTGATTTCCTCCTGGCAAGCGTGGCCGGAAACGTGCACCTCGGCCATGGCGTCGTAAATGACCTCCGCCCCGCAGCGATACAGCTGGTTGATGACGCGGGAGACGAAGATTTCGTTGCCGGGAATGGCCGAAGCGCTGATGATCACCTTGTCGGAGGGCTTGATCTGCAGCTTCCGGTGCTCGGAAAACGCCATGCGGGTAAGGCCGGCCAGCGGCTCGCCCTGGCTGCCCGTGGTCAGGATCACCAATTCATCGTCGCGGAAACGGTCCAGATCGTCCATTTCCAGCAGGAAGCCCTCGGGCACTTGCAGTTCTCCCAGCTCCATGGCCACCTGGGAGACGTTCACCATGCTGCGGCCCACAAAGCAGATCTTGCGGTTGAAGCGCACGGCGCAGTCCACCACCTGCTGCAGGCGGCCCACGTTGCTGGAGAACATGGCGATGATCACGCGCCCCTGGGCGTTGCTCATCTGGGTGTTGAAGGTGTCGGTGATCTTGCGCTCGCTCATGGTGTAGCCCGGACGTTCCACGTTGGTGCTCTCGCACAGCAGCGCAAGCACGCCGTTATCGCCCAGGGCGGCAAGCGTATGCAGGTCCGTCATTTCGCCGTCGATGGGCGTAAAATCAACCTTGAAGTCGCCGGAGCAGACCACCGTGCCCACAGGGCAGGTGATCGCCAGGGCGAAAGCGCCGGGAATGGAGTGCGTCACCTTGATGAAGCGCACGGTAAAGCAGCCGAGGCGGATCACCTGACGGGGCTGCACGGTATTGAGCGTAACGCCGTTGACGCGATGCTCCTTGAGCTTGTTTTCGATCAGCGCCATCGTCAGCCTGCTGCCGTACAGCGGAGCGGGCACCTGAGCCGCCACGTATGGGATGGCTCCGATATGATCCTCGTGCCCGTGGGTGAACACATAGCCGCGCACGCGATCCTTGTTCGCCACCAGGTAACTGGCGTCCGGGATCACCAGATCGATGCCCAGCATGTCGTCCTTGGGAAACATGGAACCGCAATCCACCACGATGATGTCCTTGTCGTACTCGAACACCGTGATGTTTTTGCCAAACTCGTCTATGCCGCCCAAGGGGATGATCCGCAGTTTGGGATTATTAACCATAAGATAATCTTTCTCCTTGAGTTCTCTTGATATTCGGGGCGGTATTCAATCTATAACGATTCAAGTCTGCGAAACATATGCGCAAGACTTTTTAACCTGAATAAAGCATACCACAAAATGTTGTGGAATGCTATATCCAATTATGACGAAAAATGAGAAGATTTATTGTGGATGCCTGTTATATTACAGGCCAAGCAGCTCTAAAATATCTTCTTTTTCGATCACGCCGACGCTGCGGCGCACTTCCCGTCCCTTTTCAAAAACGATCAGCGTGGGAATGGAAGCGACGCGGTATTTGCGCGCGAGCTCCATTTCCTCATCCACGTTCAGCTTGCCCACGATGGCGCGGCCTTCGGTTTCCTCGGCCACTTCCTCCACGACGGGGCCCAGCATGCGGCAGGGCGCGCACCAGGTAGCCCAGAAATCCACCAGCACGGGCTTGTCGGCGGAGAGCACCTCGGATTCAAAATTGGCGACGGTAAACTTTTTTTCGCTCATGAACTTATTTCCTTTCCGTTTTCACTGTTTCGGCAGGGTGTACATGGATCACCGACGGACGCCACCCCGGACGCGTACGCAGGCGAAGATCAATGGCGCGGGCGCCAAGCGCGCCGAGCGCCAGTCCAATCAGAGACAAAAGCAGGGAGAAGCCGTCGGACAGGCCAAAGGCGTATCCTGCGGCCAGCCCCAGCAGCATCAGCGCCAGGGGCAGGACGTACACCAGCAAGGAGGCTTTCAACGTCCGGGCTTCGGGCATCTGCACGTCCACCACGTCGCCCACCTCGGCCCGGCCAAATACCGTCAGCAGCTCCTGCCTGGGCAGAAAGCCCTTGGAGCAGCCCTTGCAGCCTTCGCAGGCGTCCGGGCGTTCAAAGCAGACGCGCAGCTCCTCGCCCTTCTTTTCTTTCACGAAACCGGTCCTGACCATACTTGCTCCTTGCAATCCCATGATAACAGTATACGCCGGTATTCTATCACAAATACGCGCATTCGTCCAGTATTATCACATTTTCAGGCGGGATATCCGCGATCCGCGAGCAGATTTCGATGATTTTCTGCGCGTCGGAACCGCCGAGCTTCTCCCGGACGTACAGCGCGGCGTCCCGCCGCCGCAGCACGCACACCGCCTCCCCGTGCCCCAAGGAAGCCAGCGCGCCTTCCACCGCCCGCTCGTTCTCGGCCCGCGATATCAGTTCGGCAAGCGCGCCCGCCGCCGTTTCGTCCTTTTCGGCCAGCGCCGTCAGCGCGGCCATTTCCTCCGCGCGCTGCCGCTCCCGCTGCTGCCGGCAGTCCGGAGCCTGCGTGACCGTGACGCGGGCGAAAACGCGCTCCACCGGGATCGCGCCGACGCGGTCCGCGCCTTCTTCCCTCAGATAAAACGCGCTGAGCGCCGCGCACAGCATCAGCGCGGCCATCGCCCCGCGGGAGACGCGCTTACGCATATTATTCCTCCATTTCCAGCACCAATACATTTTCCGGCGAAAGCGACAGCAGCGTTTCCAGCGCTTCGGTCAGGCGCAGGCGCACGGCCATCTGTCCCGCGCCCTGCGCCACGGCCAGCGCCCCGGTCACCTGTTTCGCCCCGCCGAACGCGCCGCCCGTTTCGCCGTAATAGAGCGTCAGGCGCACCCGGCCCGCCCCCTGAACGGCGGAAAGCGTATCGGCCAGCCGCTTTTCCTCCCGCGTCATCCCGCCGCCGTCCTCGCGACCGATCAGCAGAAGCGCCGCTGCCAGGAGCAGAAGGAAAAGCAGGATCGCCGGTTTTTTCCGCAGAACCGCCTTTATTGCGTCCAGCCGCGCAAAAGCTGCCGGAGCGCCAGCAGCATGCCCAGCGTCGTCATGAAGCCCATTAGTCTGTCGCACAGCCTGCCCGCCGGCCCGTCCGGCATCAGCATGCCCGCCGCCATGCGCAGCAGGGACAGCATGCTCACGCTGCGCAGAAAAGCCTTCATTCTGTTTCACCTCAGCCCCACCGTCAGGTTGCCAACCGCCAGCATCTGCGCCACAAGCAGGATAAACATGGCGCCTACCGACAGTTCAATGATAAACAGCAGCATCAGCACGTCGGAAAAATCATGGATCATGCCCGAAACCCGCCCGGGCACGGCCGGCTGCAGCAGCGCCGCGCACAGCCGGTAGGTCATGACGGCGCACAGCAGCCGGAGCATGGGAAGCCCGGCTACCGACAGGAGCAGAAACAGCCCCGTCATGCCCAGGGCGTTCTTGATCAGCATCGCGCAGCCCACCAGCGTATCCATGGTATCGGCGAACATGCCGCCCACCACCGGCACCAGGTTATCGACCGCGTACTTGGCCGCGCGGATGCCAATGCCGTCGGCGGCCGCCGCCGTCATTCCCTGCATGGCGGTGACGCCGATAAACACGGTAAAGGCCGCTCCCAGCGTCCAGGAAGCGCCTGAGCGCAGCAGCGCGGCCAGCCTGGAAAGGCGCATGCGCGGCGACAGATGATCGAGCAGCGTGACCGCCGCAACGCCCAGCGCAAGCTGCAACGAAACGCTGCGCACCAGCGCCGTCATGGTGCCGCTCGCCGCCGATATGGCGGGCTTGAACAGCGCCGCGCCGCTGGTTGCGCCCACCGCCGCGAGCAGCGTCAGCAGCATGGGAAAAAGCGTGCGCATCAATTCCGCCATGCGCGTCACCGTCCGGTCGGCCTCCCCCAGATAGATGCGCAGATCGGCCGCGAGCACCGACGCGAGCACCAGGAAGCAGGCGCTTTCGGCCATGTCCGCCACGCCGTTTTTGCCGCCGCCCACGCTGCCCGCCAGCGCGCACAGCAGGGCGGGCGCGATCAGCCCGAGCATGCGCGTCATGCTGACCTTCATCTCTCCCAAAGCCGCTTCGCCCATCGCCCGGGCGGTCTCGGCGGCGTCCCACACGGCTTCCCCCTTCGCCAGGCGCAAAAGCAGATCGCCGATCCCACGCTGGCCGGAAACCTGCTCCAGCGCGGGCACGTCCACGCTGTCCAGCGCTTTTTTCAGCCCTTCGTCCAGCCCTTCGGCTTGTCCCGGGCGGCAAAAGAGCAGCAAAAGCAGCACCGTCGGCAGCAGCTTTTTCATGCGGTCAGCTCTCCGATCAGCTGCGCCATCTGCCGGAGCATCGGGGCCGAAAGCGTCATCAGCATGATCTTCGCGCCCATTTCGACCCGCAGCGCGATGCTCTCCTCTCCGGCGTCCCGGCACGCCTGGGCCGCCAGCTCCCCGGCAAAAGCCACGCCCAGCATTTTCAGGATGAGCGTCATTTGCTCCCTGCCGTTCTCCGCCGCGCGCGCGATCCCGGACAGCGTTTCCGCCGCCTCGCGCAAGGGATCGATCAGCGCGGCCAGAAGCGCCGCGCCGGCGAAGAGCGTAAAGGCCCAGCCCATGGGTTTGTCCGCCGTTTTCAGCGTCAGGCCGATCACCGCCGCCGCGACCGCCAGACCCAGGATCTTCCAGAAGCTCTCCATCAGTACAGGCCGAAAATGCTCTGGACGCTGGAAAAAAGCTCGGCTACCAGCGATACCACCAGCGTCAGCACGATCGCAAGCCCGGCGATCGTTGTCAGCGTGGCAAGCTCCTCCCGTCCCGCCCGGTTCAGGATCTGGGCGATCACCGTGACCAGAATGCCGATCCCCGCGATGCGAAGCAGCTGCTGCACCTGCATGCCTTGCCTCCCCCTTACCAAAGTATCAGAAAAACGCAGACGCCGGACAGAAGCCCCAGCGTCACATACAGCCGTTCGTCGGCGTCGCGCCTGCGGTCGCTGTCCCGGCAGAAATCCCCGAAGCGTTCCAGACCATAGGCGATGGCCGCGCCGATCTCCCCGCGCCCGCCGGCCGAAAGCGCCCGAAGGACCGACAGCAGCACGGTCCATTCTTCCGCGCGCAGCAGCCGCCCGCGGCCCTTTGACTCAAGCATCGCCGCGGCGTCCGCGCCCTCGGTCTCCACCGCGCCCGCGATATCGCGCAGCGCGGGCACGTCATAGGCCCCCGCACGCAGGATCTGGGCGCAGGTCGAGCGGGCGAAAGCGCAGGAAGCGTACATGGCGGTCAGCGCGCGCTGCCAGGCGCGAAGATACGCGCAGCGCGCCCGAAGGCGCACAGCGGCAGCCGCGCCAAGCGCCGCGCAGACCGTTCCCAGCATCAGCGGGCCAAGCATGCGCCTTCCAGCACCTCCCCGGCGGTCGCAATCAGCAGAACGCGCCTTTGATGCAGGAATACGACCCGCGACACCGTTCCTTCGGCGAGCAGCAGGCGGATGCCCTGCCTCGCGCACAGATCGGCCGCGCTGCCCGCGTGCGCCGTCGCGAGCACCGGCACGCCGCAGGCCGCCGCCTCGCGCACGGCCAGGCATTCGTCTGCGCCGTACAGTTCGTCGGTCGCCAGCAGCCTCGGGCTCATGGCCCGCAGAAGCCAGCGCATGGCCGCGCCCTTGGGGCAGCCGTCCACCACGTGCGTGCGCATGCCCACATCCAGCTGCGGCACGCCATCCACGCAGGCCGCGACCTCGCCGCGCTCGTCCGCCAGGCCGACCACCGTGCCCTCATCCGACAGGATGCGCACGGCGTCCCGCAGCATGGTCGTCTTTCCGCTGCCGGGCGCGCCGGCTATCAGCACGCCGCCGCCCTGCCGGACGCAGGCCGCAAGCCGCCTGCCGCAGCCCGGCGCTTCATGCGCCACGCGGATGCATACGCTGCCGATCCCGTGCAGCAGCAGCCCTTCCGGCTCGGGCGTCACATGCCCGCAGAGTCCCATCCGGTGTCCGTTCTCCAGCGTGATATAGCCTTCCTTCGCGCCGGCAGACAGGCGCAGCATGCGCAGGCTCAGCCTTTGCGCCAGGTCGTCCAGCTCGCCGGCCTCCAGGATGTATTCCGTCATGTATTCCCCTTCCGTGCCGTATACGGCGCAGGGGCGTCCGGCAAACAGCCGGATATCGCAGATCGTATCGGGATCGAGGCATCCCAGCTCCCTTTGCAGGGGCTGCGGAAAACATTTCAGCAATTCCATGGTACCATTCTATGCGGCGCTTTCCCGCAAAATTACTCAAACAGCGCGATGCCGAGCTTCGCGTACAGCGCATAATCGACCACGTTCTGATCGCTCAGCCCATACTTTTTCCGCGCCGCGAGCACCGCCCGGGACGTCCCGTCCCCGTATACGCCGTCGGCGCTCCCGAAGTAAAACCCCTGCTGGCTCAGCCGCCGCTGCACCAGCTGCACTGCCGCGCAGCGGTCGCCCGGGCGCAGCGGCCGCAGGCTGTCCCCCAGCGGGCCGTAAGCTCCGCCCTCGATCACCACCTTCGTCCAGTCCGGCGTCTGCGCGTACAGCTTTTCGGCGTCCTGCACCCGCAGCCGGATGCAGCCGTGAGAGGCGTTCCCCCCGATGGACTCCGGCCGGTTCGTTCCGTGGATGCCGTACTTTCCCCACGGGACGTTCAGGCTGAGGAACCGCGTTCCGAACCCCGACATTTCGGTGCGGAATCTGCCGTTGATATAAAAGACGCCGATGGGCGAAGGCGTGGCCCAGGCTCCCGCGGCGATGGGATAGCGGGCGATCACCGAGGTTCCCTGGTAGAGCGTCAGGCGCTTCATGTCAGTCTCGATCAGGATCCATTTGCTGTCCGGCGCTCCGGCCGCCGTCCGCACCGCTTCGGGCTGCTGCCCGGCGCAGGCAGCCAGTATCACGATCGCTCCAAGCAGCAAAAAAGCCCGCCGCACGCATATCACCTCCCGAGAGGGTATGCGCGGGCGGGCCGCGATATGCTCCGTTTACCGGGCGCTCAGCTTTACGATGGCCTCGTAGGGCTGCAGCAGGCCGCGCTGATGGGTGGGATAGTTGGAAATCAGCTCGGTCCCCTCCGTCTCGTCCATCAGGGCGCAGGGCGCCTTTTTGTCGGTCCAGTTGAGGGCGACGGTCAGCGTCTGCCCTTCATACTCCCGGCGGTATGCCCACACGCAGGGATCGTCCTCCAGCAGCGGAACGAACCTGCCGTACACGATCACGGGATGCGCGTGCCGCAGGGCGATAAGCCTGCGGTAATAGTTGTATACCGAATTGGGATCGGCGATCTGATCCGCCGCGTTGATCAGCAGATAGTTGCGGTTGACCGGCAGCCACGGCGTGCCGGTGGTGAAGCCGGCGTTGGGAGCGGCGCTCCACTGCATGGGCGTGCGGGCGTTATCGCGGGAGATGCGTGCGAAATACCGCAGCATATCCTGGGCGTCCACGCGGCCGGATTCCACCCACTGCCGCCAGGCGTTATGGTTTTCCACGTCCTGATACTGGCTGATATCGGTAAAGTAAATATTGGTCATGCCCAGCTCTTCGCCCTGATACACATAGGGCGTTCCGCGCAGGGTATGGATCAGCGTGGCGAGCATCTTGGCGCTGACGGCGCGGAACAGCTCGCTGTCGTTCCCGTAACGGCTTACCTGGCGGGGCTGGTCGTGATTGCCCAGATACACGGTGCCCCAGGCTTTGCCCTGCAGGGCCGTCTGCCAGCTGTTCATGGTGGCGCGCACATCGGACAGCGGCGCGCCGTGATCGCTCCATTTGCCAAGCTCGGTGCCGTCGTTCAGCCCGTCGTTATGGTCGAACGTGAACACCATATTCAATTCGCTTCCGTCCTCGTTGGCGTAGCGGAGCACGTTTTCGATCGCGCCGCTGGTTTCGCCCACGGTCAGCAAATCGTACTTGTCCAGCACGCGCCGCCGCATTTCCCGCAGATACCGATGGGTGGTCTCGGTGTGCTGGCAGGAAGGCGCGAAGCTGCCGTACAGCGCGCCGGGATCGACCGGCCCGTCGTTGTAATTTTCCTTGCCGATCATGCCGATCACGTCCATGCGGAAACCGTCGATGCCTTTGTCGCACCACCAGGCCATCATTTTGAAAATGCCGTCGCGGACGGCGGGATTGGCCCAGTTCAGATCAGGCTGTTCCCGGGTGAACAGATGCAGGTAATACTGCCCGCTCTTTTCGTCGTACTCCCAGGCGGAGCCGGAGAAGCAGCTGCCCCAGTTGTTGGGCGGGCCGCCGTTCACGCCGTCGCGCCAGATGTAGTAATCCCTGTACGGGCTGTCCTTGCCCTTGGCGCTTTCCACAAACCAGCGATGCTCGTTGGAGGAATGATTGGCCACCAGATCCATCACCAGCTTCATGCCCCTCGCGTGCACTTCGCCGAGCAGGCGGTCGAAATCCGCCATGGTGCCGAATTCCTTCATGATGGCGTAGTAATCCGAAATGTCGTAGCCGTTGTCATGATTGGGCGAAGCGAAAAACGGGCTGCACCAGATCACGTCCACGCCCAGGTTTTTCAGGTAATCCAGATGCTCGGTAATGCCGTTCAGATCGCCGATGCCGTCGCCGTTTGAATCGGCGAAGGAGCGGGGATAGATCTGATAAACGACCGCTTCCTTCCACCAGGCTTTTTTCTCTGTCTGCATGTTTCCTCCCAAAAAGAGGGGCAGGAATCCCCGCCCCACGGTACATGAGCTGTATTACTTGATGGAGCCTTCCACCATGCCCTGAACGATGTACTTCTGCGCGAAGATGTACAGGATGATGATGGGCAGCATGGCCAGCAGCGTGGACACCATGATCAGGTTCCACTGCTTCACGAAGGAGCCGTTGAAGCCCTGCACGGCCAGCGGGATCGTGCGGATATCGCCCGAAGCGCCCAGCAGCAGCAGGGGCAGCAGGTAGTCGTTCCAGATCCACAGGCCGTTGAGCACCAGCACGGTGACGAACACGGGCTGGAGCAGCGGGAAAACGATGCGGAAGAAGGTGCCCGCGCGGCTGCAGCCGTCGATGTCGGCGGCCTCCTCCAGCTCCAGCGGCACGCTCTTGATGAAGCCGTGGAAGATGAAGATGCTCATGGCTTCGCCGAAGCCCAGATAGGCGAAGATGATGCCCGGATAGCTGCGCAGCATGGGGATATGGATGAAATCGCCCACCTTTTTGAACCACGTCAGCAGCGGGAACATAACCACCTGGAAGGGAATAACCATGGCGGCCACATACATCAGGAACACCAGATTGGACCAGCGGGTCTTGTTGCGCACCAGCACCCAGGCGGCCATGGCCGAGAAGATGGAGATGGCGGCCAGGGAGAACACGGTGATGATCAGGCTGTCGCGCACGGCGGTCAGGAAGTTGAAGGTGGGATTGTTCCACACTTCCTTGATGTTGGCGAACAGATTGCCCACGCTTTCAGGCAGGCCCACGGGCTTGTTGATGATCTCGGCGTTGGTGCGCATGGAGTTGAGCACCACGATGACGAAGGGCATCATGAAGAGGATAAAGAGGATCAGCGTTACGATCTCAAGGGCCAGCCGCCGTCCGGGATGGGGCTGCGAGCCCGCCATGCGCTCGATCTGCGCTTGCTGTTTCTTTGCCATTACGCCTCAACCTCCTTGCTCTTGTTGTAGGAGACCTGGATAATGGAGAACACCGTCAGCACAATGAAGAACAGTACGGCCTTGGCCTGGCCCTGCGCCATGTTGTTGAACTTGAAGGCGGTCTGATAGATGTTCAGGGCCAGCAGCTCGGAGCTCTGTACGGGCTTGTTCATAAAGATGCCCACGGGGCCGCCGTTGGTCAGGGCGACATTGACGTCGTACATCTTGAAGCTGTTGGTCAGCGTCAGGAACAGCGAGATCGTGAAGGCGTTTGCCATCAGCGGGATCTGGATCCTGGTGATGCGCGTCCAGTAGCGCGCGCCGTCCACCTCGGCAGCCTCCATGACGGACTTGCTGATGCCCTGGATGGACGCCACGTAGATCAGCATGATATAACCGGCGTACTGCCAGGTATTCACGGTGACCAGGGTGAACATCACGGTATCCTTGTTGCTGATCAGGGATTTGCTGAGCAGCTCCCAGCCGATGCTCTGGCCGATGGCGGGCAGGATGTTGCTGAACGTGAACTGCCATACCAGGCCCAGCACGATACCGCCGATCAGGTTGGGCACGAAGAAGCCCGCGCGGTACACGTTGCGGCCGCGGATCTCGCTGGTGACCAGCAGAGAGATCAGGAAGGCCACCACGTTGACGGTGATGATGTTGAAGATGGTGAATTTCAGCGTCACCAGGAAGGAATGCAGGAAGGCCGGCTCCTGGAAGATGGCCTTGTAGTTTTCAAGGCCCACCATTTTGCTGTATGTGCCGGTGCCCTGCCAGTCGGTAAAGGAGTAAAAGATACCGTATATGAACGGGATGATGATGACCATGATGAACGCGAGCAGCGTAGGCACCAGGAACAGAAATTCCGTCAGCTTACGCTTTTGTCTGCTGGTCATGCGGATTCCCCCCCCTATCGTTGATTATTGACGAAAGGGGCCGCGCCGAAGGAAATCCCGGGCGCGGCCCCGCAGGTCAGGTCGGTTTGATTATTTGGCGATGCCGGCGATGGCGTCCTTCATCATGGTCTCGAAACCGTCCACGTCGATGGCGCCCTGCGCGAGCAGCTCATAGTACATACCCAGCGTGCCCATGCCGAAGCCGTCGGGCAGCTTGTACTGCTGCCAGCTGTAGGTCTTGCCGGCGTTGAACCAGTCGATCACAGCCTTGGTCAGAGGCAGCTCGGACTTGGATTCCACATTGTTGAAGGCCACGAACATACCGGCCTTGTTCAGCATGTAATCCACGCCTTCCTCGGTCAGGGGCAGGGAGTTCAGATAAGCGATGGCTTCATCCACGTTGCCGTTCTTGTTGACGACATACCAGGAGGGAGCGTCCACCAGGATGCCGTCGGTATCTTCGTGCAGGAAGGCATGGGGCGCATAGCCGATCTCAAACTCGGGATTCAGCTTGATCAGGTTGGGATCCATCCAGTTGCCCTGATGATAGAAAGCGGCTTTGCCGTTGGCGAAGGCGGCCAGCTGGCTGTCCTGCGTGCCGTTCAGCAGCATTTCCTGCGTGCTGTACTGGAACAGCAGGGCCACATACTGGCAATACTGATGGAAGCGTTCTTCGTCCACTTTGCCTTCCAGCACCAGGTCGATGATGGTGCTGTCGCCGCGCTGCAGGCCGCCGGCCAGGTAGACGTTGAAGTTGTGCAGACCGGTTACCCAGGTCATGCCGGTGGTGGTGCCGGCCACCATGGAGACGACCATATCCAGGCCCAGCTCAGCCTTCATGCTGTCCAGTTTTTCAAAGGCGGCCTTCAGGGCGTCGAAGTTGGTCAGGGTGGCGGGATCGATGCCGGCCTTGTCCAGGATGTTCTTGTTGTAGGCCAGGCCATAGCCTTCCACAGCCACGGGGAAGCCGACGACCTTGTCGCCGTCCAGGTAAGCGGAGCCGGTGTACTTGGTCCACTCGGCGCCGGTCTGATCGGCGATCTTGTCCTTCCACAGGTCATAGCCGGACTTGCCTTCGATGACCCAGATGTCAGGCTCGCGGCCGGACTGCATTTCGGCCTTCAGTACGGTGTTGTAGTCGCTGGAGCCGCCGCCGGTGATGACCTTGACGTCAACGCCGGTCTTTTCGGTGTACAGCTTGGCATACGCCTGCATGGCTTCGGTGATTTCCACCTTGTTCTGGCAGATCACGATATCAGCCAGCGCGGAGGTGGCGGCCAGGGTCAGAACCAGGGCCAGTACGAGGGCGAGAACCTTTTTCATAATGAGGTCTCCTTTAAAATTATTTTATTCAATGCGGCTTGCCGCATTAGAATCGCACCGAACTGTCTATACTATACCATATATCCGTCCAATTGTCCACCATATTTTATAAAAAATGCACATTTTTAAGGGAGAATAATGTGAAAATATCAAGCAGAAGCGCCGCGCCGTCAAAGCAAAAAACGGCGGACAGGCCTTTGTGTGCCTGTCCGCCGGGATGCGGCGATTTTATTCTTTCGCGTCGAGATACCTGCATGCGCCGACGGCGGCGATCGTGCCGTCCGCGGCGGCGGTGGTCAGCTGACGCACGGCCTTTCTGCGGCAGTCGCCCGCGGCCCAGACGCCGGGCACGCCGGTGGCGCAGCCTTCGTCGGTTATGAAGAATCCCTGATCGTCGCAGGCGATCAGGCCGCGGAAGGGCTCGGTATCGGGAAGCCTGCCGATGGTGATGAACAGCCCGGTCACGGGCAGCCGCTTTTCAGCGCCGGTCGCCTGATCGGCAACCGTAACGCCGCCGAGCCTGTCCTCCCCGGCGAGCGCCGTCACCTTGGCCGCGAGCATTTCCCGCACGTTGCCTTTGGCCGCCATCGCGGCGTAATCGCGCTGATCGCAGGTAAAATGATCAAACTCCTGGATCACGGTGACGCTCCGGCACAGATCGGCCAGGAACGCGGCCGCCTGCGCGGCGCTGTTGCCGCCGCCGACCACGGCGACGTCCTCGCCCTTGTGGAAAGCGCCGTCGCAAAGGGCGCAGTAGCTGACGCCGCGGCCCACCAGCTTCTCCTCCCCGGGCAGGCCCAGGGGGCGGTGGCGCGCGCCGGTGGCCAGAATCACCGCGCGGCCTTCAAAGGTTTTCCGGCCGGTATCCACGATAAAGCCGGTTCCGGTCTTCTCAAGGCTTCTGATCTCTTCCATTTCGATCCCGCCGCCCAGATCCATCACCTGGGAAAGCAGGGCGTCGGCCAGTTCGTTGCCGCTGACGCCGGGCAGGCCGGGATAATTGTCCACCCGGGGGCTGGAGGTGATCTGGCCGCCGAAGGTTTCCTTCTCGATGACCGTCACGCTTTTGCCCGCCCGCAGGGCGTACAGCGCTGCGGTCAGTCCCGCGATGCCGCCGCCGATGATGAGAATATCGGTCATAATGCTTTCTCCTTACAAAAAAGGGGGCCATGCAGGCTCCCCTTTATTCCGCGGGGCTTACGCTTTCGCGCCGACGAATTCCTCGGTGAACGCCTTGATATTGCTGGCGTTCTGAATCAGCGTCACGTCGTCGCCGCGCACCACGGCCAGGGTGGGAGCGCTCATGACGCCGAACTCCCTGGTCATGTCGGCGTTCTCGTTGGCGTCGACGTTTTCATACGGCACGCCGGCCTTGTCCAGCATGATCTTGGCCATGCGGCAGTTGGGGCAGGTCTTGGTGGTGAACAGCAGGTATTTTTCCTTCACCTGCGTATCGATGCGGGTGGGCACGCAGCTGACGCAGCCCGCCTGCAGCGGCCCCTGGTGGGTCAGATGGCTGTTGCCGATGTTGTATACCTTGCGGTCCTTGAACTCCTGCGATTTGCCCGCGTTCCAGTTCTGCACCGGGCGGTAGTAGCCGGTGATGCGGCTGTATACCTCGGTATTGCCGCCGCACTTGGGGCAGGTATAGTGCTCGCCGGTGATATAGCCGTGGTTTTTGCACACCGAATAGGTGGGGCTCATGGTGTAGTAGGGCAGGCGGTAATTTTCGGCGATCTTGCGCACCAGCGCCGCGGCCGCGCGCCAGTCGGGCAGCTTTTCGCCCAGGAAGGCGTGGAACACCGTGCCGCTGGTATAGAGCGTCTGCAATTCGTCCTGCACGTCCAGCGCGCTGAAAATATCCTCGGTATAGCCGACGGGCAGGTGGCTGGAATTGGTGTAGTAGGGCGTGCCGTTCATATTGGCGGTCAGGATATCGGGATACATCTCCACGTCATGCTTGGCCAGACGGTAGCTGGTGCTCTCGGCGGGAGTGGCCTCCAGATTGTACAGATCGCCGTACTCCTCCTGATAGTCGCTCAGGCGCTCGCGCATATGGTTGAGCACGTCCTTGGCGAAATCCTGGGCCTCGGGATAGGTCAGGTCCTTATTCAGCCATTTGGCGTTCAGGCAGGTTTCGTTCATGCCGACCAGGCCGATAGTGCTGAAATGATTGTCGAAGGTGCCCAGATAACGGCGGGTGTAGGGATACAGCCCCTCGTTCATCAGCTTGGTGATGACGGTGCGCTTGATCTTGAGGCTGCGGGCGGCGATATCCATCATCTTGTCCAGCCGCTCGTAGAAATCCTTCTCGTCCTTGGCCAGATAGCCGATGCGGGGAAGGTTGATGGTCACAACGCCCACGGAACCCGTACTTTCGCCGCTGCCGAAGAAGCCGCCGCTCTTTTTGCGGAGCTCGCGCAGATCCAGGCGCAGGCGGCAGCACATGCTGCGCACGTCGTTGGGCTCCATGTCGCTGTTGATGTAGTTGCTGAAATACGGCGTGCCGTACTTGGCGGTCATTTCAAACAGCAGACGGTTGTTTTCGGTCTCGGACCAGTCGAAATCCCGGGTGATGGAGTAGGTGGGAATGGGATACTGGAAACCGCGGCCGTTGGCGTCGCCCTCGATCATGATCTCGATGAAGGCTTTGTTCACCATATCCATTTCGGCTTTGCAGTCGCCGTAGGTGAAGTCCATCTCCTTGCCGCCCACGATGGCGGGCAGGTTTTTGAGGTCGTTCGGAACGGTCCAGTCCAGGGTGATGTTGCTGAAGGGCGCCTGCGTGCCCCAGCGGCTGGGCGTGTTGACGCCGAAAATGAAGCTCTCGATGCACTTCTTGACTTCGTAATAGGAAAGGTTGTCCACCTTCACGAAGGGCGCAAGGTAGGTATCGAAGCTGCTGAACGCCTGAGCCCCGGCCCATTCGTTCTGCATGATGCCCAGGAAATTGACCATCTGGTTGCACAGGGAGGACAGGTGCTTTGCGGGCTTGCTGGTGATCTTGCCGCCCACGCCACCCAGGCCTTCCTGGATCAGCTGCTTGAGGCTCCAGCCCGCGCAGTAGCCGGTGAGCATCGACAGATCGTGCAGATGCAGGGCCGCGCTGCGATGGGCCTCGGCAATCTCCTGGTCGTAGATTTCGGAAAGCCAGTAGTTGGCGGTGATCGCGCCGCTGTTGCTCAGGATCAGGCCGCCCACGGAATAGGTGACCGTGCTGTTCTCCTTTACACGCCAGTCGCTCGAATCCAGGTAGCTGTCCACCAGATCCTTATAGTTGAGCATGGCGGCCTTGACGTTGCGCACCTTTTCACGCTGCTTGCGGTACAGGATGTAGGCTTTGGCTACGTCGGTATAGCCGGCCTGGCTCAGCACGCGCTCGGCGCTGTCCTGTATATCCTCCACGCTGATCAGATCGTTCTTGATCTTGGAGGCGAAATCGCTGGTGACCTTCAGGGCCAGCAGATCGATGACGGTGGGATGATAATTGACGTTTACGGCGTCGAAGGACTTGGTGATGGCGCGGCTGATCTTGGCGATGTCAAAGTCGGCGACTGTGCCATCGCGCTTCATTACCTTATACATGGCTTTCTCCTTTTTATGGCGGGTGCGTATCTCAGCACTTTTTAACGAACAGGGCCATGATATCACACGCACAGCGCTCTGTCAATATGTTGAACAAAAATAATCCCGCACATACAACATATTGTATGTGCGGGAGCGGGTGATCTTTTTCAATCCAGGCCGCGTATCTGCGTTTTGGGCAGGAAAGGAAGCAGAATGCCGCGGAATTCATGCATTTTTTCAGGCGTCGGCGCGGTCAGTCCGGAGCGCAGCACGCGTCCGCTGTCCACGTACAGCTGCAGAAAATAGGGGTAATCGCCCCGCAGCCATTCGCCGATGCCGCGCATATCCTCCGCGCTGTGCAGCTCGTTCGTAACCGTCGTGCGGAACTCGTACGGAACGCGGGTCTCCCTGAGCAGCGCTATGCTTTCCCGGATCGGCGTCAGATCGAGCCCGGGCACGCCGACGGTGCGGGCGTAATGCTCCGGACAGTTCTTGATATCCATCGCGACCATATCCACCAGCCCGCCGTCAATCAGTCCGCGCAGGTATTCCGGGTGGCTGCCGTTGGTGTCCAGCTTGACCGCAAAGCCCATTTCCCGGACGCGGAGCACGAAATCCCGCAGTTCGGGATGCAGGAGCGGCTCCCCGCCCGTGATCGCCACGCCGTCCAGCGTGCCGCGGCGCTTATTCAAAAAAGCGAGCACCGCTTCCTCTTCCACGGGATACTCGGGCGCCGCGCCGGTCTCCAGCAGGGAGGAATTATGGCAGAACGGGCAGCGGAAATCGCAGCCCTGCGTGAACACCGTGCAGGCGGTATGCCCCGGATAATCCAGCAGCGTCAGCTTTTGCAGCCCGGCAAACACCATGTCCTCTCCCCCTTTTCTTTCAGACCGGCGTGCCTATTATACCCGCGGCGCGGCGCAAAGGGAATGGGCATTCTGGTCAATTTGGCATCAGTATTTCAAAAAAGCCGGCAGCGCTTTGGCGGCGATTATGTACGCCGGGTTTTCCAGGCGTTTTTTGACGCTGTCCAGCGCGTCGCGGATCGGGAGATGCTGGGGACAGTGCAGCTCGCACTTGCCGCATTTGACGCACAGTCCCGCGTTGCTCCGCGCCTTGCGCAGCGTGGTGCACATGACATATTCCTTCATGCCGGAGATCAGACCGTCCGCGTAGCTCGCGTTATAAATCGCGAAGCAGGTGGGGATATCCACGCCCCGCGGGCACGGCTGGCAGTATCCGCAGCCGGTGCAGCCGATCTTCATGCTTTTCCGCATGGCCTGCAGCACCCGGCCGTACAGCCCCAATTCCTCCGCCGACAGCGCGCCGGGCAGGCTTTCGGACGCGATACGGCAGTTTTCCTCCACCTGCGTTTCGTCGTTCATGCCGGAAAGCACGACCGTCGCCTCGGGATGGTTCCATATCCAGCGCAGCGCCCAGTCGGCGGGCGTGCGCCTGGGCTGCGCCGCGTCGAACGCGCGCCGCGTTTCCTTCGACAGCCCATTGACCAGCTTGCCGCCGCGCAGCGGCTCCATGATGATCACGGGCAAGCCCTTTCCGTGCGCGTACCGGAGCCCCTCGACGCCGGCCTGGCTGTGCTCGTCCATATAATTGAACTGGATCTGGCAGAAATCCCAGTCGTAGGCGTCAACCAGCTCTTTGAACTGGCCCGTCCCGCCGTGAAAGGAAAACCCGACACGCCGGATCGCGCCGCTCGCCTTTTTCTCCGCGATCCATTCCCTGATCCCAAGCGCGCACAGCCTTTGCCAGCTCTGGGCGTCGTTGAGCATATGCATCAGATAATAGTCCACGTGATCGGTGCCCAGCCGCTGGATCTCCTCGCCGAAAAAGCGGTCGGCGTCCCCGATCGCATGCACCCGGTACTGCGGCAGCTTCGTCGCGATATACACCTGATCGCGGCATTGGTATTCCCGCAGGAAATTCCCCAGGCAGACCTCGCTGCCCGGATAGATGTACGCCGTATCGAAGTAGTTGACGCCGAGATCGAGGGCCAGCTTCATTTCACGGTTTGCCTTCTCCTGGTCGACGGCCCCTCCGCGCCTGGTAAAGCGCATGCATCCGTACCCGAGCGCCGACAGCCGGTTTCCGCTTTTGGGATCGGTTCTGTACTGCATCGTCATCCCTCCCGGTATTCATTCCGCCCGATCGCGCGGGCGGCAAAAAAGAAGCCGCGGAAAAGCTCCGCGGTCTTTCGCATTGTTGTCAGCTCACACTCAGCGGCTTGATATGCTTGAGCTTCAGCTTTTCTTCGTACATGCTCTTGTCGGCCAGCTCGAACAGCGTATCCACGCTGGACTTGCTCAGGTCCTCGGCATAGGTATACCCCACCGAAATGCTGACGCCGCGCAGGTCCTGATCGTGATTGAACTTGTCGATCGCCTGGCGGATCTCGCTCTGCTCGCGTCCGATCCAGAAGGCGGCGAACTCGTCCCCGCCGAAGCGGAAGCAGTTCTTTCCGGTTTCGTCGCCGAATGCGGCCAGGATGCAGGCGGCGGCGTCGCGCAGCAATTCGTCGCCGTACACGTGCCCCTTGCTGTCGTTTTTCTCCTTGAGGCCGTTCACGTCCAGCGAAAAGACCGTGATGGAATCATGGGTGTTTTTCCAGTCGATGCGGGAAATATAGTTTTCAAATGCCAGGCGGTTGGGCAGCCCGGTCAGCGCGTCGGTCTGCGACTGGTTACGCAGGTCGTTCTCCAGCATCCGCCGGTGATACAGAAGCTCGTTATAGGAGGCCGCCAGGCGGCGTATTTCGTCCAGCCCTTTGTTGGAGGGAATCGCGTCCCCCCGCTGCACCTCGTCCACACTGTGCTTGAGCGGCAGCACCAGCAGAACAAACAGCAGCACGCACATCAGGCAGAGCACGAAAATGATGACCATCGTCACCACCGACTGCAGCGTGCGATAGCCGTTCAGCGTTTCCTGATGCACGCCGATCTGTCGGGAGGTCTGGGCGGTAACGGTCTGTATGGCGCTGTCGATATACTCATGCAGGCGCGTGCGGCTTTTCAGGTATTCGGTATTGCTCAGCAGCTGGGACGCGGCGGTTATGGACTGGTCCTTTTCCAGCTTGCTTTCCTCCGCCGTCATGATCGCCTGCGCGACCTGCGGAAAATCGCTCACGTCGGCGTCGTAAGCCACGGAGCACAGATGCATGGCGCGGTATTCTAGCTGCGCCCGCTCCTGGAGGATGCGCTGCGCTTCGGCGATCTGCGCGTATGCGGCGCCGTCCTGGCTGCCCGATATCATGCGCCCCAGCTCGTTGTCCTGTCCGCGGAGCGATTCCTGCACTTCAAAGTAGCGGCTCAGATAGGTTTCATCCCCGGTGCCGACGTAAAGGCGCGCGTAGTCCGTCAGCGTATCCGCGCTGCGCTCAAACTCCTTGGCCGCCTGCGTATAGCTGAAAATGCTCTGCATCGTCCCGGAAATCAGCTGGCCGATGCGATTGATGCGGAGCGTATTGAAAATGATCACCGCATGCAGGCAAAGGATAACGACCGCGGCGGGCACGATAACGCCTGTCGCTGACAGCGCGCGCTTTTCCGGCTGGGTGTAATTGTTCTCTTTCTCTGCGTTCATTCGGCTCTCCATACAAAATTACAACATATCCGTATTATTTTATTACGTTTGCTTAATCTTGTCAATCGCCGGATTTCGTCCGTCACTGTCCGCTCTGTTGAGGTACAATAGATCGGTAACATAGGGTATAGAAAAACAGAGAGTCAAGTGATAAAGTAAAGTCGCCAAACCAAACTATCACAGGAAGGACTC
>CACWLY010000012.1:0-40035 GCA_902761825.1 uncultured Eubacteriales bacterium
CGGGATGGGTGTCCAGAGGGCCCAAGCGGGCCCTTTGGCGCGGGTTTTAGGGCCGCGTAGGCCCTAACGTTTCCTTCCCTGCTCTTATTTCACCCTTCGCATCATGGCTCTTAATACGTGAATAATATTAGATCATACCAAATGCCCATGCCTCGGGGAGAGACATGGGCATTTGGCGTTGGTAAAGCGGCTTTTTCAGCGCGCGAGCGATTCGAGGTAGTTTTGGTCGATTCCGTGCGCTTTCAGCAGGGAAAGCAGCAGCTCCTTCGCGGGGGCGGCGCAGGCGGCGTTGGCCGCGAGCATGGTGGTTGGGGTATCGAAGTCCGGGGCGGGCAGCAGCGGCATATCGAACACGCCGCCCGCTTCCGTGACCAGAAGCGAGCCCGCGGCGATATCCCAGGGCTTGAGGTTCAGCTCGAAGAACACGTCCTGCCGTCCGCAGGCGACGTAGGCGAGATCCATAGCGGCGGAACCGCAGCGGCGGATATCGGCTGCCCGGCGCAGGAAGGCCAGGGCGATATCCAGGCTTGGCGCGCCCAGCTCGGCCTGATAGGGCGACGTGCCGAAGCCCACCAGCGCGCGCTCCAGGCCGAAGCTGCCCACGCGCATCGGGCGATCGTTCAGGAAAGCGCCCTTGCCGCGCTCGGCGCTGTACACCTCCCGCAGGTAGGGATGGCAGACGCAGCCCACGAGCGGCTTGCGGTCTACGAGCAGCGCGGCGGAAATGGCGCTGCAGCGGTAGTCATGGATAAAGTTGGTAGTGCCGTCGATGGGATCGACCACCCAGGTTGGCGCGTCGGTCAGCCGTTCGTTTTCCTTTTCCTCGCCGATGAACTTCGCCTCCGGGCACAGCGCGCGCAGGCGTTCCATCAGCAGGTCCTGCATGCGCTGATCCACGTTTGTGACAAAGTTGGCGTGCCCTTCCTTTTCGGTGACGGCCAGATCCCGGTGCGCGGCCAGCAGCTTTTCACCCGCTTCGGCCATAAGGGCGCATAACGCTTTTCGCATGGTATTTCCTCCTTATTTATTTCACCGCGCTGTCCACCACGCCCTGCACAAAGTACTTGGACAGGAACAGATAGATAACGATCAGCGGCAAAATGGCCAGGCAGGAAGCCGCCGCGGCAGCGTTCAGGTTGGTGTTGCCCTCGGTGAAGAAGGTCTTGAGCATCAGCGTAATGGTGCGCAGCTTGGGCTTTTGCAGGATATACAGCTGGAAGGAATAATCGTTCCAGATGTTGATGCCCGTCAGGATGGCTACGCTGGCGGTCACGGGCTTCAGCGAAGGCATGATGATGCGGAAGAAGATAGTGTATTTGGAGCAGCCGTCCAGCAGCGCCGCTTCATCCAGCGCCACAGGGATGGTATGGATGAAGTTGGTATACATGAAGATCGAGGTTGGCAAGCCGTACGTGATGGACAGTATGATGATGCCCCAGAAGGTATTGATGCCTTTGATCATCACCAGCTCGCGGTACAGGGGCACCAGCACGCTCAGCGGCGGCACCATCATGACGCCCAGCAGCAGCAGCGACAGCGTTTTGCTGAACTTGGTGCCGTAGCGCGCGAGCGGATAGCCGGACATTGCACCGATCACGATGATCAGCGAGGTGGCGATCAGCACGATGATCGCCGTATTGAGGATCGACTGCATCAGTTCGCCGCCCTTGAGGGCCAGCGTGAAGTTATCCAGCGTGGGCGATGCCGGGGGAACCCAGCGGCTGGAAAAATCGCGGCGTGTTTTCAGCGCCATGATCAGCTGCACATAGAACGGGGAAATATGAATAGCGATGATCAGCAAAGACAGCAGGTTTTTGACGAGCGCCCGGCGTATATTCCTTTTTCTCATTGCGCAGCCGCCTCCTTCTTTGCCAGATACCAGCGGATCACGATGCTGACCGCCATGATGAACACGAAGGTGAACACGCCGACCGCAGAGGCATAGCCGGCATCCTGGTAGGAGAAGTACAGCGAGTTGATCAGGCTGGACAGCGAATGCGTGCTGTAGCCCGGGCCGCCGCCCGTTGTGGAGATCACCAGGCCGAACATTTTCAGGCCGCCGATCAGGTTGAGCAGCGTGCTGGTGGTGATGGCGGGGATCAGCTGCGGCATGGTAATGCCCCAGAACTGCTGCCAGCCGTTTGCGCCGTCCACCGAAGCGGCTTCATAGTACATATCCGGAATGCTGTTCAGGCCGGCGATGTATATGATCATGGCCTTGCCGCAGAAGTTCAGGGTATTGATGATCATGATGATGATCACGGCGCGGTCGCCCACGCCCAGCCAGTCCAGCTTGGTGCCGCCCAGCATCATGACGATATCGTTGAGCGCGCCGCGGTTGTACTGCACCATGAAGTACCATACGTAACCGACGAGCAGCTGAGCGATCATGGCGGGCAGGTAGATGATGGTGCGCGCAAGCCCGCGCAGCGCGAACGCGCGCTGCAGGAGCAACGCGTACAGCACGCCCAGAATGGTCTGGAACAGCGTGCTGCCAAAGCCATAGATGATGGTGTTGCGGAAGGCCCGAAGGAACATGGGATCGGAAAACAGTTTTTTGTAGTTGGCGAGGCCGTTGTAAGTGAAGTCCTGGGAATAGCCGTTCCAGTTGGTCAGGGAAATCTGCACGCCCATCACCAGAGGCACGGCCACGAATACGATCATCAGCAGCACCGCGGGCAGCGTCATGACCAGCACGACCTGGTTGTCCGAGGCGACGCCTGCTTTTTTCTTGAACATAGCTGTATCACCTGCGCTTTTTTATAGGACGAAACGGTGCGCCCGGCTTTGACAACCGGGCATCACCGTTTCGCTTTGTCTGCCGCGGGCAGACGGAAAACAGGTTACTTCTGGCTGCGCAGCTGCTCGTAGCTGGCCTGCATGGTTTCGCCGGCCTTCTCGATGGTGCTTTCGCCGCCGATCAGGGCGCTGCCGGTATCGCGCATGGTGGCCCACATGCCGCTGGGCAGGTAGACGCGGTCGAACCAGGGCAGGGTCTTGGTGGCAGCCCAGGCTTCAAACCACTTGGTCAGGTTGCCGCTGTCCACTTCCACGCCCTCCAGGCCGGGAGCTTCGCCGCAGACTTCGGCGATCAGCTTAATGTTCTCGGGGCGGGCCATGTAGGCCAGGAAAGCCTTGGCGGCGTCGATGTTCTTGCTGTCCTTCCAGATGCCGAAGGCCTGGCTTTCACCGCCGACCAGATAAGCCTCTTCGCTGGCGTCCTTGGCGGGCAGGGGAATGAAGCCCAGATCGGCTTCGGGATCGATATCCCACGCTTCCACCAGCACGCTGTTGCGCTGGAAGATGAACAGGGATTCTTTGGCGACCAGGGTTTCGCTCTGGAACGCGGTATCGGCGGTGGCGCAGTCCACGTTCAGATAACCGTTATCCTTGAGCGCCATCAGGAATTCGTTGACGGCGGCCCATTTGCCCCAGTCGAAGCTGCCGTCCTGCAGGCTTGCGCCGATCTCCGCGGCGTCCGCGCCGTTGAGCAGGAAGGAGGGGGCTATCAGGTTCAGCACGTAGGCGGGGCTGCGGGTATCCTTGCCGGCCATGTAAACGCCGACGTATCCGGCGTCCTTGGCCACCTCGCAGCAATGCATGAATTCTTCCACGGTCTTGGGGATCTCGAGACCCAGCTCGTTGAGCAGCTCGTTCTGCACCAGCACGCCGGTCCAGGCGATGGTGTTGGGCAGCACGTATACCTTGCCGTCCTCATCCAGGATCGAGCTGTTCAGGCCCTGCACGATATCCTTGGCCCAGGGCTCGTCGTTGAGGGGCAGCAGGTATTCCTTGTAGCGCATGATGGACCAGCCGTGGGTCATGAACACGTCGGGCAGGTCGTTTGCGGCCATTTTGGCCTTCATCAGGTCTTCGTAGTCGGAGGTGAACACCTGGTTCTCGACCTTCACGCCGGGGTTTTCCGCCTGGAAGCCTTCGATGATGGAAGTGAAAGCGTCGCCCTGAACGCCGGTGTAGCGGCTGGCGATGATCAGTTCACCGGACAGCGGCTCGGCATGGGCCGCGGCAATGCCGGACAGCAGCATGGCTGCCATCAGCAGAAGACAGAGGGCTTTTTTCATGGATTGAATCCTCCCACTTTTATATTGACGCGCATACCGTCGCGCCTGTCTGATACGTTTATTATAAAGGATATTTAACATGTCGTAAATGGATTTTCTGTTCCCAAATTTTATATTATCCCGGCGCGGAAACGCGCGTAACGGCCCGGCGGCTGAATCGCCGCAGGCCAGGGACCGGCTCCGGCCTTTGGATGAAGGCCGCCCGGCGGGCGATTTCGGGCGTCGGAACTGAACCGGCGCTTGTCATTCCGCCGGTTTTTCGGTATACTGAAAAGCGTAAAAAACGCATGGAGGCGTCGTATGTACCCGATCAAGACCCGGCGGACGGACAGCCCGGACAGAATCGACTCGCTGCAGGCGCTGCGCGCGCTGGCATTTCTGGCCGTTTTTCTGGTGCACGTTGATCACAGGTCGGAGCTTACGTGCCTGAGCATTCCGACTTTTTTCGCGCTGTCGGGCTTTCTGCTCGCCTTCCGTTACCGGGAGGAAAACCTGCCGGTTTCCCCGCGGGCCTGCTTCTCCTTCGCCCGGCGGCATATCGCCCGGCTGTATCCGCTGCATCTGATCACCATGGTGCTGAGCCTGGCGCTGCTGCTGATCGGCGCGGTTATTCAGGGCTTTCCCAAGGGCACGCTGAGCGATCTGATGCTCAAGGCGGCGATGAACGTGCTGCTGCTGCAAAGCTGGGTTCCGGACAGGGAATTCTGCGTATCGCTGAACGGCGTCGCCTGGTATCTGTCGGCGTCGGCTTTTCTCTATTTTATGTTTCCGCTCCTCCTGCGCGCGGTCAAACGCCCGCGGAAGGCGGCCTTGCTGCCGCTGTGCCTGCTGGCTCCGCTGCTTCAGACCGCGGCGTGCCTGCCCTTTACGCTGAGCGGCAATACCGGAAGCAACCTGTACAGTTGGTTCATGTACTGTTTTCCGCTGTTCCGCCTGGGGGATTTCTGGGTGGGCTGCTGCCTGGGCATGTACTTCGCCGCGTCGGAAAAGCGGGAAAAGCCGGACTGGAAGGGAACGGCGGCGGAACTGCTCGCCGTGGCATGGACGGCGGCCGGGATCTGGTGGATGGGACATCACGCCGCGTCCCCCCTGCCGCGGGCGTTCCATAACTGGACTACCGTTTACCTGACGCTGGCCGCTCCGTGGGTGTT
The DNA here is from genome assembly GCA_902761825.1 of uncultured Eubacteriales bacterium. GTDB lineage: Bacteria > Bacillota > Clostridia > Christensenellales > Aristaeellaceae > SFMI01. The sequence continues at coordinate 5,234 of CACWLY010000012.1, forward strand.
TCTGTTCGCCTGCCGCCGCGGCTATATCACGGCGGCGCTGACAAACCCGCTGACGGTCGCGCTCGGCAATCTCAGCGGCTACGCCTTCCTGATCCATTTCGTGGTCATTCAATACGCGCATACGCTGATCACCCTGACGCGCGGCCTGCCGACCGGCTGGAAATACGAGCTGCTGGCGGCCGCCGAGCTGCTGCTGAGCCTGCTGCTATCTTCGCTGTACAGCCGCTTCATGAAAATGCGCGCGCAGGCCGGAGCGTGACCGGGCCGGCGCCTGCCCGCTGCGTTCCGCGCGTCTGACGGCAAAGAAAAAGCGCCCCCGGCCGGGGGCGCTTGTGTTGTGTTTAAGAAATCATTCCAACGAAAGCGCAAGCCGCTTTCCGAGGCCATGCGCAACGCGCTGGGCCAAAGAAAAAGAAGGATTCAATTCTGCGTGTTCCAGTTTGCAGATGTTAGCCTGGGATGTGCCGACCTTCGCGGCAAGCTCCGCCTGTGTCATCCCTGCCGCGATTCTTGCGGCGACCATCTGGCGCGCAAAAGAATACTGCGCTTCCAATGCTTCATATTCGGCGGCAAACTCCGGATTTTTCATCTGCTCCGCCAAGTGTTCCCGGAAATCACTCATATTCATAACCTCCTCATCTTTGCGTCCTTCATACGGGACTGCGCGATCTTCAATTCACCAGGCGGCGTGCTTTCGGTCTTTTTGAGAAAGCCGTGCAGCAGGAGAATTCTGTTCCCCTCGGGATAAAAGTAGAATATGCGCGTTATATCGCTGGATAGCTTTACCCGCAATTCCCACAGCCCTTCATTATTCTTTCCGCGCAGCTGCTTTACATACGGTGCGGGCATTTCCGTGCCAAATTCCTCCAGCATGGCAATTTCCCGCATATTCTTTGCCCGCAGCTTTACCGGCAGGCTGTCGATGAATGCCTTGACCGGCTGGTCTCCGCGAACCGTCCGATAATAGTCTACCGTCCACGCCATTCAATCATGCCCCTTCTTTTGTTCAGTCCAATTATATCATATATAACATAAAAGTCAAGTGATTGCTTTCCCGCGTTTTCCATCCGAGACGGAACATGCTTACCGGCGCGAATCCGCGTCAGCGCGGCCTGACTGATAAGCGCATCTTTCCTGATCTTGCATAAAGATTTGACACTTTGCGCGAAGAAGAAAAATACAGAAAAAGAAAAAACCCTGAAAACCCAATGCTTTCAAGGCTTTTTTGATGGTACGCCCGGTGCGATTCGAACGCATGGCCTTCAGAGTCGGAGTCTGACGCTCTATCCAACTGAGCTACGGGCGCGCAACAAAAGTATTATACCCCGAAAGGATAGAGATTGCAAGGGGGCCGCAATATTTTTCCAGCCGCTGTAAAAAAGAGGTTTTTTTGACGTAATACTATTCTCAATCTAAAATCTTATCATCTTTGGGTGTCTTTTCCGCCTTGGCGTTGCTTCATTCCGGTCAACGTAGCGCTGCTACGCCTCCCTCCGGCCGGAATTGCCGTTTTTGATCGTGAGGCGGCGATTCGGGCGGGGTATGCGCCCCCCCGCCGTTTTCCGCCGCGCTGTGTTTGATCCGCTACTCGTTGGCCGTCTGTTTCATCCGGTCCCGGTCGTGAACGACCAGGCCGAGAAGCTTGGCGTTCATCGCGAGATCGAGACGGTTTTCAAAGCCCGTTTTTTCTATGATGTTCTGCAGATGCCGCTTGACGGTGTTGACCGATATGTGAAGCCTGTCGGCGATTTCCTCGTTGGTCAGGCTCGCGGTCAGCTCGCGCAGCACGTCCAGCTCGCGCGCGGTCAGATCGGTGCTCTCCGCTTTTCCGAACGGCACGCGCGGCGATTCGCCCGGATAAACCGATTCTCCCGCCATCGTCCGATCCATGATATCGAGCAAACTGTGCTCGTCGTACTCCTTGTACCAGAAGCTCTCCACCCCGATGGCGCGCGCCTTGTCCGCCCAGCTTGTCTCCGAGGCCGAGGTCGTCAGGATGATTTTCGTCTCCGGGTGCCTGCGCTTCATCACGCCCGCCGCGCTGAGACCGTCTATCCCGGACTTCATCATGATGTCGAGGATCATCAGATCGATCTCCTGCTCGTCCGCAAAGCGCAGCGCTTCCTCCGCCGTGCGCAGTCCCGCCAGCAGCCGATACTGGCTTGCCGAGAGAACGTACATTTCAAAGAAGCCCCGCGATATATTCTGGTCGTCCGCGACAACGACCCTGACGCGCTCATCCATTCGTTTGCGCCTCCTTTTGATTCTTTCCGGATATCTGCGCTTCCGTCCGTTCCTTTGGCAGATCCAGCGTGAGCAGAAAGGACGGCTCGTTCCGTATTGCCATCCGGCCGCCCGTTTCCTCGACGCGGCGGCGCAGAGACAGCAGCCCGCCGCTCTCCGCGACGGGGCCTTTCGGCGGCCTGCCGTTATTGCGCAGGCGGATTACGGACGCGCCGTCCCGGTCTGCGATCTCCACCCGGAGCGCGTCGCCGCCGGCGTGCTTGACGGCGTTCGCGGCGCACTCCCGGATCGCAAAAGCGAGCGGCTCCCGCCGCGCCGCGTCCTGCGCCGGCTTGCCTTGCAGCGTCACCGCGACGCCGATGCTTTCGGCCATAAGCATGGCGCTTTGCAGCGCGTCCATCCGCTCAGACTCCGGTTCCTGTGTCTCACCCAGCAGGAAGGCGTTCATTCGCGCCGTGGTCATGGCGACGATCTCCGCCTTGACGCTTTGCGGGTGTTCGAGATAGTGCTGACCCATCAGCAGCACCTGCCCCAGCTGATTGTGCAGCGCGGCGCGAGCGACAGCCTTCTCCCGCGCCACGAACATATCCCCGGACAGGTCGCTGACCGCCCGCATGCGCCTCTGTATATCCGTCAGGCGGTCATGCTTTTCCCGCAGCTGCTCGATGATCCGGTAGCGCTCGGTCACATCCACGGCGGTCAGCTGATGAAATTGCTGCGTGTTCGTTATCAGCTCTTTCTGCGTGAAAAGCCAGATGCTGCCGTCCGGCGCGCGAAGCAGGAGGCTGCCGTTTTGCTCCTCGCCGCGCTCGCGAAGCTGCCGGCAGAACAGCGCGGCGTTGGAGAGCGCGGCGTCAAAGAGCGCGTGGCAGAGCGCGTTCATCCTGAGATTGGAGAGCAGCACCGTTCCGTCCGGCGCGCTGATGCACAGCCCCTCGGGCAGCAGGTTCACCGCCTCGCGGATGGCGTCAGGCGTCAGGACGGAGCGCCGGTGTTTCCGGAGCCTGCGGGCAACGCCCGTCAGCAGCGCGCCGGAAAGCGCTTCCAGGAGCGCGTAAACCGCCCAGGGCAGCGCAAACAGCTTCATCTGAACAGGCCCGAAGATCAGCGCCCTGTCCGCCTCCGAGGAGATCTGCGCCATCGCGCAATCCATCAGCACCGCGTGCAGCGCAAAGCCAAACAGCAGATTCAGCGCGGCGGACAGGCGAAAACGCCGGTAACTCACAGTCTGAAACAGCACGACAAGCTGCGAGAGCACCAGCGCGAGCGCTGCAAGGCAGAGCAAAAGCCAGAGAGCGGAGCCGCGGATTGCCGCAAGCGGGCTCATTGCGCCACCTCCCCTTCCGGCGCGTGGAGCGTCAGGAAGACATAGCCTTCGCTGTCCCGGCGTTCCGTTTTCAGTCCGGTTTCGGGAAGCGGCGGGAGCGCGTCCGTCTCTATGGCGAGACGCACGCCGTCCCGCGTTATCGAGACCGTCATGCGCTTCAGCGCCGGGAGCGAGGCTTCCACGATCGTCTCAAAGGCGTCGTAGAGCGCGTGGATCGCCGGCAGCGGGAGCGCGGAATACTCCTCTCCCATGGCGGCGGCTTCCACGCCGCAGTATTTGAGAAAGCGCGCGGAGTCCTGCAGCGCCAGAAACAGCTCCCGGTTGGGCTGCGGAAGTTCCTCATCGGAAAGCAGAAGCAGGTTGCTCTTGCGCTTCGACCAGGCATTCAGCACGCAGCAGAGGCCGAGCGCCCGGCTGAATGCCGGCGTTCCCGGCTCGTGAGCGGCGAGCAGCGCCTTGATCTGTTTCTGCTTCGGGCAGAGCGCGGCGGCGATCCGGTCATAGACCCGGTCCTGGGCGTCCAGATGCGCCTGCTTCTCCCGGAGCTCGTTTTCCACGGTGATCAGCTCGTTTTCCTCGCTCAGCAGCTCATTGGCTTCATCAAGACGGCGGCGCTCGCGGTGGAGCGCGGTCTCGTCCTCGGTCCAGAAAACGTAGCCCGCGCCGAGCGGCATGCCGCTCAGGCGTGTGTCCGTCTGCAGGTAGAGCGGCGATGAGAGCGACGCGCGGAGCTGTCCGGGCGTTGCCGGAAGCGGCGCGTTCGTTTCATAAACCGGATGAAGCGCTCTGTCCGTGATCAGCACCGGCAGTTCGAGCGCCGAGAAAAAGCCGGTATAGTTCTCGTTGTAGGGGATCAGGCGCCGGCGGATGCAGATCTCCAGAAAGCCCAGCATGCAGAAAATGTGAATATCCGGTATATTGAAGAACACGGGCAGTTTGTAACGGTTCAGGAACAGCATGCAGCATTCGATCAGCGCGAACCACAGCGCTACCAGTCCCAGCAATGGCAGGACGTCGCGGGCGGACCGTCTTCCCGTCATGAGCAGCAGGAACAGCCCGGCGGCTGCGGTCAGGCCCATCCAGGCGTAGAGCAGATAAAAGCCGGGGCCGAGTGTATAGCTTTCCGCCACGAAGAAAAAGTCCGCGACCGCGACCCGCGGCCGGTAAACGAAGCCGTGCAGGTCGTTGGTCATCACCATCAGCGCGAGCGCGCAGGCCGGTATCAGCAGCAGCCATTCGTTGCGGGCTCCCCGGCCGTCCTCGCCGCGCCGGATACGCAGACACAGCATCAAAAACAGCGTCGGGATCAGGATCTGCGGCGTCCAGTAGGCGTAGACGGCGTAGCGCGAGGGAGCGGGAACATTGAGCACGGCGCGGTATTTGATAACGCGCAGCAGCAGATAGCCCAGCATCAGCAGCCCGGCCGCGATGATATAGGAGCGCGCCTTGGTCGGCAGCAGCCGTTCGCGGACGGAACGGAGCCAGAACAGGAGCAGGCCGGCATAAAGCACAAAGTTCAGGCAGAACATCAGCGTTCCGACAAAGGGCGCGGCCGAACGCGTGAACAGATTGCAGACGCCGGCCAGAGCCAGTACGCCGAGAAAAACCGCGGTATTCCGGTTTTGCCTGTCCGGGGCCATGGCGCGCCTCCTTTTCCGGTCGATGGCATATCTGTGTTCTGCGTTCAGTCAAGCTCGCCGACGGCGTCCTGCGCGCTGACGGGACGGAAGGTCCAGCCCTTCCAAGCGGCGAAGCGCTGCGCTTCGCTGGTCCGTTGCCCGAAAACGGTCAGCGTCTCCAGGCTCCCGAAGGCGTTTTCATCGATCTCAGTCACGCTCGCGGGGATGTAGATGTACGCGAGGTTCGGGCAGTCGGCAAAGGCCAGCTCGCCGATGCGCTCCGTCTCCTCTCCAAGCAGCGCGAAACGGAACGCGCAGCCGCGGAACGCCTCGTCCCCGATGGCTGTTACCTCCGCCGGGATAGAAAGGTCCGGCTGTATCCACCCGGCATAGACCGGCGTATCGGCCGTGATGGGGGTGGAAAAGTCAAAGGGCGTTTCCAGCGCTTCGTCGGCATACCAGCCGATAAACCACCAGTTTTCCAGGCTCGGATCGTCTGGCTGCTGCGCGGTCTCGCCGTGCCTGACGGTCTGAGTGCTGAGAATATCGAGGTTGCTCACAAAGAAAACGCTGTGCGTCACGTCCTCGCTGTGGACGTCGGTGTAGCGCGCGCCGTTAAAGTCGACGAAGGCCGTGTAGGTGACCGTCTTTCCGTCCCCGGAGGTCTCGGAGTCCACGGTCGCCGCGATCGTTTCGGAATGGGGCGGCGTGTCCGTGCAGTCGGAGCAGGTAAAGGTCGCGAACGCGCTGGCTCCGCGCCAGATCCAGCTCGGCTCGCCGTACTGGTGAATGTGACCGCTGGTGATTCCAAAGCCCTCGGAACACACGTCGATCCAGCTGTCGGACGGTTTGCCGGAATCCGGGGACGTTCCGTCTCCCTCCTTGCCGGGCTTTTCCTTGCCGGGCTCCTGGATCACAGCCATATACAGCCCGACCTCATACGGAGGCCCTTCCACCTCCACGGTCTCTTTGCCCTGCCACAGACGCCAGATCAGCCGCGCCTCGCCTGCGTTGACCAGGTCCGCCCAGCTTGTTTTTCCTCCGTCCACGGAGATGTTCTTATTCTCGTCGAAGTCGATGGGATCGCCGTCGTACTCCTTGTCGTAGGGCGTGTCGAGGAACTCATAGCTGTGGCCGCTGTATATCGGCTGCGGCTCCTGGTTCCAGTAGAGATAAACCGGCGCGACCGCGACGGCGCCGACCGACGGGCTCACCGAGCCATCGGAATACGATCCGCGGGTGAAGAAGACGCTGCCGCTCCCATCCTTCGCCAGCAGGAACGGTCCGTGGCCGATATTCGGTTCGTAAATCGTAGCCGCGTAGCCGTTGTTCGGGTCGGTGTCGATATAGAAGCCGGCGTCCCCGGTCAGACCGCCGCGCCCGCGCGCAATGCCGTTGCCTCCGCCGCCGTTGAAGAAGATGTCCAGCGCGGTGCCGGTGGTCAGATGATAGAGATAATGGCCGTCAACCATATGAGCGTCGCGCTTGAGCATAAAGACGTTCTCGCGGTTACTGCCGAGGTAGATCAAGCCGTTTTCGTTCTCCGATACGGGAATGGCGGGCTGCCGGAGCGTCGCCTCGACGGTGGGCATGGCCATAACGTAGAGCTGGCCGTCCATTTCGCCCGCGATGGAATAGAGATAGTAGCGCGCGCCGCTTTCGATATTGTCGTAGTCGGTGAAGCGGGAAAAAGCCGTCGCGGTGATCGTAAAGCTGACAGGCGCTGAAATATCCCGCGTTTCGCCGTTCAGCGTCTGCGTGACCCTGACGGTATACTGTCCGACGCGGGCGGGTCCGCCGAAGTAGTGGGTGTTCGGACTGTCGTAGTCGATCACGGCCGGCTGGCCGTTGCTGTCGAGCCAGACGATCTGAACGCCCATCCCCGCGAGCTGCTCGTCGCTGTAGTTGACGATATAGTCGCTGCCGGTATCGGTCTGGATGGGGACGTTGTTGATCAGGACATTGCTCTTCCACAGAACGAAAGCGCCCTCGTAGTATTGTCCCGTCTGATAATAGTGGCTGTAGTTTGACACCTCAAGGATCTGCGCCTCCGCCCAGTCTTCGCCGTCCGCTGACGCGGAGAGCGGAAACAGGCTGAGCAGCATGAGCAGTACCGGCAGAATAACCGGGATACGATTTGTACGGCGCTTCATGGCAGTTTCCTCCATCCTGTTAGGTATGACTCTATTGTAACAGCTTGACCGTCCTGTGACTATCACCCAATCATACCATTTTATATCAAAGCCGCGGCTTCTGCCATATTTTGCTGTACTTTTACTGTGTTTTCATGTATAATATCAAATTGGCGTATTCTTGCGCCGATTTTTCCAGAGGAGTACGAATCATTCATGACGCAGCAACTGTTTTTTGTACTGGCCGGCGTGCTGTTTGGCCTCGCCAACGTGATCCCCGGCGTGTCCGGCGGCACGATGGCCGTGGTGTTCGGCATTTACGAGCGCCTGATCGGCATCCTGAGCGACCCCATCCGCAACATCAAAAAGGAATGGAAATTCCTGGTCATGTTCGCCGCCGGCACGGCGGTGGGCATCCTGGCGTTCGGCAAGCTGATGAACTGGCTGCTGGAAAGCAAATACCGCTCCGAAACCTTCCTTTTCTTCGTCGGCGTCATATTGGGCAGCCTGCCCATGCTGTTTAAAAACGCCTTCATGTCCGGCGGCAGGGTGAAGATCAGCGCGGGCGCGGTCGTCGCGTTCGCTATCGGCTTCGCCGTCATGATCCCCATGATCCTGGCGGGCAATAACGACGAGGCCAAGCAGGCCGCGAAGGACGGCGCGTCCATGGTCAGCGCGGGCGCGGGCCAGATGCTTCTGATGCTGCTGTACGGCGCGATCGCCTCCTCCACCATGATCATCCCCGGCATCAGCGGCTCCTTCGTGATGCTGCTGCTGGGCGTGTATCCCACCATTATCGCGGCGGTGGCCGCCCTGACGGGCTCGGGCGGCGCGATGGGCCAGGCCGTCCTGCTGCTTGCGCCCTTCGGCGTCGGCATTGTGCTGGGGCTGGTGTTCTGCTCCAAGCTGATCAAATACCTGCTCAAGCATCATGAGGCCGTCACCTACGCGGGTATTTTCGGCTTCGTGCTGGGCAGCATCGGCTGCGTGATCCGCGAGGTGACGTCGGTTTCCGTGCTGGGCGTTATCGCGCTGCTGGCCGGCGTGGCCGTGCTGTGGGCGTTCGAGCATTTCTCCCCCGAATCCGCAAAGGAGTAAATCATGGCATTGTTTGTGGATAAAGCGCCTTTTATCGCCAAGGCGGGTAACGGCGGCAACGGCTGCGTCTCCTTTCACCGGGAAAAGTTCGTGATCAACGGCGGCCCGGACGGCGGCGACGGCGGCCACGGCGGCAGCATCGTGCTGCTTGCCGACGGCAATATGCATACGCTGCTGGACTTCCGCATGAAGGCCAAATACGGCGCGCAGAACGGCGAGGACGGCCGCGGCGGGCGCTGCAGCGGCAAGAACGGCGAGGACATGGTGATCAAGGTGCCCGTCGGCACGGTGGTCCGCGCGGAGAACGGACAGATCGTGGCCGATATGTACGAGGACGGGCAGCGGCGCGTGCTGCTGCACGGCGGCCGGGGCGGATGGGGCAACGCGCACTTCGCTACGCCCACCCGCCAGGCGCCCAATTTCGCCAAGCCCGGCGTGACCACCCAGCAGTTCAAATTCACGCTGGAGCTGAAAACCATCGCCGACGTGGGCCTGGTGGGCTTTCCCAACGTGGGCAAAAGCACCATCCTGAGCGTGGTCACCCGCGCGCAGCCCAAGATCGCCAATTATCATTTCACCACCCTGACCCCGAACCTGGGCATCGTGCGCCGCCACGGTCTCGATTACGTGATGGCCGATATTCCCGGCCTGGTGGAGGGCGCGAGCGACGGCGCAGGGCTGGGGCACGATTTTCTGCGGCACGTGGAGCGCACAAGGCTGCTGGTGCACGTCGTCGACATGGCGGGCAGCGAGGGCCGCGACCCGCTGGAGGATTTCGCCGCAATCAACCTGGAGCTGGAGCGCTACGGCGACCTGAAAAACCGCCCGCAGATCGTGGCCGCCAACAAGATGGATCTGCCCGACGGGGCGGAATATCTGGAGCTGTTCCGCGCGAAATATCCCGACGTGCCGGTTTTCGCCGTTTCCGCCGCCACGCGGCAGGGCTTTGACGGCCTGCTGGACGCCGTCGAAAACAAGCTGCGCGAGCTGCCGCCGGCAGCGCCCTTCGAGCAGGAGGAATTCCTGGACGATCTGCCCGACCTGAGCGGCTACGAGGTGAAAAAGGCCGGCGGCGTATATATCGTGGAAGGCGCGGCAATGGAACGGCTGATCAACAGCGTCAATTTCGAGGATACCGACAGCATGAAGTGGTTCCATCTGACCCTGCGCCGCACCGGCGTGATCGACGCGCTGCGCCGCGCGGGCGCGGGCGAAGGCGATACCGTGCAGATCGAAGACATGCAGTTTGACTTTATCGACTGATTGGCCGGGAGAAACCGTATGGACGCGAAAGAATACCTGCAGATCCTGCACACGGCCGAGCGGCTGAAAGACACGCCGCGGCACTGCGCGACCTCCGGGGGCCGGGTGGAAAGCGTGGCCGAGCACAGCTGGCGCATCACGCTGATGGCCTTTCTGGCGGAGGACGAATTTCCCGGGCTGGATATGGACAGGGTGCTGCGCATGTGCCTGATCCACGATCTGGGCGAATGCTTTACCGGCGATATCCCGACCTTCGCCAAAACGCAGAGCGACCGCGATACCGAGGATTCGCTGCTGCGGCGCTGGGTGCGTTCGCTGCCCGCGGAGGCGTCGGAAAAAATGCTCGCCCTCTATGAGGAGATGGACGCGCAGCAGACGGCGGAATCGAAGCTGTACAAGGCGCTCGACAAGCTGGAGGCCGTGATCCAGCATAACGAATCCCCGCTTTCCACCTGGGAAGCGCACGAATACGAGCTCAACAAGACCTACGCCTTCGACACCGTCGCCTTTTCCGGATGGCTGACCGCGCTGCGGGAAGAAATACTACGCGAAACGCTGGATAAAATAGCGGCCGGAAAATAAGAACAGGAGATGATCCCGTGCGGCACGAATGCATCACCCTGCCGGAAACCAAAGTGGTATTGGAAACCTACCTGATCGATAACCGCGCCGTCGAAAGCGAGCGCCGCCGCCCGCTGGCGCTGATCTTTCCCGGCGGGGCGTACGCCTATCGCAGCGACCGGGAGGCCGAGCCCGTCGCCCTGCGGCTGCTTTCGCTGGGCATTCAGGCCGTGATCGTGCGCTATTCGGTCGCGCCCGCCCGCTATCCGCAGGCGCTGCGCGAGGCCGCCGAGGCCGTGGCCTACGCGCACGCGCACGCCGATGAATGGCTGTGCGACGGCAGAAAGGTGGCCGTGCTCGGCTTTTCCGCCGGCGGGCACGCGGCGGCGCACATCGGCATCCGCTGGCAGGAAATGCCGCAGAAGGAAGCCTGCCGTCCCGACGCCATGATCCTGGGCTATCCCGTAATCACCGCCGGGCCTCACGCCCATCGCGGCTCCTTTGAAAACCTGCTGGGCGAAGACCACGACGCGCTCTGCGACGCCGTTTCGCTGGAAAAGCATGTGACGGACGGCACGCCGCCCACCTTCCTGTGGCACACCTGGGAGGATCACGCCGTTCCGGTGGAAAGCAGCCTGCTGCTGGCCTGCGCGCTGCGCGAGCACGGCGTGCCCTGCGAAATGCACATTTACCAGAAGGGCGAGCACGGCATGTCGCTGAGCAGCGACGAGGTCTATCCGCCGGACGAGCCCAATATCCATCCGGAATGCCAGGGCTGGATCGACATGGCGGCCCGCTGGCTGAAAGCGCTTTAAATACCGTTGCTATATTAAGGAGGAATCGTATGAAAACCCTGATCAAGAACGCGCTGATCCACGACAGCATTCACCGCGAGCCCTTCGCCGGAGATATCCTGATCAGCGAAGGAAAGATCGAGCGCATCGCGCCGTCCGTCGAATGCGCCGACGCCGCGGTGTACGACGCCCGGGGCCGCCGCGCCTACGCCGGCTTCATCGACGCGCATTCCCATCTGGGGCTGGCCGGATACGGTATCGGCTACGAGGGAACGGATTACAACGAAATGAACGATATCATCACGCCCCACCTGCGCGGCATCGACGGCTTCAAGCCCATGCAGCCGCCGCTGGAGCATGCCTCCCACGCGGGCGTGACCACCGTTTGCGTCGGCCCCGGCAGCGCCAACGTGCTGGGCGGCACCTTTTTCGCCGTCAAAACGGTGGGCCGCTGCGTGGACGATATGGTCGTCAAGAACCCCATCGCCATGAAGTGCGCCTTCGGCGAAAACCCCAAGCGCTGCTACCGCGACAAGTGCGACACCTCGCGCATGACCACCGCGGCCAAGCTGCGGGAAATGCTGTTCAAGGCGCGCGAATATGAGCGGAAAATCGCCGCGGCGGGCGACGACGAAAGCAAGCTGCCCGCTTTCGACATAAAGCTCGAAGCCCTGCGCCCGGTGATCCGCGGGGAGCTGCCGCTCAAGGCGCACGCGCACGCCACCGAGGATATCTTTACCGCCATCCGCATCGCCCGGGAGTTCGGCTGCAAGCTGACGCTGGAGCATGTGACCGAAGGGCATCTGATTGTGGAGGAGCTTGCGAAGGCCGGCTATCCCTGCGCCGTCGGCCCCAGCCTGGGCGACGCGAGCAAATGGGAGCTGCGCAACAAGAGCTTTACCACCCCCGGCATCCTGGCCCGCGCGGGCATTCAGGTCAGCATCATCACCGACGCCGACGTGATCCCGCAGGAATACCTGCCCCTGTGCGCCGGCTTGGCCGTAAAGAGCGGCATGGATCCCTTCGACGCGCTGCAGGCCATCACCATCAATCCCGCGAAGCACGCCGGCATCGAGGATCGGGTCGGCTCGCTGGAGGCCGGCAAGGACGCCGATATCGTGATCGCCGACGGCGATCCCTTCGAGGTAAGCACCGAAATCTGCGCCGTTTTCGTCAACGGTCGGAACATTCTGGCCTGATAAACAAAAGGAGGTACAAGTATGCAGACTTTTGACCGCGCCGCAATCAAAGCGGAAGCAAAGCGTATTTTCTATGCCAACCGCGGCATATGCGTCGGCATGGCGCTGGTGTACGTGCTGGCTACCGTCGTGCTGGCCACCGTATCCTTCGGCTTCCTCGCCATGCTGCTTATCGGCGTGATCGAGGTGACCGCCGTCGGCTTCTTCCTCAACTGCTGGCGCGAGAGCCCGATCAGCGTGGGCCAGGCGGTTTCCGAAACCTTCGACGAGGGCTTCCTGCGCAAGCTGGGCGGCATGCTGTGGATGGATCTCAAGACATTCCTCTGGAGCCTGCTGTTCATTATCCCGGGCATTTACAAAGCCATAGGCTATGTTCTTACGCCCTATATCCTGTACGACTGCCCCAACGTTCCCGCGATGGAGGCCAGCCGGATCAGCGAAAAGATCATGAACGGACACCGCATGGATTACTTTGTCGCATTGCTCAGCTTCCTGGGCTGGGAGCTGCTGGCGGGGATCACCTTCGGCATCCTGGACGTGCTGTTCGTGCGGCCCTATTCCCAGCTGACCTTCGCCGGGATCTATGAAGAGCTCAAGCAGATCGCCCTGGATACGGGCGCTGTGACCGCGGCCGAGCTGGACGGCCAGATCATGAGCTGACGCCATGAACGTCAAGCGGATCATGCAATGGGCGATCCTGGCGGTCTGCATGCTCGCCTCGGCGCTCAATATCCTGTATCTTACCGGCGTTTGGGGCCAGCATGCCGCCACGGCGGGATTCCTGCTGGTGGTGGGCTGCTTCGCGGCGCATCTGCTGCTCAGACGGCGCTACGCCGATTCTCCCGCCGCGCCGGACACGCCCCTGGAAAATGTCCGGGGCATCCTGACCGTGGCGTTTGCCGTGGTCTGGCTGGTCACGGCCGGCATGGCTTTCGTGTGGATCAGGTAACGGCTTTTCAGCATACGCAGCGCGCATGCCCGGGCGGCATGCGCGTTTTTGCGCGCGGGGTCCCTTAACGCGGCCCTCGCCGCAATATTTTACAGTCTGAAAAAAATTCCGGGTGGAGAAATCGCGCGATTTGTGATATACTGTATTCATTCCAACGGATTTGAAGGAGTTGCTATGCCCCAAGTTGTACGCCGCAGTCAGCAGACAAGCCAGCGCCGCCCCCGCAGGCGCGATTACCGCGCCGTGGTTTTGGTGCTTTTTTTGGCGTTTGTCGCGTTTATGCTGGCCGTCAGCCCCTGGGAGCCTGTGAACCAGGCGATGAACGCCGACGGCACCGGCGCGGGCACGTACAAGGGCCTGGTGATCAGCGAGATCATGAGCGCCAACGGTTCGGCGCTGCCCGATGACACGGGTAGCTTCTGCGACTGGGTGGAAATCACGAACACGGCCGACGAACCCGTGAACCTGAACGAAATCACGCTGTCGGACCGCCCCGACAAGGCCAAATTCATTTTCCCCGATCATACGCTGCAAAGCGGCGAAAGCGTGATCGTTTTCTGCGACAATACCAACCAGAACCAGCCCGACCGCGCCTATCACGCCAAGTTCAAGCTCTCCTCCGTGAAGGACGCCGTGTATATGTTCAATCCCGCGGGATACGTGATAGACAGCGTGGAGCTTCCCACCCTCAATACCAACGAAGTCTACGCGCGCATGGAGGACGGGAGCTTCGAGGTCACCACGTTGTACAGCCCGGGCTATCCCAATACCGAGGACGGCCATGTGACGTATCTCAGCCGTTATACCATCGAGGCGAACACGCTGCGCATCAATGAGATCATGGCGGCGCCCCGCAGCGGGCTGAGGGACGAGGACGGCGATCTGTCCGACTGGATTGAGCTGTACAACGCGGGCAGCGAGCGCGTCATGCTGGATCAGTACGCCCTGAGCGACAACGAGGAAAAGCTGACCAAATGGTTCTTCCCGCAGGGCGCGTTCATCGATCCCGGGCAGTATTATATCGTGTTCTGCTCGGGCAAGGACCGTACGGGCGAGGGCACGGGCTATCCGCATACCAATTTCAGCCTGTCCGCCGAGGGCGAGACCGTCACGCTGTCGAACGCGCTGGCGCAGCTGGTCGACCGCGTGGTATACGATAACCTGCCCGTGGATTGCAGCTACGGCCGCAACGACGCGACCGACGCCTGGCAGGTGTATAAGCTGGCGACCCCGGGCGCCGCGAACAACGATTCCGGCACGGCGCGCGCGGACGAATACCTGCGGGCGCTCAACCGCACGCATGTGATCATCAGCGAGGTCATGACCAGCAACGACCGCGTGCAGATCTTTTCCGGTTCGCCCAACAAGGACTGGGTGGAGCTGTATAACGACGGCGCGGACACCATCGACCTGAGCGGCTTCGGCCTGTCGGACAATATCAACTGGCCGCGGAAATGGCAGTTCCCGGCGGGCACCGTGATCTGGCCGGGGGAATACAAGCTGGTCATGCTGGACGGCGCAAATACCGTCGATACGCAGGGCGGGCTGCACGCCTCCTTCAAGCTGAGCCGCGCGGGGGGCGAAACGCTGACGCTTTCCGATTCCACGGGCTACGTGCTGGATAAGCTGTGCCTGCCGGAGATCCCCACCGATATCAGCTACGGCCGGACGCTGGGAATGGGCGGCTTTTTTTATTATGACGCCGCAACCCCGGGCGCGGTGAACGGAACGGGCTTCCGGGGCTTTACGCCTGCGCCGCGCTTTGCGCAGGCCGGCGGGCTGTACGACGAGGACGTGACCGTGACCATCGCGGTGCCCGCGGGCACCGCGGTGTATTACACGCTGGACGGCTCGGTGCCAACCGTGGCCGACGGCGCGCTCTATACCGGCCCGTTTACCGTTACCGATACCGCGGCTGTGCGCGCCCGCGCGTTCGCCACGGGAAAGCAGCCGTCGGAGACCGCGTCGGTCACCTACGTGCTCAAAACCTTCTTCACCCTGCCCGTTGTGTGCCTGGTCACCGATCCGGACGGGCTGTGGAACGAGGAGACGGGCATTTTCGCCGCCGGCGCGGGCATCGACCTGACCAGCTATTCCGGCATTCCCTTCAAGCGGCCCACGCCGGTGTACCGCCTGCAGAAGGAGGCCAAGGCGCGGGTGGAGGCGTACGCCGAAATGTATGAGCAGACCGGCGAAACGGTGTTCAGCCAGGGGCTGGAGTTTGGCCTGATCGGCCAGTTCAGCCTGGATATGCCGCAGAAATCCATGAAGCTGACGGCCAAGGCGCGCTACGGCAGCAAGTATATCCAGGGCAATCCGTTCCCGGACCGCCCGTATACCGAATACCGCTCGCTGGTGCTGCGCAACAGCGGCAACGACTGCGTGTGGACGCGCATGGTGGACGGCGTGCAGTCGCTGCTGGTGGATCAGCTGGATACGACGGTCATCCATCAGGCCTGGCGGCCGGTGATCGTATATATCAACGGCCGGTACTGGGGGCATTATAACCTGCGCGAGCGCGTGAGCGAGTACTTTGTGGCCCAGCATGAGGGCGTGGACCTGAGCAAGGCCGGCACGATCGACGTGCTGGAGAGCAACGGCACCAAGCGCACCCAGGTCAACAACGGCAGCAACGCCGAATGGAAGGCCTTTATTTCCACCGTCAAAACGCTGAACACTGCGCGCAATCCCGCCGATCTGCAGTATATCCTGGATCGGGTGGACATCGACAATTACTTCGATTACGTGATCCTGGAATGCTTCTTCGCCAACACCGATTCGGGCAATATCCGCTATTACAAGGTGCCCGGCGGCAAATGGCGCTGGATCCTCTACGACATGGACTACGGCCTCTTCAACGCCAACAGCAACGGCATCGCCAACTATCTGAACCCCAAGGGCCACGGTGCGAACGACGATATCGACAACAGCCTGATTTTGAAGCTGCTCGAAAACAGCGACATGCTGGACCGCTTCCTTACGCGCTTCGGCGAGATATTCCGCACCTTTACGACCGACGTGATGATCCGGCAGATCAATGCGTGCTATGCGATCCTGGAGCCCGAAATGGACATGCACTATGACCGCTGGGCCGCGGAAAACCTGAAAAATATCAGCTTCGACCAGCCGCAGACCAAGGACGGCTGCCTGCGCTACTGGCGCAGCCGCGTGGAACGCCTGCGCAATATCGCCCGCAAACGCCCCGCGTACTGCTGGCGGCAGGTGGCCGAATGGTTCAAGCTGACCGACGCGCAGATGGAAAGCTATTTCGGCCGCATCCCGCTGATCCCGGCCGAAGCCACCTGGGACAGCGAGAAAGCCCAGAACAACGGCATGACCTATCTGTACGGGGCCAACTGGCAGAAGCTGTATCAATGACGCCGCGCCTTGATCTTTCGGCCGATCCCTTATATAATAAAGATACTTACATTTGGAGGTATGCCCATGAATACCGTGCCCGCGCTGCTCACCAGCCTTTCCAAGTCCGATATCATATCCAGCGATTTCTGGGCTTCGCAGTTTTCCTCGTTTACGCCCGCCAACGTGCTGCTGGTGCTGATCTCCGCGCTGATCACCGGCATCGTGATATCGCTGGTGTACCGCATCACCTATCGCGGCGTGCTGTACAGCCCGCAGTTTTCCATGGTGCTGATCATGCTGGTGCTGGTCACGGCCCCCGTGGTCATGGCCATCGGCAGCAATGTGGCGCTTTCCATGGGCATGGTCGGCGCGCTGTCCATCGTGCGCTTCCGCACGGCCATCAAGGAGCCGCTGGATACCTGCTATATGTTCTGGGCCATCACAATGGGCATTCTGCTGGGCGCGAAGCAGTACGTCATCGCGCTCGTCGTGGTGGTCGGCATCGGCATTATCCTGATCCTTTTGTCCTTCGTGCGCTTCCGCCATCCCAACGCCTACCTGCTGGTGCTGCATTACGATCTGGTGGCCGAGCCCGATATCGAAAGCGAGCTGCGCCGCAACGCGCATTTCCGCCGTATCCGCAGCAAGACCGTTACCCGCGGCGGCGCGGAAATGACGGTGGAGGTGCAGCTCAACAACCGCTCGGATATCGTGCGCAACATGCTGGCCATCGCGGGCGTGCACGACGCCACGCTCGTGGCCTGCCAGAATGAGACAGGAGCCTGATTATGGCAGTACCCCTTCGGCATGAGCTCAAGTTTTTCATATCGCCGATCCAGTATCAGGTGCTGAGCCGCACGCTGCGCGCCACGCTGCATCCCGATCCCCACGGCGATGAAAAAAACCAGTATCATATCCGGTCGCTGTACTTCGACACCTATAACGATTCGGCGCTGTACGACAAGATCAACGGTACGGCGGACCGCGACAAATACCGGATCCGCATCTATAATTTCAGCGACAGCATCATCCGCCTGGAGTGCAAAAGCAAGTACCGCGACCTGATCAGCAAGCGCTCGGTGGGCATTTCCCGCGACCTGGCCGAGCAGCTGATTTCCGCCGACCCCACCGGGCTGGATACCACGGCGTCGGGCCTGGTCAGCGACGTTTTCCGTGAAATGCGGACCAATCTGCTGCATCCCGTGGTCATCGTGGACTATCTGCGGGAAGCCTGGCTGCACCCCGCCGAGGAGGTGCGCATCACTTTCGATATGCAGCTGCGCAGCGGCGTCGGCTCCATCGATCTGTTCAATCCGCGCCTGCCCACCGTGCCGCCGTTCGATCACGACGAGATCATCCTGGAGGTCAAGTACAACCAGGTGCTGCCCCCTTATATCGAGGGCCTGCTCACCTGGGCGCTGCGCGACGGCGCGGCGCGCTCGGCCATCAGCAAGTATGTGTGGTGCCGCCGGTTCGAGTTCAAGGACTTCTGACGTCCGCAGCGCAAAAAACCGGGATTCGCGAAAAAGAAAACAGGCTTGGGCCGCGCAGGCCCGGCGCATTCGTTTTTCTTTCGCGAATCCCGGTTTTTGCGAATGATTCTGTCAGGACAGCAGCATGCGGTCGTTGTCCAGGGCGCGGCCGCTGGCCTGGCGGAACCTGTCGGTCAGGTCGCGCATGGTCAGCTTGGCGCGCTCCTCGCCGGACACGTCGTAAATGATCCTGCCGCGGTCCATCATCAGCGTGCGGTTGCCCAGATCCAGGGCGCTCTGCATGTTATGGGTGATCATCAGGCAGGTGATTTTGTTTTCTTCCACGATGCTGCGGGTCAGGCTCAGCACCTTTTCGGCGGTGCCGGGGTCGAGCGCCGCCGTGTGCTCGTCCAGCAGCAGCACCTTGGGGGTCTGGTAGGTGGCCATCAGCAGCGTCAGCGCCTGCCGCTGTCCGCCGGAGAGCAGGCCGACGGGCTGTTTCATGCGGTCTTCCAGGCCCATGCCCAGCAGGGCGAGGCGGTCGCGGAAGGCTTTTTTGTTGGCCGAAGTGATATGCGCGAGCCACCCGCCGATGCCCGCGGCCAGATACAGGTTTTCCTCGATGCTCATGTCGGGCGCGCTGCCGCGCATGGGATCCTGGAACAGCCTGCCGATCTGCTTGGCGCGCTTATGCTCGGGCATCATGGTGATGTTCTTTCCGTCCAGATAGACCGTGCCGGTATCGGGGAGAAAGCTGCCGCAGATGGCGTTGAACAGCGTGGATTTTCCCGCGCCGTTCGCGCCGATGATGCTGATAAAGTCGCCCGGGTGTACGTGCAGGGACAGATGATCCAGCGCAAGCTTTGCGTCGGCGGTGCCGGGATGGAAGGTTTTCGATACGTCGCATAGCCGCAGCATCAGGCAAGCCCCCTTTCCCGGGAAGCGCGGTATCGCCGCAGCATCAGCCCGCCCTGGGTCTTGAGGTACGGCCCCGAAATAGCCAGCACAACGATGAGCGAAGAGACGGCCTTGAGCATGAAGGCGGGCATGTTGAGGCGCAGCGCCAGGGCATAGACCAGGCGGAAAATAAACGCGCCGAGCACCGCGCCGATTGCCCGCAGGGGAACGGATCTGCGGCCCAGGAACACGCCGCCGATCAGAAGCGAGGCCAGCGCCACGGTGACCATGCCGCTGCCCATGTTGATATCAAAGGATTTCTGCTGCTGGGCCATCAGGCAGCCGGAGAGCGCGGTAAAGGAGTTTGAGATGCAAAGGCCCACCGTGGTCGTGAAGACCGGGTTGATGGAGGAGGAGCGCACCATATCGGCGTTGCTGCCCGTGGCGCGGATCGCCAGGCCCAGGCGCGTGCGCAGGAAAAGGCTGAGAAAGAGGATCACCAGCGCGACGGCGACCAGCAGCACGATCAGCTTGAACTGTCCGCCGAGGGCGGTGCCCTTCAGCGCGTCCTTGGCCAGGCTGAACACGGTTACGGTCTTGTTCATGTTCAGCTGGGCTTTGCTGCCGGTCAGCGCCATGTTGACCGAGTACAGACCGGTGTTGACCACGATGCCGGCCAGCAGGCTCTGCACGCCCATACGGGTTTGCAGCAGGGCGGTCACAAAGCCGCTCAGCATGCCCGCGAGCATGGCGGCGGGCAGCGAAAGCCAGGGATGGCCGCTGAGGGCCACGATCGCGCCGATGGCGGCGCCCAGGGTAAAGCAGCCGTCGGTGGACAGGTCGCACACGTTCAGCATGGAATAGCTGAGAAACAGCGCCAGTACGGTCAGCGCGTTCACCAGCCCCAGCTCGAGCGCGGTCTGGCCCAGGGAAAGGATCTTGTCTAAACTCATAAGTATGCGCTCCGAATTATAATCTTGCAAAAGACGCACGGATGCGGAAGGGAAGCAAGGAGGCGGCTTCCCTTCCGCAAAGGCTGTTGAGGAAACGAAACTATATTACTTGAGATCGTCGAAGCTGTCGGCGGTGGTGATGGGCTGCACGCTGGTGCAGAAGGGAGCGAACACGGCGGCGATCTCGTCGTAGTTCAGGCCGATGGCTTCGCAGGTTTCGGTATTGACGGTGGCGGTGCCGTTGTCAAAGGTCTTTACGGGCAGCGCCGCGGGATCGGCGCCGTCCACCAGGATCTCGGAGACCATGTTGGCGGTTTCGACGCCCAGGTTGGCGTAATCCACGCCGTAGCCCAGGAAAGCGCCGTTCAGGGCGAAGCTGTCCGCGCCGGTGTAGTGGGGGATCTTGGCTTCGGCCAGGGCTTCATAGATGGACAATTCGGCGGTCATGATCGTGTTGTCGGTGGGGGTGAACACGGCGTCCGCGCCGTCGGCGATCAGCGCGTCGGCAGCGGCCATGACTTCGCTCACGTTGCTGCCGCCGTATTCCTTATACGCAACGCCCTTGGCGTCCAGTATCTCCTTGGCCGCCGCGATGGGGGCGGTGGAGGCGTCCTCGGCGCTGTTGTACAGCAGGGCGATCAGCTTGGCGTCGGGATCGGCCGCGAAGATCAGATTGAACACGGCGTTGGTATCCAGATAGTCCGACGTGCCGGTGATGTTCGCGCCGGGGGCTTCCATGCTGGCGACCACGCCCGAGCCCACGGGATCGGAAACGGCGGCGAATACCACGGGGATCGCGTTTTCTTCGGTAGCGCCCTGCATAGCCATTGCGACGGGGGTGGCGATGCCCACCATCAGATCGACGTCGTCGGCGATGAAGTTGGCGATGATCTGGTTCAGCAGGTCAAAATCCAGGTTGCAGTTCTGCTCTTCGATCTCGAAGGTCACGCCCTTTTCGGCCTCGATGGCCGCAAGCTGGGCTTTGATGTTGGCGACGATCTGGTTGAGCGAAGCGTCGTCCACCAGGTTGCAGATGCCGACCTTGAAGCTGGTCTTTTCCTCTGCGGTGGCGATGGAGAAAACGGACAAAATCATGATCAGGGACAGCGCGACGGCAATCAGCTTTTTCATGGGGGATACCTACCTTTCAAATCATTTTTTTTTGTTTCATGTCCGGCCTTCCGCGACGGCCGTGACGCGGAGTGCCGGTTTGGAATGAAAAACGCCCCAGCGCACTTTGTATCGTGCGCTGAGGCGGTATTCCCGTGGTGCCACTCAGCTTCGTTCCGTTTCCGGAAACGCGCTTTCCCGCATACGTGCATATGCGCCGCGCTGATAACGGGTACGGTCCCCGTCGGCTGCTACTTGCGGCTTTCCCGCTTTCGGCCGCCCTCAGAAGTCCATTCACCCGGTTTGCTTCCTGCCGCATTCACACCGTCGGCGGCTCTCTGTAAGGGTCAATTCCGGGCTACTTCTCTTCATCAAAGGTTTCTGTGAAGTTATGAATAATTTATCATGCCCGCGTATTCCTGTCAAGCGTAAAAAAGTGGAAATACATTCAAAAAACAATTAGTCAGCGGCGACGCTCCCTCAGCAGCGCGGCAAAGCGCGCCTCCGCGGCGGAGAGCGGCCGGTCCGCGGCGTACAGGAGCACGTCGTAATAATGCGGAGCGCCCTCGCAGGCGCGCTGCGTCAGGCCGTACCGTTTCAGCGCCTGCGGCGCTTCGGGCGCGGACCACAGATACGCGGGAAAATGGGCGAGCAGCTCCAGCTGCTGCCTGACGCCGTCCACGCAGATGCCGGGCAGGCTTCCGGGCGCGGGCGGCGCGTCGCAGCTGCCGATCAGCGGATAAGCGGCCAGGTCGCGGACGGTGATCCGCTCCGCTTCGGCCAGCGGATGCCGCGCCGAAAAGGTCGCCAGCGCGTCGTACTCCCACAGCGTTTCCCAGGCGAGATGCGGATCGGTCAGATAAGCCGATGGATCGGCGTCGAGATGCAGCGCGGCCAGCGAGATCCGGCCTTCGGCCACCGCGCCGACAGCCTTGCGCGACTCCAGCGACTGAACGCGGATATCGACGGCTTTTTTGCGGTCCAGCGTATCCAGCAGGCGGCACAGGCAGTCGAGCATATATCCGCAGGACGCGACGGACAGGCTGACGCGCTGGACGCGGTCGTCCGAGCCGCCGTTCAGCGCTTCCATTTTGCGAAGCTCGGCCAGGATGGCCTTCGCGCAGGTCAGAAATTCCCTTCCGCGCTCCGTGGGCACGACGCCGCGGGAGGTGCGCGAAAAAATGGAAAAGCCCATGGCGTCTTCCAGTTCCTTGATGGCCTTGCTCAGGTTGGGCTGGGCCATATACAGGTTTTCGGCGGCTTGCGTGATGGAGCCGCAGCGTTCCACCTCTACCGCGTAGGTCAGATGCAGGGTGTTCATGCGGTATCCTCCTGTTCCAGTATATATCATTCGATATGAGCGGCGGTATTCCTGCATATGGTTTATTTTTCCGGACGGGCTTGCGGGATGGAAGCGGCGGGAGTATAATCACAGATACCCGGTCTTTGGGAGGGACTGTATGGATACATTCGTATTGATTCTTGAACTGATCGGAACGGTCGCGTTCGCGGTGTCCGGCGCTGTGGTCGCCATCCGGAAAAGGATGGACGTGTTCGGCGTGGCGATCCTCGCGCTGACGACGGCTGTGGGCGGCGGCATGATCCGCGACGTGCTGCTCGGCGTTACGCCGCCCGCCACTTTCCGCGATCCCGTTTACGCGCTCACCGCCATTCTCGTGTCGCTGATCGTGTTTATAAAGCCTGTGCGGCATTATCTGACGGGCACGCATAAGGCGTACCAGCAGACCATGCTGGCCATGGATTCCCTTGGCCTGGGCGTGTTTACGGCCGTCGGCGTCAGCCTGGCCTATGTATCTCAGCCGGAGACCGGCATGTTTCTGCCGGTATTCACCGGCGTGCTGTCGGGCGTCGGCGGCGGGGTGCTGCGGGATGTGATGGCGGGGGATACCCCGTATATCTTCATCAAGCATATTTATGCCTGCGCTTCCCTGGCGGGAGCGCTGGTATGCGTGCTGCTGCGCGGCGTGATCGGCCAGGCCTACGCCATGATCGGCGGGGCAGCGCTGATTGTGATCATCAGGATATTATCCGCCACTTACAGATGGAATTTGCCGCGAGCGGATTGAAAGATAACCATTTAAGATATAAATATGACCAAAATCAGATGATGATCCGCCACTTGGAGGAAAAATGGACGATACGCAGGAAAAGCGTTTTCAGGAGCTTTTTAAACGGTATGAGGCGCAGGGCGTTTATTTGTTTACCAATTTTCTGGATATTGCCGCGCTGAGCGTCCTGCAGCGCGCCGTACCGCGCCTGCCGCGCATTCCGTGGACGCTGTTCGGCGGGGCGGAAGGCTGCGAACGGAAAATGCTGCGCCTGGGCAGCGAGGAGGAATGCGGCTATGAGCAGCCTTTTCCGATCGCCTGCCTGCGCATTGCGCCTGCCAGCGTCAGGTTCGCGGAAAAGCTCACCCACCGGGATTTTCTCGGCGCGCTGATGAACCTGGGCTTTGAGCGTGAATTGCTGGGGGATATCGTGGTGCGGGAAGAGGCGGCCTATCTTTTCTGCGTGGAGCGCATCGCGCCCTACATCGCCCAGAGCCTGACCCAGGTGCGGCGGACTACCGTGCGCTGCGCGCGGCTGGAGCGCTTGCCGGAAGGCGAGCTGTTCCGCCTCGAACGGCAGGTGGTGCAGCTGGCGTCGGTGCGCGCGGACGCGCTGGTGGCTCACCTGTTCAGGCTCTCCCGCAGCGACGCCCAGGCGCTCTTTGCCCAGGGCCGCGTCTTTGTGGACGGCCGCGAGTGCCGCGATACCGGCTATACGCCCAAACCGGGCGAAATCCTTTCAGTGCGCGGCTTCGGCCGCGCGCGCTATATCGGTGTGGACAGCCTGAGCAAAAAAGGAAAAAGCAATACGGCGGTCGAAGTGTTCGTGTAAGCCGGTTCTCGTGCGAAGAGCCATGACGCAGAGAAAGAGTTAACAGATGGAAGGGGAACGATCGAGAGCTGCTCGCTCTCGAGCTCCCGCCGAGGAGGGAGGCCTTCCGGCCCGCTTTTCGCTGAAAACCATCCCAAGGGAAGGTTTTCCGGGCGCTCAAAGCCCCCGGACCCCGGCTGCGGCGGTTGCTGCGCAGCTTGTCGAAAAAGCAACTTGCCGCTGTCAGTCGGATAGCGTGTGCCACCGCTCCCGGGCAGGCCAAACAGGCGGAAGCAAGTCTGGTTTATGCTCCGCGCCAAACGCCGGGATGGGTCCAGGGCCCAAGCGGGCCCTGGCGAAGAGCTCGAGAGCGAGGAGCTCTCGAACGTTTCCCTTTATGCTTGATTTACTTTTCGCAGCATATGTCTTAACCTGAGAACAAGAAATCCCCCGCCCGTCAGGTGTGACGAACCGGGGAAGAGGCGCGGGGTATATGAGGGAAACCCGTTGGCGGGGGTTTTGCGCGGGTCAGGCGAGATTGCCCAGCCGCTCGCGCTTGGCGTTGTACAATTCGTGATCCGCGAGCTCGATCAGCGCGGACAGCGGCTGACGCGGGGAATGGCTCACGAAGCCGATGCTGACGTTCAGCTGATAAGGCAGCTGATGCGCTTGGTTATACGCCGCGAAATCGTTCTGTACCTTCTGGCTGAAGCGGGAGGCTTCGGAGCGGAGCGCAAGGCGCAGAAAGCACTTGATGCCGCTAACTCCTAATATCCCGCTCATGATACGGAAATTGTGCTTTTTGAAGCCGCTGAACGGTATTTGAAAGATGTTATGCAGGAACGCTTTGACCCGAAGAAGCTGCCGCCAATAAGGAAATGGGAAGCCGAGCGCGACAAGCTGTAAGCCGAAAGACAACAGCTATCCCACAGGTATAGCACGTTGAAAGATGAGGTTAAGGAAGTAGAGCAAATCCGCAGGAATGTTCACAGTATTTTGAAAGAGGAAACCCGCAGGGAGCGGCCTACACGCAAACAGGGTCTTGATCGCTAAAAAACGAACACAACGCAGAAACGCCTGCGTTGTATACATAGAAAAAACCCAGCTTGCTATTGTTTGTAATAACAAGCCGGGTGTGTTTTTTCAATGCTTTAGGGTGATATTAGAAGCAGAAAGATGTGGACATTTAGCGCCCTATTGCAGTCCGAAACACCGCATGATTACGGGCTTTTTACCCCTACTACAACCTCATTTCCAAGGGGGCAAGGGGTTAATATTACCTGCCCCGGAAATGGCTTCTAACCGTCCACATAGCGCGTTTGGAGCTTGCTTTGGCTGCTTTTCTTTACGTCGTCAAGGGAAATGCGTCAATAAATCAGAAAAAGCACTTGACAAAACGCTTCATGTCGTGCGTGGCGGTATACTGTTCGCGCCTGAGCGTTTTCTGCTCCTCCGTGTTGTCGCGTATGCCCAGGAAGGAGCCGTCGGCGCGGCCTTTTTCATCGGTCAGCGTATGCTTTTCCAGCACGTAGTACCGGGCGCTGTCTCCCGTTCCAAGCATGCGCGACGCGGTCCAGGAGCTGCCTTCCTGCTCGTAATCGCCGAATATCTGCCGCAGGCGGTCGGAGACCTGCTCGAAATCTTCGTTTTTCACGCCGACGAACGCGATGCCCGGCGCGTTCGCCCATATGCACCGTCCGTTCGCGTCGAAGAAAAACAGCGCCTCCTTCAGCTCGGAAGCGATATTGGCCAGCATGCGGTCCAGCAGGCGCAGGGGCCGGTAATACAGCGCGAAAAAGAACACCAGCAGGCCGAACACGGCAAAGCCGATCATCGACGTATCCACCGGCGTTCTGGAGAAAATATAGAAGGTTTGCCATAAGCCGCCCACGATCATGGCGAAAAAGATGATCGAGTAGCGCTCGGAATAGATGCGCGGCGAACGGATCATTTTGATGAAGAAAATCACGAGCACCGATACGAAGATGCTGTAATCGAGCGCGCGATGGAAGGCCTGGCCCCGGTAGGGGATCAGCCGGTAATAATCGAAGCCGTCCACCTGCGTCGACTCAATGCCGAACGCGTGCCCCAGCAGCGGATTGCAAAGCAGCTGCGCCGCGTCCAGAACGAGCAGCAGATACACCAGCGTTTTCAGCTTTTTGCTGAACCTGGTGATATGGCAGTAATCAAAGGTGAACCGCAGCAGGGGATACATCACCAGATCCATGCCCAGAAAATAGATATAGCAGCCAATGACCGATACGAGCCGGCTGCCCGAAGCGACGATGACCAGGTTGCCGATGACGGGCGGAATCAGGGACGCGGTCAATAGAGCGACCGACGCGTCGATCGCCTTGTTCGAGCGCCTTGCGGTGAGCGAACACACCGATAGCGCCGCGGCAAGGATCAGAAAAATAAACGACGGCAAGGATCAGAAAAATAAACGAAAATATATTTCTCATTCTGTAAACCTTCAAAATATGATTCACGCAGGATCGCGCTGCGCCGGACGCGCAGACGTCGATATGCTGTATTCTGTATTCGCCGTATTATACTATTCTCAATCTAAAATCTTATCATCTTTGGGTGTCTTTTCCGTCTTGGCGTTGCTTCATTCCGGTCAACGTAGCGCTGCTACGCCTCAGTATTACAATTATACTGGATAATAGATGATCGCGAAGCAATACGGAACGGCAAAAAAAGCTCCGGAAAAAACAAAATCTGGCGGCATATTCGGGCTTGTCATACGGCGAAAGAAAAGATATAATGAAAAAAAGACAACGACAGGCAGATCCAACCCCCCGCTCCGCAATCCATACGCAAGCGACAGGCATCGTAAATGCGACGCTGACGGCCGCATACTCATTGAGGAGGCAAAACAATGGAAAAGAAGCTGATTTTTCTGGATATCGACGGCACCCTGACGCCGGCGGGCAGCAACACGCCCCCGGCCAGCGCCATGCGCGCCATCCGGGCAGCCCAGACGAAAGGGCACCGGGTGTTCCTCTGTACGGGCCGGAACCCCGGCATGCTCGCCCCCGTGCTGGCCCTCGGCTTTGAAGGGGCCGTCGCCTGCGCCGGCGGCCATGTGTTCGCCGGGGATCAGGTGCTGTTCGACTGCCCCATGGAAAAGGAGCAGCTTGAAACGGGCATGAAGCTGCTCAGAGACAACGGCGTGTTCCGCACCATCGAAGCCAGGGACGCCACCTGGGGCGACGAGGACCTGGGCGAGTTTCTTTCCCAGGCGGGCGAAGGCAACAGCGAGCTGATGCGCTGGCGGAAGGCCCTGGCGGAGCAGCTGAACATCCGCCCCATGGCGGAATACGACGGAAGGCCGATCTACAAGATCGTGTTCATGTGCCGCGAAATGCGGCAGCTGGAGCCTGCCCGGCAGGCGCTGGAAAAGGATTTCAACTTTATCGTCCAGGATGTGGCGGCTTTCCAGTGCCTGAACGGCGAACTGATCAACCGCAGGTTTGACAAAGGCCGGGGCGTGAGGATCATCGCCGAGCATTTCAATATGGATATAAAGGATACCATCGGCTTCGGCGACAGCATGAACGATCTGGAAATGATGGAAACGGTGGGCTGCGCCGTGTGCATGGACAACGGAAGCCCCAAACTGAAGGAAGTCAGCGACCTGGTGTGCCCCGCGGTGGAAAAAGACGGCCTGGCCTGGGCGTTTGATCATCTGGGCCTGATCTGACGGCTCCGAGTTTACATTTTGTTGACATTTGTCGACGGACAGAATATAATGAATCCACAAGGATTCCTATAAAAACTAAATAAGCAAGGAGGGTTTTTCATGACAGGGTTGCCACTGATCATTGCGTTCATCATCGCCATCGTTGCAATGATCCTGCTCATCTCCAAACTCAAGGTGCATCCGTTCCTGGCTATCATGGGCATCTCCCTGGTGCTGGCCATACTGGCCGGCATCCCCCTGACGCAGATCCCCGGCGTGATCGGTTCGGGCTTCTCCGGCACGTTCACCTCCATCGGCATCGTGATCATCCTGGGCGCTTTCATCGGCTCCGTGCTGGAAAAAACCGGCGCGGCGCTGAAGCTGGCGGATATGGTGATCCGGCTGGTGGGCGAAAAGAACCCGCAGCTTGCCATCGAGCTGATGGGCTGGGTGGTTTCCATCCCGGTGTTCTGCGACAGCGGATTCGTAATCCTGAACCCCATCCGCAAGGCGCTGGTAAAGCGTACGGGCGTGTCCTCCGTGGCCATGACGGTATGCCTTTCCTGCGGCCTGTATATCGCCCATGTGTTCATCCCGCCGACTCCCGGCCCCATCGCCGCGGCGCAGACCCTGGGCGTGGGCGACAGCCTGCTGCTGGTGATCGGCCTGGGCGTGCTCTGCTCCATCTTCCCGCTGATCGCGGGCTTGATCTACGCCAAGGCCATCGGCAAGAAGATCAAGAGCGCCGATGAAAAGGCCGATAACGGCGAAGTGGTGAAGACCTACGAGGAGCTCAAGGCCGAATATGGCCAGCTGCCCAGCGGCCTGAACGCCCTGGCGCCCCTGATCGTTCCGATCCTGCTGATGGGCACGTCCTCCGTGGTCGCAATGGCCAAGGGCACGGGCGCCATCGCCGATTTCTTCACCTTCCTGGGCACGCCCATCATGGCTTTGGCGGTTGGCACCGTGCTGGCTATCGTGCAGCTGTTCCTGGCGGGCAAGAAAGAGCATTTCTACAACCTGACCAACGAAACCCTGAAAACGGTGGGCCCGATCCTGTTCGTCACCGCCGCCGGCGGCGTGCTGGGCAAGGTGATCTCCAGCTCCGACATGGTGAATTTCATCAAAGAGAACGCCACCGTGCTGCAGACCATGGGCATCTTCTTCCCCTTCCTGCTCTCCGCCATCCTCAAGAGCGCGCAGGGCTCCTCCACCGTGGCGATCACCACGACGGCCGGCATCGTGGCGCCGCTGCTGCCCGTGCTGGGCTTTGCGACGCCGGTTGAAATTTCCCTGGTGGTCATGGCGATCGGCGCCGGCGCAATGACGGTGTCCCACGCCAACGACAGCTACTTCTGGGTGGTGACCAACTTCGGCGAAATGAAGCCGGAAGAAGGCTATAAGACCCAGACGCTCATGACCCTGGTCATCGGCATCGCGGCCATGGTTGAAATCTTCATCCTCAGTCTGATCTTCTGATATTACGGCGTACCGTGCCTTCGGACACAGTGCGCCGCTTTTTCGCAATAGGAGGAAAAACATGAACCGGATACTGAGAGATCATTCGGATCAGATCGTGCGGGAAGCCATCGCCGCCGTGCAGCCGGACGCCGCGGTGCGGCGGGCGCTGGAAAACATGCAGTTTCCCGGCCGCGTGCTGCTGGTAGCGGCGGGCAAGGCCGCGTGGCAAATGGCCAAGGCGGCGTCCGATTGCCTGGGCAGCCGCATCGAAAACGGCGTGGTGGTGACCAAGTACGATCATGTGAAAGGCCCCATCGCCAATTTTGCCTGCTATGAAGCGGGACATCCCGTGCCGGATGAGAATTCCTTCCGGGGCACGCAGGCGGCGCTCGATCTTGTCTCCGATCTGACGGACAGGGACACCGTGCTGTTCCTGCTCTCCGGCGGCGGCAGCGCGCTGTTTGAAAAGCCCCTGGTTTCCGGCGAGGAATTGCAGGATATCACGGGGCAGCTGCTGGCCTGCGGGGCCGACATCGTGGAAATCAACACCATCAGGAAGCGCCTGAGCGCCGTCAAGGGCGGACGCTTCGCGCAGCTCTGCTGGCCAGCGCGGGTGGAAGCCGTGGTGCTCTCCGACATCCTCGGGGATCCGCTGGACATGATCGCTTCCGGCCCCGCCTGTCCGGACAGCGCCACCGCCGAGGACGCCTGGCGCATCCGGAAAAAGTACGGGCTGAAAATGTCCGGGACGGCGGAAAAGCTGCTGGATGTGGAAACGCCAAAAACGCTGGATAACGTGCATACCCAGATCAACGGCAGCGTGCGCGAGCTGTGCGCCGCCGCCGCCAAGGTGTGCCTGCGGCTGGGCTACGAGCCCGCGCTGCTCACCGATCAGCTGTGCTGCCAGGCCAAGGAAGCGGGCAGCTTCCTTGCCTCGATCCTGAAAACCCACGCTTCGGACGGAAAATCCCTGGCCTTCATCGCCGGCGGCGAAACGGTGGTGAAGCTGACGGGCCACGGCCTGGGCGGGCGCAACCAGGAAATCGCCCTGGCCGCCGCCGCGGGCATCGACGGCATGCAAAACGCCGCCGTCTTCTCCGTTGGCAGCGACGGCACCGACGGCCCCACCGACGCGGCCGGCGGCTACGCGGACGGCGATACCTGCCGCGCCCTGGCCGAGCATGGGCTGACCGTGGACGCCGTGCTCCGGGATAACGACGCGTATCACGCGCTGCAGAAAACCGGCGGCCTGATTGTAACCGGCCCCACGGGCACAAACGTGAACGACGTGGCGGTGGCGCTGCTGCTGAAAGAATGAACGGTTTTTCACAAAACCTATTTACGGCATGGCAAAAACCATGTATAATGACTTTCATGAAGCGATTGTCTGAAGAATGACCAGTTAAGACAAATACAATAAGAAAGGGGTTAACCTCATGGCTCTCGACTACCGGAAATGCGCTGAACAGATTGCCGCCAATATCGGAGGCGGCGGCAACGTCATCAGCGCGGCCCATTGCGCTACCCGGCTTCGCCTGGTGATTGCGGATAACGGCAAGGTAAACAAGGCTGCGCTGGAAGAAATCGACGGCGTGAAAGGCATGTTTGAAAGCAACGGCCAGTTGCAGCTGATCATCGGCACCGGCACCGTCAACAAGGTGTATGACGAATTCCTCTCCGTCACCGGCGCTTCCGCCGCCAGCAAGGACGACGTGAAGGCCGCCGCGGCATCCAAGATGCCCTGGTGGAAGAAGATTCTCAAAGTCCCCGGCGACATTTTCGTTCCGATCCTGCCCGCCATCGTGGCCAGCGGCCTGATGATGGGTCTGGTGGAAGCCATCCCGAAATTCTGGCCCGCGTTTGCCGATACCGGCTGGTTCGCCTTCCTGGATCTGGTAGCCAATACCGCCTTCGCCCTGCTGCCCGTGCTGGTGGCTATCTCCGCGGCGCGGGTGTTCGGCGGCAATATCTTCCTGGGCGCGGTCATCGGCCTGATGCTGGTTCATCCCGCGCTGCTCAACGCCTGGAACGCGGGCAAAGTATCGGAGGTTGCGCAAAAATTCAACGAACCGGTTCCGATCGTCTATGTACAGGAGGCGTTTGACAATATCCTGACAGACGACGAAAAGCTGCTTCTCCCGGGAGGCGGCGCGGAAGCCTACCTGACCACGCTCGACACCTTTGACGGCACCGAAGCGGACGGCAAGATCAACCCGTCGCTGCTGAACAACCTGGTCACCGTGGAACGCGACGGCGAAAAGGTTGGCCTGTCCGGCAAGGTGTGGGATTACATTAACGCCAATCATACCGTCAGCGAAATCGGCGGCATCAAGAAATGGAACCTGATCGGCAGCCTCGGCATTTCGCAGGTCGGCTATCAGGGCCACGTGATCCCCGTCATCCTGGCCGTATTCTTCATGTGCCTGATCGAAAAGTGGCTGCATAAGCATGTTCCGGAGATGATCGACCTCTTCGTTACGCCCCTGGTAACGGTCATCGTCACCGCGTTCGTCACTTTCCTGGTCATCGGCCCCATCTTTGCCGTGCTGGAGAACTGGGTGCTCGACGGCGCGCGCTGGCTTATCACGGTCGGTCACGGCATCGGCGCCGCGATCATGGGCGCGATCTATCCCTTTACCGTGGTCATGGGCCTGCACCACATGTACAACGTCATCGAGGCCGGCATGATCGCGCAGACCGGCGTCAACACCTGGATGCCCATCGCCTCCGCCGCCAACTTCGCTCAGTTCGGCGCGTGCCTTGCCGTAGCGCTCAAGGTGCATAACCAGAAGACCAAGTCCGTGGCGCTGCCTTCTTCGCTTTCCGCTTCCCTGGGCATCACCGAACCCGCCATCTTCGGTATCAACTACCGCTTCATGAAGCCCTTCATCTGCGGTATGGTCGGCGGCGCGGTTGGCGCGCTGTTTGCCACCTTCCTTTCCGGCACCAACGCGGCGGGCGAAAAGGTGGCCTTCGGCGCTACGACCTACGGCGTGACCGGCATCCCCGGCATCCCGGCAGTCAACAACACGGTCATGTATATCCTGCTGCTCCTGATCGCGTCCGGCGTAGCCTTCGCGCTCACCTGGTTTATCTGGAAAGAGGAGCAGCCCGCGGCTGAAAAGCTTGCGCCCGCGGCCCCGGCCGCTCCCGCTGCTCCCGCCGTTGAGGTGCCCACCGTCAGCGTCATCCGCTGCGCGGCCGGCACCGTGCTGCAGCCCGTGAAGGGCAATGTGATCGCCCGCGAGGAAATCCCGGACGATACCTTCGCTTCCGGCGTGCTGGGCGACGGCGTTGGCATCCAGCCCAGCGACGACAAGGTGGTGGCCCCCTTCGACGGCACCATCTCCTCCGTGGCCGAGAGCCAGCATGCCGTGGGCATCGAAAGCAACGGCATGGAAATGCTGATCCACGTGGGCGTGGACACCGTCAACATGAAGGGCGACGGCTTCACCTGCCTGGTCAAGGAGGGCGACGCCGTGAAGGCCGGCCAGCCGCTGATCATCTTCGACCGCGCCAAGATCAAGGCCGCCGGCTACAGCGACACCGTGGCCGTGCTGCTGACCAACAGCGATGACCTGGAGGACGTCGACTGCGGCGCGAAATAAATATAAACAGCATCCGCGAAGCGGAATAATATTGAGGAGGAAAAACCATGAAAACCTTTGAGTACACCATCACCGATCCCGTGGGCATCCATGCCCGTCCTGCCGGCGTCCTGGTCAAGGAGATCAAAAAGTACGCCTCCACCGTGACCGTAGCCAAGGGCGAAAAAGCCGTCAACGCGCTCAAGCTCATGGCCCTGATGGGCATGGGCATCAAGCAGGGCGACACCGTGAAGGTGACCGTCGAAGGCGCGGATGAAGAGACCGCCGCCGCCGCCATCGAAGCGTTCTTCAAAGCCAATCTGTAAACCCATCCCGCAAACGGCTGCCCCCGCGACAGCCGTTTGTTTTCTTATAAGGAGGAACAGCGTATGATTTCCATTCAGGGCAAGGGCGTATCCACCGGCGTCGCGATCGGCCCTTTATACTATTATCAGCGCGCCAAATCCACCATCCGCCGCTATGAAGTGGAAGACACGGAGGCCGAATGGGCCCGGTTCAAGGAGGCGCAGGAAAAAGCCATCGGGCAGCTGGGCGAGTTGGCCGAAAAGGCCCGGGCGGAAGCCGGCGACGAAGCCGCGCTGCTGTTTGAGACCCATCAGATGATGGCGGAGGACATGGAATACGAGGAAGCCATCCAGACGGCCATCCAGGAAGCGAAGCTCAACGCCGAGGCCGCCGTGACCGACACCGCCGCACAGTTCGCCGATATGTTTGCCGCCATGGACGATCCGTATTTCCAGGCCCGCGCGGCGGACGTGAAGGACGTGTCCGGCCGCATTATCGCCGCCCTCACCGGCGTGGCGCAGGGAGGGATCGATTCCCCCGTGCCCGTGATCCTGGCGGCGGACGATCTGGCCCCCAGCGAGACGGTGCAGCTGGACAAGAGCAAGATTCTGGGCTTCGTCACCGAGGGCGGCAGCGGCTCCAGCCACACCGCCATCCTGGCCCGCACCATGGGCATTCCGGCCATCATCGGCGTGGGCGATCAGCTCAAGCCCGAATACGAGGGCCGCGAGGTGATCATCGACGGCGGAACCGGCAACGTGGTGATCGACGCCGACGAGGATGCGCGCGCCTATCTGATGAAGAAGATGGACGAGCAGAAGAAGATGCGCGAAATGCTGGAGCAGCTCAAGGGCAAGCCCAACGAGACCCTGGACGGCCAGTCGATCCGCGTGTACTGCAACATCGGCTCGCCCGACGACGTGCCCGCCGTGCTCAGCAACGACGCGGGCGGCGTGGGCCTGTTCCGCAGCGAGTTCCTGTACCTCAACTGCGACGATTTCCCCACCGAGGATCAGCAGTTTGAAGCCTACAAGAAGGCGCTGAGCGATATGGGCGGCAAAGAGGTCGTCATCCGCACGCTGGATATCGGCGCGGACAAGCAGATCGGTTATTTCAACCTGCCCAAGGAAGAGAACCCCGCGATGGGCAACCGCGCCCTGCGCATCTGCCTGAACCGCCCCGAGATCTTCCATACCCAGCTGCGCGCCCTGTACCGAGCGTCGGCCTTCGGCAAGCTGGGCATCATGTTCCCCATGGTCACCAGCGTGTGGGAAGTGAAGGAAGCCAAGAAGATGTGCGAGCGCGTAAAGCAGGAGCTGACCCGGGAGGGCATTCCCTTCAGCGAGGATATCGAGATCGGCATCATGATCGAAACGCCCGCCGCCGTGCTCATGAGCGACCGGCTGGCTAAGGAGGTCGATTTCTTCTCCTGCGGCACCAACGATCTGACCCAGTATACGCTGGCCTGCGACCGCCAGAACGCCGATCTGGGCCGCTTCTACAATCCGCATCATCCCGCCGTGCTGCGCGCGCTCAAAATGGTGTGCGACAACGCGCATAAGAACGGCGTGTGGGTGGGCATCTGCGGCGAGCTGGGCGCGGACCTCTCGCTGACCGAAACCTTCCTGTCCATCGGGATCGATGAATTGTCCGTTTCTCCCCGGGCCGTGCTGCCGCTCCGGCAGAAGATCCGGGAAACCGATGTTTCCCAGGTCAAAGAGAAGGTGCTCGCAGAGCTGCTCAGCGACGAAAACACCCTGTAATACGATTCAAAGCCCGTCCGGTGAACGCGCCGGACGGGCTTTCTTCTGATACTATTCTCAATCTAAAATCTTATCATCTTTGGGTGTCTTTTCCGTCTTGGCGTTGCTTCATTCCGGTCAACGTAGCGCTGCTACGCCTCCC